>CALLBD010000026.1 GCA_938001915.1 uncultured Caulobacterales bacterium | reverse complement strand
CAGGCCCTACTCGATGATCCAGATTTCCAAGCGGGTGAGTATAATATTCACTGGCTTGAGAAGTGGTTGGAGGCGCAGGGGTAGGTGCAGACGGCTGCGGTGATTGACTGTCTGCTTGACTAAATCCTCGGTTCAGACAATTTTGGGGCCATTACATGGCCTATAAAATCCAACATATGTCCCACAATGAATGTGTGATTGAATATGAAGAGAGCAAGCCAAAGCGTGACAAGCCTATTGTAAATTTCACGATTGTAACGGGCGGCCTTATTGCCTTGGTCCTGGGCTTCAATCTGGTTCTCATTCTTGCTACTATTATTGTCATTAGTTTTTGGCGGGATTTAACCCGGCCACGTCGCCGCGGATTTTTGATCGAGTTTAATCGTTAGAAAGACATAATCGCCGTTAAAAACACCAAACAAACGCAGACCAAGTCAACCATTTTCCCATTGCAATATTTCACCGGACTAGGTTTGCATGAGAAGACAACTGCGAAGGGAAATAGAAAACCTGCGCAAGCCGTTCTTTTCTTCAAATATAGGGAAGCCGTTCAAACCTCCCCCGTTGCAAAAAAAAACGGATTATTGTCAGTGGCAAAAAGACTGTCCGATGAGCGTGACAATGTCTTCTGGGCATTTCCAATCCGAAAAATTGACCACCCGACATCCCTCGAAAATGCGCGGGAGATAGTAGCGGCAGTACATGACTGGCTTGACGTTGACGCGGCGGGCCTAGAGGCTGAAACTGACGGTGATTTAAACGCGCCTACCGAAGAGGCCGAAATTATCCGTGATTTTCGAGATATGGATTAGGCTTTAAACCATCGTCAGTTATATTCTCATAGCTCAACGATGTAATGTCCAAGCAAGTGAGGAGAATATCCATTGGCTGGTGAAGTGGGTGTAGGAGCAGGATTAGATGCAAACGGCAGAGATGATAGACCGAGCATTAGCTGAAGCTTGTGCAAGAATGGGGTTTTGTACACGGTTGTCAGGCGTTTCACTTCTTAAAAAATACAATGGAAAAATGACCGCGCATGATTTCGCCGCGTCCCTGCATTATGCTGAAGGTCTTAACTTTGAATACTCTAAACATACTAAACAGCTCGAAGCGATTTTCCGCAAGTTTGTGAAAAAACATCCGTCATCCTAGGGCTTGTCCCTAGGACCCTTAGTATAAACTTTGGAATTGCATCAAAGGTCCTTGGCACAAGGCCAAGGATGACAATTGTTACGACTGACTACCCAAACTCAAAAGGGACAAACTCACCCGTTGTTGGATCAAGCGGTAACCATTGCGGATTATTTTCTTCAATTAAATTGATTTTCCATTGCCGTTTATACCGCTTCAACGATTTCTCTTTTTGAATGGCAGTTGGCATATCGTCGAATGATTCAAACCAAACAAGGCGGCGAATTTGATATTTCGTAGCATGTTTAGAACCACGCCCTTCAAGATGATCTTGCATACGGCTAGGCAAATCACTTGTGACACCGAGATACAGGCTACCGTTTTTCGATGAGGCTAACATGTAGACGCAAGGACATTTCATTTCTTAAGTCTAGAACCAAAGGTCCTAGGGACAAGCCCTAGGATGACAAAAAAATTGAAGAGCCAAAAAACTATATTTAAAAAAAGAAACGTCATCCTAGGCCTCCGTGCCTAGGACCTTTATTACAAACTCCATAAACTTTAAGGCCTCTCGTAGAAACCATCACGCGACGTCATCCCCACAGACTTCCGCCGCAAAGCAGGGCCAACCGCGCCCAGCGCCAAAGCCACCTTCCGCTTGCCACTCGCACCGACGCGGCCTTCCCATGCCTCTGGGCCGCCCTCACGCAATTTTTCGCCAATCTCGCGGTAGACTTTCAGCGCCGCGCTGATGGCCCAGGCGCATCTGAAATCGAGCTCTTTAATCCCAACTTTCGCGCTGGCGTAATATTTTTCGGCTATATCTAACTGCGCGCAGGCCGCTTTGTGGAGCGCGGGCCAATTGGCGCGGTCGAGTTGATCCCCAGCATTCACAGGCGCGCCTGCCCCCAACAATAAATCTTGCGGAACAAAGACACGGTCCGCTTTGGCATCATCAATCACATCGCGGGCTATGTTCGTCAACTGGAATGCCAGCCCCAAATCACTGGCGCGGTCGAGGGTCGCCGCATCCCGCACGCCCATAATATTGGCCATCATCACCCCAACGACCCCTGCGACGTGGTAAGAATAATCCAGAATATCATCCACAGACTTATACACACGCGCTTCCGCGTCCATCTCAAACCCTTTGAGTAAATCAAATGGGTGACGATGATCTATTTCGTGCGTTTTAACAACACGCGCTAAACCTTTGAAAACAGGGTCTTCTGTAGGCTCCCCATTTAGCGCAGCGCGGGTTTTAATTCGCAGCATTTCGAGGCGCGCGCCTTGCCCAATTTTGTAATCCTCAATCTGGCCATGGCCCATTTCCTGCCCGTCAATTACGTCATCGCAATAGCGGCACCACGCATAAAGCATCGCCGCGTCGTCGCGCAGAGCTGGCGGCAATACACGGCTCGCCAGCGCAAAAGACTTAGAGCCTTTTTTGATTGAGGCGTTTCCATGTGCAGCAACAGAATCCATAAATATTGGATAGGTTGGTTTGCGAGCTATGGAAAGCAGAATGACAGAGCGAACAAGGGGCAAGGCGGGGCCACTTAAAATCACTCATATTAAATGTCTTTCCTCGTTTCAAAAAATCAAAAATTTCATCTTTTCAGACTCTTAATACAAAAACATAGAGAATAATCCTCAGCGCCGAAAGGTGTGATAGGTTGATGAAGTTCTTTCGAGCAATGGACAGGTGAGCGCTTACTTGCTGGTTCGAGAGACGATGGGTCTGAGCATCTGCATGTGAGAGTGTGGACTGTGCCGGGGCTTTAGGAACGAGAGCCGACCAGTGGTTCCAAGTGGGCCAACTCTGGGGTTGCACCGGCCGTTTCTTCAAAAACCATCGCCGCAGATAGTGCAATTTTTGCTCTGCAAAAAATGCACGCTGTGGATTTGGCTGTAAGCCAATTCCACGAGTCTTCGCGTAAAACAAAACTTCTTCTACCCTTTGGTATTCCATCGGGAAGACACATCTGCGGGCACGTCCTGTTTTATATTTTAGTTTCGGCTGACCTCTCGATAGGCAGTGAGGAATTCAACTTGCCTATAACTCTAACATTGCACACCGAACGACTTAGCCGTTCGGCGCTACACTGCAATCGACTCACAGGGTCGATTGCGGACGTTTCGCCTCCATCGAGAAGACACATCTGCGGGCACGTCCTAATTGCCTTATGATAAGAATTTGGCTGTTTCCTTGTTGAAACCAAAGTTTCAACACGGGCAGTAAGCGTTGTCGCTTGCCTACGGTAAAAGCCTACAAACTGCCGCCGAAATAATCGAACTTACCGAGCGGCACGCCGTTATGGCGCAGGATATTATAAGCGGTTGTAATATGGAAATGCAGGTTCGGAAGTGTGAATGATGATAAATAGACAATGCCCGTGAATGGCACGTCCCCGCGCGGACCTAATTTCACCATAAACTCGACGTCTTCGCGTCCATCTAATTGATCGGGCGTCACCGCTGCTACATCAGCTTTGGTCTTTTCAATTAAACCATAAAGCTCATCTAATGTGCGCTCACTATCATCATATTTCGGCGGCGTGAGCCCTGCGATGCGATAGGGTGCCATTTTCGCCAAATCACAAACCATGAGAACTTGCTTATAAAGTGGATGCATATCTGGCGCGAGACGCGAATTAAGCAAAACCTCCATATCAATCCCGCGCTCTTCAGCATTTTGTTCTGCCTTGCGCAGAATATGTTCAAGATTGCCGACAAGTTTTGGCAAAGCACTTACGGCATTAGACATGGAAAGATCAGACATTTGTGTACCTTTTGATGAAGAATGAAAAGCAAGTTATGAATTTGAGGGCCAATCGCCGTTGCCGTTTTGTTTGGACAAGACACCTGCGAAATCATCTTGAATTACGCCAGCGGTGGCTTTGGCCGCGCCAACAACGCCGGGAACGCCTGCGCCTGGATGCGTACCAGCGCCCGTTATATACATATTGGAGATAACATCATCCCTGTTATGCGGGCGGAACCACGCAGATTGCGTCAGGATTGGCTCAACAGAAAAGGCACTACCGAGATGTGAATTCATATCATCCCGGAACCCAAATGGCGTCAGTGTGTGCATGACTTCCAGATGGTCGTTCAATCCCGGAATGGCGTGAACCTCGAGGTAGTCTAAAATCTTCTGCGCATAAGCGGGCCCGATTTCATCCCAATCAAGATCTGCGTGACCCAGATGCGGCACGGGTGCCAGGACATAATAGGCCGATTTCCCTTCGGGGGACATGGTCGCGTCTGTCTTGCTCGGCGCATGCAGATAGAGCGAGAAATCATCGGATAGCTTTCCGCCCTTCCCGAATATCTCCGCGATCAATTCCTTGTAGCGTTGCCCAAACAGGATAATGTGATGTTTCAGATGTTCTGGCGTGGGGATATCGAGACCGAAATAAATCACAAAGAGCGACATAGAGTGACGCTTTTTAGTGAGGGCCTTACCGTATTTCTGCCCGCGCTTATGCTTGCGCAGAAGTTTTTGATAGGTGTGAACGACATCCGCATTTGACGCGACGAGGTCGGCATCTTGGCTCCAACCATCCTTCGTTGTCACGCCCGTTACGCGGTCGCCTTCGGTGTGAATATCGGTGACTTCACTATTCAGGCGAAGCTCGCCGCCAATATCTTGAAATAGGCTGACAAGCCCCGCGACGAGCGCGCCTGTGCCGCCTTTGGCGAACCAAACCCCGCCCTTGCGCTCTAACGCATGGATAAGACCGTAAATCGCAGAAGTCGCAAAGGGGTTGCCGCCCACAAGAAGCGATTGGAAAGAGAGGAGCTGACGCGTCTTTTCATCTTTCACGAATTTGGACACTTGGGCGTAAACACTACGGTCCGCGCGAAGCTTCACGAGCTGCGGCGCAGCGGCAAACATTTGGCTCATTTTTAGGAAAGCGGTCGTGCCTAGCTTCTCATAGCCTTCGCGGTAGAGTTCCTGCGAATAGGCGAGGAATTTGCGATAGCCTTCCACATCATCTGGGTTCCGCGCGCGGATTTGTTCCTCGAGGAAATCTTGATCATTATTATAATCCAGCACCTCGCCATCTTCCCATTGCAGGCGGTAGAAAGGGTCGACAGGTAGCAGCTCCACATAATCTTTCATCTCCCGCCCTGCGAGGGTAAATAATTCTTCTAGGCAATCTGGGTCAGTAATTACCGTCGGCCCGCCATCAAATTTAAAGCCGCCTTTCTCATAGACATAGGCACGGCCGCCTGGCTTATCGCGGTTATCCAATAGCGTCGTTTGGAAGCCCATAGCTTGAAGGCGAATGGCCAGCGCAATGCCGCCAAAGCCCGCCCCAACAACGATAGCTGTGGGTTTTGATGATGTGGATGAAGTCACTTAGAATCTCGTTTCGCTCTTTCGCGCCTGATAAAGGCTTTCTCTGATAAATTATAGAGTGCTTTATGTACGGGCACAGGCGGCTTTCCGATTAGAATTCGAGCCTTATCATACCATTTTAGTTGCCCCGCATAAAACCGCTCAATGAGACCTTGGTTTAAGCCATAGAAACGTTGCAGGACGGAGTAACGCTCTTCGGGTTTGGCGGCGCGAAAGAGCATACGGTTTAGGAGACGTAGGAAGCGTTCGTCTTGGCGATGTTGGGTGCGGTTAACTTGAAGAGTATGATCAGAAGTTTCGTGGTCCCAATCTTCCCCAAAAAGATCGATTTTATAGGCAATCCAATCAGCATTCTTCAAAGCCTCAGGAAAACTATACCCTGTCACAGCGTGATAAAAACCACCTCGAATACCTAGGGCAGGTGCCGCGTCATATCTATCTTGAACGCCTAAAGTTATCGGCAACACACCCTTTTCCCTACGAACAACCTCATATTCACTCACATTCAGATTATCCCGAATATAATCCTTAATACGCGCATCGACCTCTTGGCTGCGAAGCTCTGGCCCATCCGTATAATATGTATCTTCGACAAGGACTTCAGTTTCAGAATAAGGCAAGCAATAGACAAAACGGTAGCCGCCCAACTGCTCAACCGTTGCATCCATGATAATGGGACGCTCAAGCCCATGCGGCTCTTTCGTCTTGATGACGTGGCCGACAAATTTTTGATAGCCAAGAAAGACATCGTCATTGGGTTCAAAACCGCGCGCGTCGAGCACGCCCCGCGCCTCGAGTTTCTCTCCAGACTCGAGAACTACATAATCAGAGTGTAGACTCTCAACAGCTGTATTCAAACGGAGGCGCAAACGCCCGCTGTCTATGTGTAGCTGCACACACGCTCGCAGCGTGTCTGAATTTCCTGTGCAATATGGAATATCCAATGTACGTTTCCGCTTTGGAAACTTCACATCATAGCTATCCCAGCGATAGGCAATGAAAGGCTTTATCCAACCCTGCAAGTGCTCGGCGACATCTGTCAGATTAAAAGACCAGGTATGATCCCCCGCAATCCTGTCAGAGGCCTCAATTATTTCAATTTGCAAATCTGGATTTACATCCAAACAGCGCCAAGCCGTGAGCAACCCTGAAAGGCCAGCACCTACAATAATCATATCGGGAGCTTGGGTCATAAGGTTGCCAATTTAACGAGAGGGAATTTTGTCTCTATAATTCACTTTAGGTTGATAATTTTCATCATGTTTCGCCAAAACCTCAACGGCTTGAAAATGGGTATCCGACGTCAACCGGCCCGATACCACAACGCCCTGCCCCTCCCGAAACAAATCCGGCAATGCCCCTGAATAGGTTACCGATAATTCCCGCGCCATTTCGCGCTCAAAATCTTCGACGCGAAACATAGTTTTTAGACCCTCTGTTACCACAGAGTTCTCAGCAACAAGGCCCCCAATCTTAAAAACTTCGGACCTAGGCTCAAACCCCTCAGCTACGACATCAGAAGGATTTTCGAAAAATTGCGTATTTTGGTTTAGGACTTGGAAAATCAACGCCAATCCACCTGCCATCATAAGACCTAAAACAACAATCCAAATGAGGCGTCGATTTTGGTTTGGGGGTGTGATGCGCGTTTCCGTCATAATCAGCAAATAACATGAAGGGCGTAGGCTTCAAGTTATAGCGACACAAAGAGTGACATGAGAGAGCCGCCTCGCTACAGGAGGCGCATGTACGGAAAACCGACATTATCCCTCGACGCTGTCTCAATCGAGAGAGGCGGACGACAGCTGATTTCAGACTTAAGTCTCGAGCTCAGCGGCCCCAAACTTCTTTGGGTGGTCGGCGGAAATGGTATTGGCAAAACCTCTCTGCTCCGAACCTGCGCGGGCTTGAGCCAAGCCGCGGATGGTAATGTGAGTTGGACGCTGGACGGCGCGCTTGTAACGGCGCCGCAATGCGTCTCATTCCTTCCCTCTGACGCCTATGCCAAACCTGGGCTGCGAGCCCATGAAGAGGCGGCCTTTTGGAACATTGATCTAAAAACCACAGGCCTATCAGAACAAGCTACAACATTGACGCAAAACCTTTCCACGGGACAGGCGAAACGGCTCTCATTCGCGAAGATATTGGCAGACAAAAAACCCATCTGGATATTGGATGAGCCCTTGGCAGGGTTAGACGAGGACGGAAGACAGTTGGTTGCTGGGCATTTACAGGCGCATGTCAAAGCCGGCGGCTTAGCGCTTATTGCTTCACACGCTCCCATCGCAGTAAATAACGTCCCGACAAAGCGGCTCGCCCTCGGATGAAGATGGTATTGAAAATTCTTCGCCGTGATATTATCCGCGCGGCACGGTCGGGGGGAAGCTGGGCTTACGGCCTCGTCTTTATGGCGATATTCCTATCCCTTAGCGCAATAGCTCTGGATGGTGAGATGTCGAAACTCCGTCAATTGGGCGTGCCGCTCATTTGGCTCGCACTCAGCTTTGCTGCCCTCATGAGTGTAGAGCGTGTTTTTTCAGAAGACTTACGGGATGGTACAACAGGGCAGCTCTGGCTCTCTGGTGTTAGTTTTATGACCCAAGCGACCGCAGGGCTTCTAAGCTTTTCAGTTGTTTACATCCTCCCTCTCGCCCTAACCGCACCCTTGTGGTCACTACTATTCGATCTTCCCGCTGTCCATGTCACGGGCTTAGTCCTCGCGCTTATCTGCGCTCTCCCCGGTCTTGCCGCCTATACAGCTTTCGCAGGCGCCTTAACGGGGGCACGCGGAAAAGGAGGGTTCTTGGCCATTTTCATCAGCGCGCCCTTACTTGTGCCGATTTTAATTATGGGGGTGATCGCGACAAACAATTATCCGCAAGACGGGATTGCTGCGTTGGAATACCGCGCACTTATAGGATTGTCATTGCTGGCTTTGGCTTTATCTATTCCTGCGTCAGCCGCGGCTCTCTCAGTTAATACGGATCGCTAAATGCGCTTTATCTCTTATCTTGCCAACCCCGTTAGGTTTCTTCGGTTTTCTCGATTCGCAACGCCTATCAGTGGAGGGTTGGCTCTGGGCTTAATTGGCATCGGCCTTATTCTTGCGTTGTTTATTTCTCCCCCGGGTCAGGAGCATGGCGAAGCTGTTCGCATTTTATATGTTCACGTACCCGCCGCTTGGTGCGCGCTCGCGGCCTATTCGGGTATCGCTATTGCCAGTCTCGTGAGTTTCGTCTGGCGGCATAATCTCGCCGACAGCGTAGCGCGGTCACTTGCCTTACCCGGTGCCGCCTTTACTTTTCTCACCCTTGCCACAGGCAGCCTGTGGGGCCGACCAGCATGGGGGACTTGGTGGCAATGGGACGGGCGTATGACCTCAGTCTTAATCCTGCTCTTTATATACATAGCTTATATCGCCATTTGGAATATCGTCTCTGATAGACGCCTCGCCGCGAGACTTGCCGCCATTCTGGGTATGGTGGGCTGGCTGAACATTCCTATCATTAAGTTTTCCGTGAATTGGTGGAACTCCCTGCATCAACCCGCAACCGTTTCCGACATTGGCGCGCCTGGCGTCTCTGCGGAGCTTGGGTGGCCTTGGGCGGTCATGGCGCTCGGCTATACGGCCTTGCTCGTCTGGTTTACTTTACGCGGAACAGAAGCTGAACTCGTGGAGCTCAAACGCAACCGCGCTGCAAGTTCGAAACCCGCCAAGGTGACGCTGGAGGACATCTCATCATGATCGACTTCGGCAAAAACACTGTCTTCATTTTAGCCGCCTATGGCGTATCAATTTTAACGCTAGGTACGCTTGTCATTCTCACGCTCAGAAAGCCAAGAAAGTGAAAGAGCTCGGCGGAACACCCTACGCCCGCATCACTGCGCTCATGGACCGTCTCAGAGCGGATTGCCCCTGGGACCGCGAGCAGCGATTTGAGACCATCGCCCCCTACACGGTTGAGGAGAGCTATGAAGTACTAGACGCTGTTGAGCGAAAACATATGGGTGATCTCAAAAATGAGCTCGGCGATCTTTTATTCCAAGTTCTGTTTCATTCTAAAATGGCATCGGAAATAGATGCCTTTGATTTCGAAGACGTCTGTGACGGCCTGGTCGAAAAAATGGTGAGCCGACACCCTCATGTATTTGCAGGCGGAGAGGTTCCCGATTGGGATACAATAAAAGCCATGGAGCGAAAGACGGAAGGGCAAAGCCGAACCTTAGACGGCGTCGCAAAATCTCTGCCGGCCCTCATGCGAGCAGAAAAGCTACAAAAACGCGCCGCAAAACGCGGATTTGATTGGCCTGATACCGACGGCCCAGTGGAAAAATTACGAGAAGAAATTGAAGAGGTCAGCCAGGCTGTCCGCTCGCAAAACCAAGACGAAATTGCCGCTGAAATTGGCGATTTACTCTTTTCCGTCGTGAACCTTGCCCGCAAATTAAAAGTGGAGCCTGAAGCGGCTCTCAGACAAGCCAATGCCAAGTTCACGCAGCGCTTCAACGCCGTCGAAGACAAAGCGGCAGGTGAATTAGAGTCGCTATCGCTCGATGAGATGGAAGACCTCTGGCAAGCGGCCAAGCGCGCCGGACTCTAATAAACAATCAGCTCTTTGTGGCGCGCCAAAAACTTTCCAGAATCAGACTCTGACAAACGCACTTGCATTTCAACAGATCCGCCCTCACCTGCTTCTTCCCGCAAAACTTGGCCATTTTCATGAAGCCAAGCGCGCGCCGAGAAATTCTTGGGCGTTACGAGAACATCTAAAATATGGTCGTTTCGGGTGAGCATTTCTTCAATCCCATTTTCAAGCGCTTCAATACCCTCTCCGCTCATGCAAGAGACTTCAAAGGCATCGATCATATCAATATGGGTTCGCGATGCGCCTGCACGCTCAGAAAGATGCCGAGCTTGCTCTTCGCTCAGTAAGTCGGTCTTATTCCAGACTTCGATAATGGCTTGGCTATGTTCTGGACCTGCTTGGATTTGGTCCAAGACCTCCATAACTTCATCTCGCCGCCGCTCTGACAAGGGGTCAGACATATCGCGGACATGGATAAGCAAATCAGCTTCTTTGACCTCTTCCAAGGTGGCGCGAAACGCCGTGATGAGCGAGGTCGGAAGATCAGAGATAAAACCAACCGTATCAGATAAGACAGCGGTCTGGCCGCTTGGTAATGGTAAGACCCTGTGTGTCGTGTCCAAGGTAGCAAAAAGCATATCTTTAGCCAGAACGCCGCCTTTTGTAATTTTATTGAACAGTGTGGACTTCCCAGCATTGGTGTAGCCAACCAGCGCAACAACTCTTTCGGGCGCCCTTTGCCGTGCTTTTCGCTGCAATCCCCGCGTACGTCTTACGTCATCGAGCTTCCGCTTCAAACGCGTCATTTTATCATTCAATACGCGGCGATCGCTCTCAATTTGGGTTTCGCCAGGACCAGCCAGGCCGCCCGTACCACCGCGCTGCCGTTCCAAATGGGTCCATGTCCGCACAAGGCGAGAGCGCTCATACCCCAGACGCGCAAGCTCCACCTGCAAACGCCCCTCTTTTGTAGCCGCGCGAAGACCGAAAATTTCGAGGATAAGACCCGTGCGGTCAATCACTTTAACCTTAAGAATGCGCTCTAAATTCCGTTGCTGAACAGGCGTCAAAGACGCATTGACAATTAACAAGGTCAGAGCCTCGCCCGCAATCGCCGCCGCCATATCGTCGATTTGACCCGCGCCGAAAAAATTCGAACTCCGAATATCGCGAATAGGAATTATACGTGCGGAAACAGGGTCGACGCCAAGTGCCTCGGCTAAGCCTATCGCCTCATCCAAATCATAATCGGCATCGGCCGCACGAATATCTGCGAATCTAGGGTGAGCAACCAGAGCCCGGTCACGCTTAACGGCATGTTCAACCATAGGTGACCTTTGATGTATTAGTCTTCATCGACGGGATCGTGCAAGACAACAGGTCCCCCCGGCATAATTGTCGAAATTGCGTGCTTATATACCAGCTGAACCTGACCGTCGCGGCGGAGTAGAACGCAAAAATTATCAAACCACGTGACAACGCCTTGTAGCTTTACGCCATTCACCAAAAAAATGGTCAAGGGTGTCTTGGACTTTCGGACGGTGTTTAGAAAAGCGTCCTGAAGATTTTGGTTCCGATCAGACATGGTCTTCCTCAATGTCACAATTTTACAATCTTGAGGTCAGTAGCTTTGCCCCGCTGTGGCCTTCAAACGTGGCATGTCTTATCAGTCTGAACGTTTCAAGCGTCAAATCCCGTTGATACGTTAAAAATCGTCAATTCGCCTCAACGTTCCCAAAATTTGGGCAAAACAAGGGCCAGTGCCGCTAAAACTTCTATTCTTCCCAATAGCATAAGGCAGATAGCCACACTTAACTGCCCGCCCGTGAATTGGGCGTAGGTCAAGCCCGATTCGGGCATTGTTAGGCCCAACAACGGTCCAACATTGGAAAGACTCGCCGCCGCGGAGCTAATCGCATCGTCGAGAGGAAGACCCACCACACCAAAAGCCACAATCCCAATTCCGAATGCAAGTGTGTAGGCAAAAAAGTACATCCAGATAGACAAAAACGCAGAGTCTGGAATAATCTGTGTCCTGAAGGTCACAGGAATAACGCGAGAAGGATGAGATAGGCGCGACAACTCCGTTCCCAAATGTCGGAATAAAAGTAGCAAACGTATCAGTTTCACGCCGCCCGCCGTAGATAGTGCCGCCCCCCCCGTGAGGGCAAAGGTGATCAGAATAACAGGCGGGATGAGGTCAAGGCTAATCACTTGGTATTGAAAACCTGCCGAGCTCACGAAGAAAGCGCTATCCAGCATTAGGTCACCGACGCTCCCCAAACCAGAAAAGACAACCCCTATCAAAACTAAAATCAACAATATCGCGAATATCGCCCTATGTTCGACATTGCGAAAAATCCGTGAAAGATGACCCAGTTTTCGCAAACGAAAGAAATCCCAAATCACGGCCACATTCATGGCACCTAGAACACACAGGATAGCCAAAACGATCGCAGCGAATGGGGGTATATAGAGCTGCAAAGGCCCAGCGCGCGGTGTTAAGCCCCCTGTACTCACGCCGCTCAAGGAAAGGCATAAAGCATCAAAGACAGGTGCCCCGCCTAATGCCATGAGAATAAACCCAACCGCGGCTAGAAAAAGATATACGCCAGCAACAAGCCCGCCAATACCACTCAATCTCCCGAACAGCTTTCCGCGCTGCAAGGTGTAAAGCATGGATTTGTGCACGCCTGTACCTGTCTGATTAACGGCAGCGAGAATGACTACCGCGAAAGTCGCAACGCTGACCCCGCCTATCCACTGAACAAGCGACCGCCAAAAGCGTAAGGAGTCTGACAACTCATCTGGATTTAATTGAGATGCGCCTGTTGTTGTGAAGGCCGATACACTCTCAAAATAAGCAGTTAAAAAGGTTGGGCTGGGGCCCAAAAACCGAAATGGAAAACACAGTACGGCTGGTACGATGAGCCAGAACAAAATCAAAAAGAGCAAAGCCTCAGCTTTCGACTCGCGGTCATCGAAGCCTTGAGACAATAAAATGAGTAGAATTCCAAAGACGCCCACACTTACACCAAAGGCGGAGAAGCTTATGGCGCTATCAAACTCTCGGCAGAACAAGGCGGCAACCGCGGTAATCCCAAACAAAACTGTACACAGCAGGAGCGTTCTTCCGAGCCAGAACAGGATGCGATTTATTGCCATAACCGCTTAGTAGTAATCTGAAGACACACGGAACATTGTGACGATATTGTCCAATGCGCCTTTTTCCACCAGCAAAACAACCCGGTTGCCGGGGCGTAATATATACCCTGTCGCGGGCGGGAACACATCGCCGTCTGCGATGATGGCGCCTATCGCGACCCCTTCACCCATTGCGACATCACCAAGAGCCTTGCCAGCCATTGGTGATGTATCCAACACTTCACCCTCAATAACTTCCGCACCCCCCTGCTCCAGAGCGTAAACTTCCAAAATTCGTCCGCGACGGACATGCCTTAAAATCGATGAGATAGTTGACGCCCGAGGATCAATAATCATGTCGATACCCAGCTCAGATTGCATCGCCTGCATAGAAATTTCATTGATCAAACTGATAGTTGACCGAGCCCCAATTTTTTTAGCTTGGACGGCGGAGAGAATATTCACACTATCACTATTCGTAAGACAAACGACCATCTCGGCATTACCAACGCCGGCTTCCTTTTGAATTTCCGCCGACATCGCATCCCCATTCAGGATAACAGTACGGGTTAAACGCTCAGCCGCACGCTCAGCGGTGTCTTTATCTTTCTCTATCACCCGAACACGCATCCCCGATTTACCTTCGAGTTTTTCAGCGACATATGTTCCGACATTACCGCCGCCAATGATGACAACGTGCCGCGCTTGCGATTGACGGCTCCCAAGCACTTCAAGCAGGCGTGCGGAGTGCGCCGCCTGTGTCACGATATAGGCTCGATCTCCGACCTCCAAAGGATCATCTGGCGTGGGTGCGAATAGCTCTCCATCTCTTTCGATACCAACGACTGCGGCGTGTAATCCTGTAAATAAATCGGGGATTTGGCGGATAGGGGTTTGAACAATGGGGCAATCTTCAAGAATCTCGACACCTAACATCTGAACTGCGCCATCTCCAAAGGGTACGACATTGAAAGCACCAGGCGTATTTAAACGCCTCAAAATCGCTTTCCCAATTTCGACCTCTGGCGAGATAATTATATCAATCGGCATGTTCTCGCGAGAATATAGATCATTCCATTGACTATCGAGATAGGCTTGCGCGCGGACTCGCGCCACTTTTGTCGGGACGTTGAACAGGGAATGCGCGACTTGGCAGGCCATCATATTGACTTCGTCGGCATAAGTAACCGCAATTATCATATCACAATCTGCCACCCCAGCCCGAACCAGCACATCAGGATGGCTTCCGTGGCCGATGACCCCGCGCACATCCAGCTCATTAGTGATCTGGCGCACAAGGTCCGGCGACGTATCGATGACTGTCACAGTGTTGCGTTCTTGAGATAGGCGTTCAGCTAACCCGTATCCAACTCGTCCCGCACCACAAATTATGACCCGCATTTTAAATCTACCCTAAATTCGGGGGACTACCCCTCCCGCCCGGTCGTGCCTAAACCTAGCGACTTGAGTTTGCGATGCAAGGCCGAACGCTCCATCCCGACGAAATTCGCTGTGCGCGAAATATTTCCCCCAAACCGGTCGATTTGCGCCTGCAAATATTCTCGCTCAAAATGTTCGCGAGCATCTCGTAACGGCATCGCGATAATTTTGTCATTTTCTTGGGTGTTGCTACCCGATTTCACGACTGAAACCTCTTTCGGTAAGGTCGCAAGGGTGATGGGCTGAGAGGGCTCCCCTGTTGCTAAGATCAAAAGACGCTCAACATTATTACGGAGCTGCCGCACATTTCCTGGCCAATCATGCGCCTGGAGCGCCGCCATAGCGTCATCTCCAATCTTGCGCGCTGGCAACCCGGTAGAAGCTGCTAATTGTTCAATGAAATGTTCGACTAAGGCAGGTATATCCTCTCGGCGCTCAGATAATTTAGGTGCGTGAAGCGGCATCACATTTAACCGGTGAAACAAATCTTCTCTAAACTTCCCGATAGCGACTTCATTGATTAAATCTCTGGAAGAGCTTGTAATGACCCGGACATCTACTTGTACATCATCCTGTCCTCCGACACGGTTAAAACGCTGTTCGACGAGAAGCCGCAAGAGTTTGCCTTGGGTCTCGAGCGGCATGTCCGCAACTTCATCAAGATATAATGTACCATTGTGCGCGCGCTCTAGGAGTCCCGTTTTTTGAGGATTGTCTGGACCCGTTGCCTCAACGCCGAAAAGCTCCTCTTCGACGCGCTCAGGCACCATAGACGCCGCATTTACTGCCTTAAACGGGCCATTTGATCGATGAGATTGGCTGTGTAAAAGTCGCGCCAAAAGCTCTTTCCCTGTGCCCGAGGCCCCCGATATCAAAACACGGGAATTAGTAACGGCAATACGTCCAATTTTTTGCCGAAGTTGGGCGATAGATGCAGAAGTCCCAACCAATGTATCAACATTAACCGCCTTACCTTTTAACTCTTCATTTTCTTGCCGGAGCCGTGCGTTCTCCAAAGCCCGCGTGGCGGTAATGAGAAGCTTCTCAGCCTTGAACGGTTTAACGATGTAATCAAACGCCCCTTTGCGGATAGCCGAAACAGCCGTTTCCACCGTCCCATGTCCTGAAATTACGATAATGGGTAAATATTGATAACGCGATTTTAATTCTGCCAATAGCTCAATTCCGTCCATCTCCGAACTTTTGAGCCAAACATCTAGAACAACGAGATTGGGCTTTCGCGTTTTCACGGCCTCCACAGCTTCTTGGGAGGTTGCAGCTTCGCGAACCTGATAGCCTTCATCCTCCAGAATACCGGATATCATGGCCCGAATATCATCCTCATCTTCGACAATTAAAACATCGGATATCATATGACCTCGCTTAAATTTTCATCAGCTGTCGGTGTAAAGTCTGAACTTTGGGGTAAGTAAATTAACGTGCGGGCCCCTTCCGCATCCTCGCGGGACTCGAGCTTTAATTGCCCGCCATGATCTTCAATGATGCGCTTCACGATAGCCAAGCCCAGCCCAGTGCCTGTCTCCCGCGTGGTAACATAGGGCTCCATCAATCGGTCCGTATCCTTAAATGGCCAGCCTGGCCCATTGTCAGTGACGTGAATCGCCCATCGCGATCCCGTATCAATCAACTCGATTTTGACTTCCCCTTTAAAATGCCCTGGAACTCCAGCCTCCATCTTACTCTGAACAGCTTCGCCCGCATTCTTCAAAACATTTGTGAGCGCCTGACCGAGTAGACGCTCATCACCGCGAACATAAGTTTGGCTAGGCCAAGACCCCGCCTTGAAAAATCTAATTTCGGGGAAGCTAACGCCCTGGGCAAATATAGCATCCTGCAAAATGGCATCTAAATCTGTTTCAACAAGCTCGGGAGATGGCATCCTCGCAAAGGCCGAAAATTCATCGACCATTTGTTCAAGACTTCCGACTTGCCGAATAATTGTCTGCGTGCAGTTCTCAAATGTTTTGCGATCTGATTTAATTTCATGTGTGTATTTTCGCGCCAGTCGCTCCGCTGATAGCTGAATAGGCGTCAGTGGATTTTTAATTTCATGGGCAATTCTTCGCGCGACTTCTCGCCATGCAGAATGCCGCTGAGCGGAGACAAGCCGCGTCATATCGTCAAAGGTGAGAACCCACCCCGTATCATTTCGCGCGCCTTTATAGGCCGAAACGTGAAGGTCAAAAATACGACTGCCGCCGCCCATTTCTACTGTCACCTGATCTTCCGCATTGGATGAGATGGACTCACGCGCTTTCGCAAAAGTCGGAGCAAACTCCTCCAAAACGTTAGATAGAGGCTGTCCGACGAGGGTTTGAGCGCGGTCTTCCAAGAGCGTTTTTGCTGCATCATTTGTCAGCGTTATCTTACCTTGTTGGGTCAAACCAATGACGCCCGCTCTCACCCCGGACAACACAGCTTCCGAGAATTGCCGCCTTTGTTCAGACACATCATGTTCACGAATGAGCTCATCTCTCTGAGACTCAAGCTGTGATGTCATCCTGTTAAAGGCCGACCCTAGGTCGGAAATCTCCCCCCACTCGCCGGAGACAGACACGCGCGCGCCCATGTCTCCAGCCCTGACGCGTTCGGCGGCATTCACCAATCCTGAAAGCGGATCAATAATACGGTTGGCAAGGGAGAGTCCCAGCCAGATTGCCGCCATGAGGATAAGTAAAGCGCTATCCAAAAGCGTGAAGAAGAATATTTGGTTCATCCTCGCTTGACTCTCATTAAATCGCGCAATCTGTGAAGCCGCTGACTCAATCCCAGAAATAGAGGAGAGGACCTGGTTATCAGACCGCAATAATTTCCCGACGTAAAGATAGGATCTAGGTGATTCCGATAGCTGTGTTAGCGCTATGAGATAGTCAATATCCGTCCGTTTTTGGAAGGCAATATTCCGACCCTTTAGACCCTCAAGCGCTTCGGGCCCTGGTATTCGAATATCAGGCGCGTCGGGTGCCTCAACTCGGGACAAGACAAAGCCATCTTCGCGTAGAATATAAACGGCATCCAAATCCCGTGTTTGAGCCTCGCGCCACAGTTCGGCGGTAAAGGAAATGCGTGCACTAAAGTCTGTTCGGCTCCGGGCAATACCTTGTTTCAATTCATCGACATCTTCGCCCAAATTTTCAAATTCCTGAGCCACATAGCCGTCTAAAATTTGTCGGGCCTCCTCCATATTCGCGCGAACACGGTCCCCGAATATTCCCGATAAATTTTGTGACAATAGTGAGATAGAGAATCCGCCGACGAGCACCGCTGGTATAAGCGCAGCTAGGGAGAAAATCATCACAAACCGTCGATGCAATAAAGGCGCAGCTTGTCCGTGCGACGCCGTAAAAACCGTCGTCCATACGCGATGCCCCAAATAAACGGCCAGAATAAGAATGATAATAAGGTTAAACCGCAGAATATCCCAAGCCTGATCAATCCTATTTTCGTCAGCCGAATAAGAGAGCAGCGCCCCAAGTATTGTCAAAAAAATGGCCGCCATGAATAGCGTGCCAAACAAAGCCGAATGCGCAATACGAGGTCCCCGCCGGACAATCGCAATGGGGGCATCGGGCAGCTTTCCGTTTGGCGATGAATCCGATTGAGGGCTCAGAGTATTTCCCACTAAATTTCCACTGTGTGGCTTTCATATCGCAGTGTTGCGCACAATCAACAGTTTATGACACACGTTTGAATTATGAGAGGTCCAGAGATTTCAGTCTAGTTCGAAGCGTATTGCGGTGAATGCCCAGCTTATCTGCCGCCTTGGCCCGGTTTCCTCCCGTCAAACGCAGAGCTTCAACAATTAAAGGACGCTCAACCCAAGCCAAGGCCACAGTATAGGCCGAGGTCTCATCTTCACGATCTGCATCGAGAAGTGTGCGGCACGCCTCCTCCAGCTGATCTTCGAGGCGATTTTGGATAATGCCCGCATTTTCGACGGGCGGTAGGTCTTTTGAAAACTCCTGAAGCACCATATCCGCGGTAATAACTTCATCCGAATACAGAACAGCCAATCGGCGGACTAGGTTCTCGAGCTCTCTCACATTCCCTGTCCATTTATGTCGATGCAATACATCTAATGCTTCGGCCTCAAACCTGCGGGTTTGATCTTGCGAGGCCTGCGCGAGGAAAGCTTCCGCAAGCTCATATGTATCTCTGTCTCTTTCGGCCAAATTAGGGATTTTAATCTCAGCGACATTTATTCGAAATAATAAATCATCGCGGAATCTTCCCGCCTCGACTAACTCTCGTAAATCCTGACGAGTCGCGGAGATGACGCGCGGCCGTCGAGCCGCCGGAATCATTTCAGCTTCATTCATAAACACGAGCAGGCGTTCTTGTTGATGCATCGACAGCTCGCCAATTTCATCGATATAAATGTCGCCGCCATTCACTTTTTGAAGCGTCAGCGACGTATTTTCAAAATCTGTGGTACGCAAAAAAGGCCGGTCCGCACGAGGGCCGCCATCGTGCAATAGCCGCGCAACCAAATCTTTGCCCGACCCAACAGAGCCCCGCACCAAGATAGGTAGGTTCCCAGCCGCGAACCGAGAGACGGCTCTGAAAATAGGCTGCATAACCGCACTTCGTCCAATCATGGGCAAGCGCCGATTTTCAGCATTTGGCCGAGCTTTACGCGGATTAACGGATTGCCCAGCCCGCGCCACGGCATTTGTCACATCTTCCAAATCAAAGGGCTTTGGGACATATTCGAAGACGCGATGTTGGCCTGATTTCAGCGCCGTATTCACCGTATTATTCGCGCTAATGATTATTACAGGCAGCTTTGGCCTTGCCTTTGATAACTCAGGTAGGCTCTCAAACACCTCGCGCCCGCCCATCATAACATCAGTAACAACAATATCGCCTTGGCCAGCTTGCGCCCATTTCAAAAGGGTGTCCGCATTATCTGTCGCGCGCACAGTATGACCTGCGCGCGTCAGAGCCTTATGCAAGACTAATCGAACACTATCATCATCATCGGCGAGCAGGATTTCATATTTCATTTTTCTGCCTTAGTTGGAGCGGGAAGAAGAAGAGAAAAAACAGTGCGGCCCGGTTCGGATTGCACTTCAACAAGGCCGTGATGGGCGTCGGCAACTTTGGAAACTAACGCGAGGCCAAGGCCTTGGCCTTCGCGTTTCGTTGTCACAAAGGGTTGAAATATCTGCGCCATCATGTCTTTTGGAACGCCGGGTCCATTATCAATGACTCGTATCTGAACTGGCAGAAGTTTTCCGGCTCCGCCGCCTCTTACGCCTGTGCGAAAGGACGTTTCCAATAAAATCTCACCGCTCTCGCCAGCACTTTCAGCCGCATTTTTTATAAGATTTAAAAGCGCCTGCATGAGTGTGTCTGGATCACCCGGAACATGCGGAAGAGACGGGTCGTATCGTTCATCAAACAAAATGCCTGGGTTAGCTGATTGAATTATACGCCTGGCTTGACGGAGAATTTCATGGATGTTTACCTGCTCGGCACTTGTCGGATCGGCATCGCCAAGCTTTTCCATACGGTCCACCAGACGTCCAATACGGTCAATTTCTGAGCCGATAAGTTTTATAAGCGCTAGACCTTCTGCGCTTTCAACATCATCACGAAGTAATTGGGCGGCACCTTTAATGCCCGCTAAAGGGTTTTTCAGCTCATGGGCGATCATTCGCCCCATCCCTGTTACGACCTGCCCGCCAATTTTGGTTGATCTTGGCTCGCGCCCCACAAACCAGACAGATAACCCTGTCCCCGCTGCCGTCGGATAGGCGGTTAAATGCGCTATGAGTTTCTCGTCATCCGTGTCACTTGGCCTGACAGAAATGTGGCGGGATGTTATAGCCCCGCTTTGATTGATGGCAGTCCGCGTCATATCGCCAGAAAAGGGGTCGGTTTCAAAAACCGACCAGACATTTTTACCGTTGAGGCGCCGTAAGGATTTGCCGAGCCATTCCTGAGCAGCTTGATTGGCCCAGGTGATTTGGTCCGCCTTGTCGAGTTGGAAGAGCGGAAACGGCCAATCATCCACCAATGAAACAAGTGTATCGGTCATGCTGCCTCCGCTCGCTGTAGGAAAACAGCGGAAAGCGCTTGGGCCACATCATCTGGGTCCATTCCCTGACACACGCGAATGCGCAAGGGGTCCGCCGAGGATAGTCCCGCGTGATCACAATACCCTGCAAGATGTTTTCGGGCGAAACGCACGCCCTTGGCTTTGGGATAGAATGCAATAATGTCTCTGTAATGCGCGACAGCGATACGCGCCTTCTCCTTTGCCGAAATAGATTTTTCGGGCGTCCCATCCACAGCCGCACATATGTTCAAAATATCCCAAGGCCTGCCCACCAAAGACCGTCCAACCATCACGCCCTGCGCGCCAGACTCCGCGATGGCCGTTAGCGCGTCCTGACCGTTATAAATATCGCCATTCACAAAGACGGGTGCAGACACGGCCTCGACAACGGGACGAACCGCAGACCAATCCGCCTCGCCTTTGTAAAATTGGCACCGCGTTCGGCCATGCACCACAAACATAACAACGCCGAGCGCCTCTGCCGCCATCGCTATTTCAGCGGCATTCAAGCTCTCATGGTCCCACCCTAATCGCATTTTCAGCGTCACAGGCACATCAACAGCCTCAACAACGGATTTGATAATATCCAGCGCGAGTTCTGGCTCGCGCATGAGCGCCGAGCCGGACAGCGCGCCCGTCACCTTGCGCGCGGGGCAGCCCATATTGATGTCGATAATATCAGCGCCAGCTGCCTCACAGGCTTTTGCACCCTCAGCCATCCAATGCGGGTCACGTCCGACAAGTTGGATAGATAGAGGCTCAACGACGCCCTGCCCCGAGGCTTTTGCTAGGTTTTCCGCATCACCCGATACCAATCTTTCGCTCGCCACCATTTCCGACACGACGAGTCCAGGTTCAAAATGCTGCAAGACCTTACGGAACGGCAAGTCTGTCACGCCAGACATAGGCGCGATCAAAACACGAGACCGCAAAGCATGCTTGCCGATATGAACAGGGTTTGCCATGACACGTCCCTATACGCACTTGTATCAGTGCACAATAATTCACCGATTTTCGGACTGTTTATGAATCGCACTGCACTAATTTTGGTCGCCGCCGGAAAGGGCACACGCGCTGGGACCTCTGTTCCCAAACAATATCAGAAGATTGGCAACAAAACACTCTTGACGCATACGCTTGAAAATCTCAAAAAGTCGCATAATTTTTCCAAAATTCGGGTCGTTGTCAGCACAAATGACCCTTGGATTGACGACGTATTGAACGAATTAGGCCTGCATGGAGTTACGACCCTTGGGGGCGCAACGCGCACAAAATCTGTGCATTCAGGTCTCGAATCCCTGAAAAATTTGGGAATAGACCGCGTGTTCATTCACGACGCCGCACGTCCATTTGTGACGCCTGCACTCATTTCGGACCTGAACAAGGCTCTAGACTCGGCTGAGGCAGCCGCGCCAGCCCTGCCAATAGCTGACGCGCTAAAAACGCGCGATGGGCAATCTGTGGACCGAGACGCCTTGCGCCGTGTTCAAACCCCGCAGGCCTTTCACTTTGACACCCTCTATGCAGCCTTTCAAAACCATGCCCAAGATGAAAGCTTTGCCGACGACATCGCCGTAGCGCATGCAGCGGGCATGAAGATTAAGTTTACCGAAGGGCGAGACGAAAATTTTAAGGTGACCTATCCCGAAGATTTCGCCAAAGCGGCACGTATGATGGATCAAAACTATATTGCCACAGGGTCAGGGTTTGACGTTCACCAATTTGACATGGACTCAACTGACCCGCTTTGGCTGTGCGGCATTCCAATAGACTGCGGATATAGTTTGCTTGGGCATTCGGATGCGGACGCAGGCCTCCATGCGCTGACGGATGCCATTTTGGGCGCGATGTGTTTTGGTGATATTGGCGACCACTTCCCGCCGTCCGACCAAAAATGGAAAGGTGCCTCCTCGGATAAGTTCCTACGATTCGCCATTGAAGAACTAAGCCGCCGCAATGGGACCCTTCAACATGTCGATGTTACATTAATATGTGAAAAGCCGAAAATTAAACCTCACCGAGAAGCGATGCGGGCGCGCATATCTGAGCTTTGCGCACTTCCACTGTCTCGCGTCAGTGTAAAAGCCACCACGACTGAAAAGCTCGGTTTTACAGGTAGAGGAGAAGGCCTCGCCGCCCAAGCGAGCGCTACGGTTAGGTTTGACGGATGAGCAAAAATCTTCTCCCAGAGATATTCGAGCTATCGGAGCGTTTAGTCCAAACAGCGCGAAGGCAAAACATGACGCTTGCAACTGCCGAAAGTTGCACGGGCGGGTTAATCGGCGCGGCCATAACGGCGACTGCGGGGAGTTCATCCGTCTTTCATGGCGGCATCATTGCCTATCATAATGATATTAAAATCAGCCAGCTCGGGGTCTACCCCGCCACGTTAGAAACGCATGGCGCAGTGAGTGAGGCCACGGCGGTGCAAATGGCGAAGGCCTGCCGAGCGCGCCTCGGCGTTGATATTGCGGTTTCAGTAACAGGTATTGCCGGCCCAGGGGGCGGCACGGTAGAAAAACCTGTTGGAACTGTTTGGATTGGCGTGGCTTCGGAAAAGGGAGCTAGCGCGAAGTTACACCCTTTTCCGGAGGAAAGCCGGAACAAAGTCCGAGATTACACCTGCTTGGCGGCGCTAAATACGTTTCTTGAGGTTATACCTCATCCCTAAACGAGATTATCCAAGTTTACACCCAACGCCTTCGCTTCGGCCTTAAAATCATAGTCGGCTTCGCCAACGACGGGTAAAATTTGTCCGGCTCGCCGCTCAAAGGCTGAAACGATATGAACTGACGCGCTGGAAAATTTATTTCGCAATAAAAACTCCAAAGATCTGGCCTTTAGCCGCACATCTACAACGACATCAATCAGAGTCGAGCCGTCTTTCAAGGGGTGAAATTGCCATCGATTGAGCAGCGATTTTACAGCCCCGCCCTTCTCAGCTTTTGTGACTTCGATTTTTAGGGCATCCGCGTCAGTCATGACATGCGAGCGAAACGACTCGCTTATCATTTTATACGCCACCACGGCTTCCGCCTCGAATTCAGTCTCGGACAGTGTTTTCGTAATGCGCAATGCCGAAATTAAATTGATGAACTCGGGATATTTTTCGACATCCGCGACGAAGCCATATAAATCTTCAGGGCTGTTCCTTATTCTACGAATAATATGAGCTTCTGGCATATCATCACTTCGCAAATTGTGCGTCGCGCGCCGCTCTCAATTGAGCAAAATCGCTGTCGGCATGATAAGATGAGCGGGTTAGCGGGGTGGCTGATACCATGAGAAACCCTTTTGCTCTGGCGATTGTCTCATAGGATTTAAATTCCTCTGGCGTAACAAACCGCTCAAGCTTGGCATGTTTTCTAGTCGGTTGCAGATATTGACCAATCGTCAGAAAATCGACGCCCGCGGACCGCATGTCATCCATGACCTGCATGATTTCTTCTTTCGTTTCGCCTAGACCGACCATTAGACCGGATTTCGTAAACTGGGCCGGGTCGCGGTCTTTCACTTTTTCAAGCAACCTCAAGGAATGAAAATAGCGCGCGCCTGGGCGAATCTTTAAATAGAGCCGCGGCACAGTCTCAAGGTTATGGTTGAAGACATCTGGTTTGGCATCAATCACTATGTCGGGGGCATCGCCTTTACGAAGAAAGTCGGGCGTTAAAATCTCAATGGTTGTCGCAGGTGAAGCCCCGCGAATGGCTTCAATGACGTCAACAAAATGCCGCGCGCCGCCATCATCTAAATCATCTCTATCGACAGACGTAATGACGACATGTTTGAGTTTCATTTCCACAACGGCTTCAGCAATTTTCTTTGGCTCATAGGCATCGATTTCTTGCGGGAGGCCTGTGGCGACATTGCAGAAGGCGCACGCCCGTGTGCAAATCTCCCCTAATATCATAAAAGTCGCGTGAGACTTCTCCCAACACTCACCGATATTCGGACAGGCTGCCTCCTCGCACACTGTTACGAGGCCCTTATCTTTCACAATCTTGCGTGTGTCAGAATAGCCTTTTGAAGTCGGGGCTTTAACACGGATCCACTTAGGTTTGCGTAGCACCTCTGTATCTGGTTTATGCGCCTTCTCTGGATGACGCACCCGCTCTGAGTTAATATCTATAAGTGTAGCCATGGGCGCTAAATGGTCCGTTTAGACCAAATGTGCAACCTGATTCCGAGCTGTTTCTTCAGCGAAACCCTAACTGAGAAAGCTAAGTGGGAAGGAAAGCTCAAAGATGCCTCCGCTTCACGAAAACGTGAGCGACGGACCCATTGGACTTATCGGTACGCTATTTGCAGCGAGTTAACACAAATATGTAACTATACACTAGGGTTGTCCCATTTTGGGGACAGTGAAACTTATATGACCAATATATTTTTACCAGAAACGACAATGCCAAAAGCCAAAAATGCAATCCGAGAGGGGCATGATAATTTTTTCACGCCATTGAGGTTGCTTTTCGCCTCATTGGTCGTTTTTGGCCATACGTTTGCAATTGCATTACGGGATTCAGCAGCCGAACCCCATGTACTTTTCCACTATACTTTCAGTTACTTAGCGGTAAATTTGTTTTTCATTGCTTCCGGATTTCTTGTTACGAAATCTATGGTTTTTCGGGGCGACACGCCAAGCTTTATATCGGCCCGCGCACTTCGTATTTTCCCGGCGTTGATAGTTCATGTTCTCTTCGTCATGTTGGTTATCGGCCCTCTGGGGACTAACCTTGCACTTTTCGAGTTCTTCAGTGACCCAAGTTGGTACTTGCAGCCATTAATGGTTCTCACATTCTTTGAAACGAACATGGTCATGCCCGGAATGTTTCAGACCAATGGCGAAGACTTAGGCTCCGCGCCCCTGTGGACCCTACGATTTGAGGTCATTGCCTATATCGCGACTTTGCTCGTATTTTCCCTTGGTCTCCTTCGGAAAAAATGGATGGTCCTTCTTCAATTTGTCGTCCCCTCCATCTTTTGGATTACGGGTCAGCATTTCGGTATTTTCGAAAATCTTCCTGCCACCATTGAAAACCTAGCTCGGTTCGGCATCGCATACGGTTTAGGGGCGACTATCTACGCCTATCGTGACCGTGTGTCATTTAGTTGGATTGCATTGATCACTGTGGCTGTCGGAAGCTATATGATGCGAGGCACGCCTGTACTGGAAGTAATGATGAATTTGCTTTTAGCTTGGTTTATCTTCCGTGTTGCCTATCTTCGTCTTCCAAAATTCAATTGGATGCAACGCATTCCCGACTTGTCTTATGGTATCTATATCTACCATTGGTGCATTATACAGATATTGTTTTATTGGATGCCAAACCTTGGCGTAATTGAACTATTCGTTCTCACCTTCCCTATAACGCTCGTGTTAGCTGCGATGAGTTGGTACATCGTTGAAAAGCCTGCCTTGAATAGCAAGACACGCTTTGCGAATTGGATGCGGAATATCGGTATCAAACGGCCAGTTTCAAACCAAGAATTGTTGCTTGACTAAACCTAAAAATGGATTGTTCGATCATAGGCATCAAGCACGGCTTCATGCATCATCTCGGACAATGTTGGGTGCGGGAAAACCGTTTCCATCAATTCATGCTCGGTCGTTTCCAGCTTCTGCGCGATTGTGTAACCTTGGATAAGTTCAGTCACTTCGGCGCCAATCATGTGCGCACCAAGGAGTTCACCCGTCTTCGCATCGAAGACGGTTTTGATGAGGCCTTCGGGTTCACCTAAAGCAATCGCCTTACCGTTCCCGACATAGGGGAAACGGCCAACCTTAACCTCATATCCCGCCTCTTTAGCTTGGGCCTCGGTGTGCCCCACGCTGGCAATCTGCGGATGACAATAGGTACAGCCCGGAATCGCATTTGCATTCAACGGATGCGGGTTCATGCCAGCTATTTTTTCGATACAGATGATGCCTTCATGCGAGGCCTTGTGCGCAAGCCACGGCGGTGTTGTCACATCACCAATGGCGTAAAGCCCTGGAACGCCTGTGAAGCTATAGTCATCGACTTCGATATGACTCCGATCGATTTTCACACCCAGCTTTTCCAGCCCCATATCTTCCGTATTCCCAACAATACCAATCGCAAGAATAACGCGATCGAATTGATGCGTTTCCTTTTTGCCATCTGTCGACAGAACAGCGGTAACGCCTTTGGAGTCTGTTTTGACGGATTTTACTTGTGTCTTTGTTTTGATTGTTAGGCCGCGTTTCTCAAATGATTTGCGCGCCATTTTTGAAATCTCTTCGTCTTCGGCTGGCAAGATACGGTCGACCATTTCGACAACAGTTGTCTTCGCGCCAAATGCGCTGAAGAAGCTCGCAAATTCCATCCCAATTGCGCCAGACCCAATGACAAGCAACTTGCCTGGAACTGTGTCTGGGGTCATGGCTTCCCGGGCCGTCCAGATATATTTTCCGTCGGGCTCCAGACCTGCCTGCGGGATAGTTCGCGCGCGGGCTCCGCTCGCGAGGATCACATGTTTCGCCGCGTAAGCTTTCCCTTCAACGGTGACTTTTGGCGCAGGCTTGCCAGCGCTCAATGTTGCAAAGCCAGGGATAACGGTGATCTTATTTTTTTTCATCAAATGTTTGATGCCACCGGACAGCTGCCCCGCAATATCGCGAGAGCGCTTGACGATTTTCGCCAGATCAAAGCTCGGCTTTGCACTTAGGCCGTAATTTTCGGCATGCTGCATATTATGGAAGACTTCCGCCGAGCGGAGCAACGCCTTTGTCGGGATACAGCCCCAGTTCAAACATACGCCGCCGAGATCAGCTTTCTCGACGATTGCGGTTTTGAACCCGAGTTGCGAGGCACGAATAGCTGTCACATAGCCGCCTGGGCCAGAACCAATAACGATGACATCAAAGGATGTTTCGGACATGAAGTAATCTCTCTTAAACTGCGAGAGACCTATGCCGCAAAACGCATCCGAATTGAACCACTAAAACAGGGTGATACTGCGCTTATCTTAAGGTTTTTGCGGCTTTACGTTCCTGCTTCGTCGCCATCATCGCAGTAATAATCTCCAAACGAATAGGCGCAGACAGCTCATCAATCTCTAAAGACTCGAGAACAGCAAAGGCCGCGTCTGATTTACCGCGCTTCGCAAGATTTGTTCCGATGCGCGCGCGCGCCGTATCCCGAAGCTCTGGCGTGGACAGCTCATTTAAGAGGTCTGTCGCTTCCGTCATATCACCATTATCAATCGCATAATCGATAATTTCCAAAACGGCTTGGTTACGCATATCAACAACGAGGAGCTTTTTCGCCTCAGCCAGAACCGTATCATAAGCAATGACGGGGCGTTTCTTCCGCGTTTTTTTAGCCATCTTGTCCTTGGACTTTGACATGTCCATCTTTTTCTTAACAATGCGAATTTGGACATTGTCTTTGCCATCCATACCCAGCTGTTGTTTCAAAATCTCAACATCAATCTCGCCGTCTAAATCCAGGGACTCCAGCGTTTCGAGGTCCAAGGATTTAATATCCACCGAGCGGTGAGTTAGAGTTTCTTCTTCTTGATCGCCTGATGTCATTGTGTGAGACTTTGCCTCGGCGGCCTCCTCGGACATGGCGCTATCTCTGTCACCGCGGCGCATCGCATTTCGCTTCATATGTTTTTCCATACGCATGCGCATGATTTTCACTTTGTCCGACCCAGCTGCCTCGCCGGCATCATCTTCCAATATCTCGATTTCAACGTCAGTTTCAGTCGTCTCCATTTCTGGTTCAACTGTCTCCCTATCAGTCATGGTATCAGCGGACTCCATTTCGGAATCGGACTGAGATTTTGGCATAGTTCTTTTGAGATATTGGTCGAGCCATTTGGTCTTCGGCTCGGATGTATCTTGGGCGTCTTGCGCTGGACTGGCCGCCTCCGCCATCTTTGACTCAGGCATCTTTGACTCAGGCATTTTTGACCCAGCCACGGCCTTAGTTTCTTGGGCCATAACCTCTGACGCATTGGCCTCTGTTGACACTTCGGAAGGGGCTGCAGCCTCAGCGAGTTTTGTCTCGGCTGCCGTTACCTCTGAAACTGCCGCGTCTGGCGCGCCTGCCAACTCCGTGTCTTCAACACGCACATCATTTTGCGAAAGAAGGGTTTGTGCATCGGCCCCTTCCGTTCCAAAATAGACAATACTGCCTGCGAGGGCGGATAATACGCCGCCTGTCAAAATCGCTTTAGTCAACATGGCAAACTCCTTGTTAAGGCTTAGTTTACCATAGAATGGGGCGTTACGCCAATAGGCCTCGCCTGTCAGGCGCGGATGACTTACAGCATCATCGTGATGGGCGATTCCACATAACGCTTGAAAACGCCGAGCCATTCGGCCCCGAGCGCCCCATCAACCACGCGATGATCGCAGGTCAGCGTGACCGTCATGACCGTTGCCACAGCTATTTCACCCTCTTTCACAACAGGGCGCGGCGCGCCTGCTCCAACGGATAAAATCATCCCGTGTGGTTCATTAATGATAGAGCCGAAGGATTTGATACCCATCATACCGAGGTTCGAAATCGAGAATGTTCCGCCCTGATATTCTTGCGGTTTGAGTTTCTTTTCCCGCGCGCGGCCTGCTAAATCTTTCATCTCGACGGAGATTGTAGAGAGACCTTTATTCTCGGCATAACGCACAATCGGCGTAATCAAACCGCCATCAATAGCAACCGCAACGGCGACATCTGCATGGTTGTGATAAGCAATCCCATCAGGGGTGAAGCTCGCATTGGCGGCAGGGACATGTTTCAGCGCTAGAGCTGCCGCACGGATGAGCATATCATTCACGGAGATTTTTACGCCTTCAGGCGCCTGCGCATTTAATTCTTTACGCATAGCAAGAAGCGCGTCGATTTCACAATCTACGAGCAACGGGAAATCTGGAACGTTATTATTTGAGGCAGATAGACGCTTGGCGATAACTTTGCGCATTCCGTCTAAAGGCTCGAGTGTGTAAGTCCCGGCTTCTACGCCAAGCTTCGCGAGATAATCCGCCCCGCCAGACCGTAGAGCGCCGACTTCTGTTGTCGTCGCCATAGGCGCAGCTGCATGTGGCGCTACCGCATGTGCTGCAGGCTGTGCTGACGGCGTAAAGCTTTCAATATCCGCTTTGACAATGCGGCCATTTGGACCCGACCCTGTTACATTTGCCAAATCAATGCCCGCTTCTTTTGCGAGACGTTTCGCGAGAGGTGAGGCTTTGATACGATCACCAGATGTGGGCGCATGCGCAGCTTTTGGTGCTGGAGCTGCCTTTGGCGCAGGCGCAGCTTGCGGTGCAGGCGTTGCGGCGGCTGGTGCAGCTGTTGAGCCGCCAGCGGAATATCCATCTAGCGCGCTCGCATCTTCATCCTCTTCGAGCAGGATTGCGATAGGCGCATTGACCTTCACGCCCTCAGTGCCGTCCGCGACAAGGATTTTCGCAACTTTACCTTCTTCGACAGCTTCAACTTCCATCGTCGCTTTATCGGTTTCAATTTCAGCCAAAAGATCGCCAGAGGAGACAGTATCGCCCTCTTTCACGAGCCATTTGGACAATGTGCCTTCCTCCATAGTCGGGGAAAGCGCGGGCATGAGGATTTCAATTGGCATTAGTTTGTTGCCTTTTCAGGAATAAATTCGGATGAATATTCATCTTTTCTAAAAATAATTTTTGGTGCTGACTCAGAAACAACTTCCACTAGATTACCTTCGTCGAAAATTATGTAATGAAATAGCTTTGGATTTTTGCGGCTCGGATATTCAATTTCGAACTTCCTCTTAGTTTTATCAAGATAATCAGAAGTAACTATTCTTCGTAAACCATCAATTCTATCTAACAACTTCACTGACTCTTTTTTTAGTTCATCTTTATGTTCGAGAAAGTCTGAGTACTCGAATCTGCAAGCATCATAAAACAGGACTGACGCTTCTATACTATTGGACTCATCATCGAATTTTTTGATTGTAACAGATAATACAATTGAATGAGATGAACCCACTTGAATTTCATCTATCAGCCATACACGTCCTACATCCTCATTCGAACTAGGTCTGTTAGACAATTGAACTATGTTATTCATCCGTTGCTAACCCACATAACAAACCTTCTTCGCCGCCGCGACGACATCCTCGACACCTGGCAAGCTGAGCGCTTCTAGGTTTGCAGCATAGGGCAGCGGCACATCGGCTTGGAAGACGCGTTCTGGCGGGGCGTCGAGATAATCAAAGGCTTCGGCCACAACGCGGGCCGCGACTTCTGCGCCAATGCCGGATTGTCCCCAGCCTTCTTCGGCGCAGACGATGCGGTTAGTTTTCTTGACGGATTCAATCACCGTATCGGTATCCAGCGGACGGAGTGTCCGAAGGTCGATGACTTCGGCATTTATGCCCTCGTCGGCGAGGATTTCCGCAGCATCAAGGCAGCGTCCAACCATGCGAGAATGCGCGACAAGCGTCACATCAGAGCCTTCGCGGCGGATTTTGGCTTTGCCGATGGGGATAAGGAAATCATCCATATCAGGCACGTCAAAGCTCTCGCCATACATGAGCTCATGTTCAAGGAAGACTACAGGGTTCGGGTCGCGAATAGCGGCTTTCAACAGGCCTTTCGCATCGGCGGAGTCATAAGGTGCAACGACCTTGAGACCCGGGACATTAGCATACCAACTGGAGTAATCATGGCTGTGCTGCGCGCCCACACGAGAGGCGGCACCATTGGGGCCGCGGAACACAATCGGACAGCGCATTTGACCGCCCGACATATAGAGCGTTTTCGCCGCAGAGTTGATGATATGATCAATCGCCTGCATGGCAAAGTTCCAAGTCATAAATTCAACGATGGGGCGCAATCCGCCCATCGCCGCACCGCACCCAATACCCGCAAAGCCGTGCTCGGTAATCGGCGTATCAATCACGCGGCGCTCGCCAAACTCCTGCAAAAGTCCGCGTGTGACCTTATAGGCGCCTTGATATTCCGCGACTTCTTCGCCCATGACAAAGACCGTCTCATCACGGCGCATTTCTTCGGCCATCGCATCACGCAGCGCGTCACGGACAGTTGTTTCGACCAATTTAATATTGGTTGGGATATCCGGGTCGTCAGGGACGGCGGCCGCTTTTGGCGCAGATTTGCTCTCAGTGGGTTTTGACTCAGACTTTGACTTTGACTTTGACTCAGACTTGGGCTCGGCGTCCGCTGCCTCATCTTTCGGTGCGGGCGCTGCCTCGGCAGGCGCGCCAAGGTCAGCCTCGGTTTCGCCGTCTTCGAGCAGTTGCAGGATGACCGCGCCAACTTTTACGCCGTCTGTTCCCGCTTCGACAACGATCTTACCGACGACACCTTCGTCAATCGACTCGACTTCCATTGTCGCTTTATCCGTCTCGATTTCCGCGAGGATATCGCCAGAGGAGACCGTATCACCTTCTTTGACGAGCCATTTGGAAAGCGTGCCCTCTTCCATTGTCGGAGACAGCGCGGGCATTTGAATATCAATAGCCATGGTTTACGCCTCCACCGGCAATAATACATCTGTCCAAAGCTCATCAGGATGTGGCTCTGGGCTTTCGAGGGAGAAATCAGCCGCATCTTTGACGATTTCTTTTATCTCTTTATCAATCGCTTTCAAATCGGCTTCATCGGCCCATTTTTTCTCGAGGAGCATCGCGCGGACGCCGTCAATGGGGTCACGTTCTGAACGTGTCTTGGTGACTTCGTCGCGCGTCCGATATTTGGCTGGGTCAGACATAGAGTGACCGCGATAACGATAGGTCTTCATCTCTAGGACCATAGGCCCTTTCCCGTCGCGCGCATGTTTAATGGCTTTCGCCGCTGCATCGCGCACCTCAAGGACGTTCATGCCGTCAACTTGGACGCCTTCAATTTCGAAACTAATACCGCGCTTATAAAGCTCTGTTTCAGCTGAAGAGCGCTCGACTGAAGTCCCCATCGCATATTGGTTGTTTTCGATGATGAAAACGACGGGCAAATCCCAGAGCTTCGCCATGTTGAAGGACTCATAAACTTGCCCTTGGTTGGAGGCCCCGTCGCCAAAGAAAGCGAGGCTCACGGCGCCATTGTCGAGATATTTATTGGCAAAGCCAAGCCCCGCACCGAGCGAAACTTGCGCGCCAACGATACCGTGACCGCCGTAGAAATGCTTTTCCGTGCTAAACATATGCATGGACCCGCCCTTACCGCGCGATAAGCCGCCTTCGCGGCCTGTTAGCTCAGCCATGATGCCTCGGCTTTCCATACCGCAGGCCAACATATGTGCGTGGTCGCGGTAGCCTGTAATCATTTGGTCGCCATCATTCATGGCGGCGCGGCAACCCGTTACGACAGCTTCTTGACCGATGTAGAGATGGCAGAATCCCGCGATGTGACCCATCCCGTAGAGTTGCCCTGCTTTTTCTTCGAATCGACGGATGAGAAGCATCTCGCGGTAAAAGCCGAGCATCTCCTCTTTATTCGTCTTAGGTGTTGATTTTTTCGAAGATTTTTTCGCCATTTTCGACCCTTATTTCATATGTGAAATAAACACGTTTGAATTGGGGTGGCTTTTCGACAGTTAGGGCCTAAGGGTCAAGCCAAATCGTCACTTCATTCGCGTCCGAAACATATAAATCTCGGCGCACCGCAATCTCCAGCACATCAAGGTCCAAACCTTCACTCGACAAGGCCTCAACTTGGGTTTTCAAAGCCTGATGACGCGCCTGCACAGCCGTCAACTTAGCCTGTAGCACCTCAGCTTGGTCCGAATAGCTCACCCAGGACAAAACGCCTTGCGACCCAGAAAACGCATGGAACGCCAGATAGGCATATAGCGCAATCAAACCCAGCGCAGGCGCGCGGCGCTTAAAATCGATATGGGGCGCACGGAGCATAACCGCTTATGTGACGGATTATGGTTAGCCATGGGTTAACCGCATACCGAATTTGGCGTGGAACGCGATAGCTTGCCCTAATGAAGAGCCCCCTTCCAAAAAAGACACACCGCCCGCCTTGTTATAACGCGGAGGATCATAATTTTGACAGTGTAACGCGACCGGAAGAACCGTGGACGAATGGCCGCAATTAGCGGCCCTTAGGCATCACGCTATGGCCGGCATAGACGGCCATTTCGCCGAGCTGCTCCTCAATGCGGAGGAGTTGATTATATTTCGCGAGCCGGTCAGAGCGCGCGAGCGAGCCCGTCTTAATCTGTCCGCAATTGGTCGCAACCGCGAGATCTGCAATGGTCGTATCTGCCGTTTCGCCCGAACGATGTGACATCACCGCCGTAAAGCCCGCACGGTGCGCCATATCAACGGCCTTGAGGGTTTCGGACAACGTCCCGATTTGGTTAACCTTCACAAGGATAGAATTCGCCGCACCAAGCTCAATGCCTTTTTCAAGGCGCTTGGGGTTTGTCACAAAGAGATCATCCCCAACGAGCTGGCATTTTCCGCCAATACGCGCATGCAAGGCGACCCAACCGTCCCAATCATCTTCATCCATACCGTCTTCGATAGAGATAATCGGATAATTATCGACAAGGTCTTCGAGGTAATCAACGAACTGCGCCGACGTCAGGGACTTACCCTCACCTTTCAACTCATATTTGCCATTCTCATAAAATTCCGTTGAGGCCACATCCATAGCAAGGAAGACGTCTTTGCCCGGCGTATATCCCGCCGCTTCTATCGCTGCCATGATATAGTCGAGCGCATGTTTGGATCCATCAAGGTTTGGCGCGAAACCGCCCTCATCGCCAACATTTGTATTATGACCGTCGCCTTTGAGCTTTTTCTTCAGCGCGTGGAAAATCTCCGCGCCGCAGCGTAGCGCCTCAGAGAAGCTTTCCGCACCAACAGGCATGACCATAAATTCTTGCACATCAATCGGGTTATCTGCGTGCTCGCCGCCATTGATGATATTCATCATTGGCACAGGCAGCACATGGGCATTGGCCCCGCCGACGTAGCGGTAAAGCGGCACTTGCTGGGAGTCGGCCACGGCCTTAGCCAGCGCAAGAGAGACACCGAGCATGGCATTTGCGCCGAGGCGGCCTTTGTTCTCTGTCCCATCCAGCGCGATAAGGATAGCGTCAATGCCGCGTTGGTTTTCCGCATCAAGACCTTCAATCTCGTCGGCGATTTCTGTATTGACGTTGAGAACGGCTTGGCGAACGCCTTTGCCGAGATAGCGGGATTTATCCCCGTCGCGAAGCTCTACGGCTTCATGGGCACCTGTTGAGGCCCCTGAGGGCACGGCCGCGCGTCCAAAGGCGCCATCACTTAGGGTAATGTCAACTTCGAGTGTTGGGTTACCGCGACTGTCCAGGATTTCCCTGGCGAAAACTGTTTCAATTTCAACCATGGGAGGCTCCGCTTTTTAGATGTGTGCGTTTAGTCTTTTGGGGTCAGAACCTGACGGCCCTTATACATGCCTGTCTTCAGGTCGATGTGGTGTTGACGACGCAGCTCACCGCTGTCTTTGTCTTCAACATAATTGACCGCAGTCAGGGCATCATGCGCTCGGCGCATACCGCGGCGCGAGTTTGAAATCTTACTCTTAGGGACAGCCATATTAGCCTCCAAATTAAGTGTCTTGCGCCTAAGCGGCGCGGGCATCAAAAAAGCGACCGCCAAACAGGGGCCGCGTGAGTTGGGGCCTAGTAATGCGCGATTCCGATTTGTGCAAGTCGTTTATCAGCGCTGTAGTTAAGAAATGAAGGTAAGAACCCTACAGACATGCTGGCGCGCTTGCAGACAATCTGGGTGCCCGCCGAAGTGTTGTCACTGGGGAGTCAGGACTGCCCGCAGAGCTGCCTCCCCGATGGACGCGAAACGTCCGCAATCAACCCGGTAAGTCGATTGCAGTGTAGCGCCGAACGGCTAAGTCGTTCGGTGTGCAGCGTTAGAGATGTTGGCAGGTTGAAATCGCCATTGAGGCGAAGCGTTTCTTTCATTTCATTCTGCCTGACGTCAGACATCTCTGACGGTCTCTTGGCGTATAAATCAGGTCAATAATTCATACTCTAACCAAATCCAGCATAGCCTAACCGTGCTGGTCCAATTTTCTCATATCCAAAACTATCCGAAAGATATTTGGTAAGCCCGCGCATATCGACAGGGCGGGTCCAGTAGTAGCCCTGGCAGAATCTGACACCCATTTTCATAAGCAGAAGTTTTTGCTCCAAGGTCTCCACCCCTTCCACAATCGTGTAATCCGCAGATACGCGAGACAGGTTTATGACGGCCTTTAAGAAATCATTCGATCCTTGTTTGCCGATATTCGACACGAAACTCTGGTCGATTTTCAATGTTGAGAATTGCAACGTCTCAAGGCGTTGAAGGGAGGAATAGCCTGTTCCGAAATCATCAATGGCGATTGAGAAGCCTTCCTGCAGCAGTCTATCGAAGGCTTTTGCCGCGAGCTCATCATCACATATACAAGATTCCGTCACCTCAATATTAATTTTTACCCCGCCCTGTTCCGCACGCCTCAAGGCACATAAAATGCGGTCTACATCTCTGATTTGGCTCGGCGAAATATTGATATTTATGTAGGGCTGAACCTCATGCGCTTTGAATATCTCACAGATCTCAGGCGCTTCTTTCGCTATTCTATCGCACAGATAATCTGTCACCTCATGAATGAGGCCTGTTGCCTCTGCGATAGGAATGAATTCGCTTGGCGAGATAGCTGTATCGTCTTTATCCTTGAGGCGAATGAGGGCTTCGAAGCCGATAGGCATATCCGTCATAAGGTCCATTATCGGCTGATAAACTACAGACAGGCCGCCGCATTTAAGACCTGATCGTATCGTGCGTTCTATGGCGTGTTTGCGTTCAATTTTTTCGAGTAATTCCGAGTTAAATTCGACGCTATTTCGCCCCGACGCTATCGCCTCTCTTATCGCAGCGTCTGTATATCTTAAGTGCCGATTGGCGGACATTGTGCGGTCGAGTTTACAAGCCCCAATGATAAGCGTCGACGCATTATTGGCCAATTCCAGCGCCACCCTCTCTTTCAGCTCCCGATGAATACCCTCCAAAATCCCCTCTAAATCATAGGCCCCTTTCGGATACACTATGGACAGCGCCGCACTTTGGTCCGAAAGCCTACCGATAAGCGCAATTTTCACTGTCTTTAAAACCGGCAGGCTTGGAATAAGTTTCAAAGCGGTACTGTAGAGTTTATCAACATCCGCAACATTTTCTGCCCTGACTTCGATGAGAGCAAATGTCCTGTCCGTAGCGGCGCTTTTGTTTGAGAGTAAAAACCGCGAGAGGCTGCCGAGGAAGAATAACCGCCGGAGAAACCCTGTCGGTGGATCTTTTCGCGAACTCTGCAAGAACACATATAAAATCCCCGTAATAAACCCAAACTGCAAAAGTCTTTCGACCTCGGCGCCAATTAAAATCTTAAAACTCGTCAAATACTCGATAAAACTTGAGGTTCGGCCGGCAGAGTCTGGGTCCAGCAGTGCGATACCAATCAGGCAAATCCATGTAACTACCGCGAAGGCGCCAGTTTGCAGAATGATGGCGCGATTAAAAAGGACAATTCTTGAGGCTAGGAAAATGAAGAAAACATTCGCTGTGGGAGACTTCAAAGCCACTGAAAAAGGCACTTCATAGGTCAAGGCATAGGCCAGTAGGATCACCGTGAGCGACAGAAAATCCAAACTCACGCACAAGAGCTGATACCGGTCACCAAGCGCTTTATTCCAGTTTAGAGAGAGACGAAAAGCCGCCTGCGCCACAATCACAAGAGAGATAATCATCACGAGGGGACTTGTCCCCGAGTCGCTCGCGCTCGGCGCCAAGATAAGCAAGAGAAAAAAGCCTAAGGGTATAATCAAACTCGACAAGGCGAGAAGTCTTTGACCATTCAGCCTATCCGTCAGATAGTCATTCTTATAACCATCGGCGGTAAACATATCGGGTAATTTTCGATTGTGCATAAACATAGAAGCACAACCTAAAACTGCATTGGTTTAATTTCTCAAAAAACTTATGGTTAATTAGTGGTTAAGTCTGCACATCGAAATATAAGTACAGCCTCATCCCCATCGCGCCACCAGCTTGGCTCTCGCAGGTTCATGAATATTTATCTTAGATAAATCCGCGCCCGCCCAATCAATAACACGCTTGTCCATCACTTTGAACCAAAGCGGCGGTACAAAGGCCATCGCAAAACATCCCCCATATCCCGTTGGCAGCTTTGGAACGTCGTCATAATCGCGCAAGACCTGATAGGCGCGCTGCGGGTAAGCATGATGGTCGGAATGACGTTGCAAGTGAAAAGACAGCATATTGGAATAGGTATGGTTTGTATTCCAGCTATGATGCGGCTGACAGCGCTCATATTTCCCGTTTTCTTTTTTCTCGCGCAATAAACCATAATGCTCGACATAATTGGCTTGGGTGAGCGCGAGCCAAGCAAGGAAATGATGCGGAATAAGGAACAGTAAGATCGCTGGCCCGAATAGCACAGTAAATAGAGCTGCCATCGCCAAGGTCACAGCATAGACCTGCAACACATCATTCTGCAGTGACCAAAACCCCTTCCCTTTGCGCGCAAGGCGCTCTCTCTCATAGCTAATTCCGCGCTTAAATGTACCCGTCAGTTCGCGTACCATAAAGGCATAGAAATTTTCACCCATGCGGGAGCTTGCAGGATCTTCAGGGGTCGCGACCCACGTATGATGGCCTTTGTTATGTTCGATATTAAAATGCCCATAGCCCATAATCATATTACCGATTTTAGCGGTGAGCCGGTCCAACTTATTAGCTTTGTGACCCAATTCATGGGTCATCACCATGACGCCCCCGCTGTTAGATCCGACACCAATGATGAGCGCCAATATCGCCCACCACGGCAAATCTTGCGTTCCGACAAAAACAACAAAGGCCAGAAATAAAGCAATCGCGACGAAGACCATACTATGCACAAGGACGCGATAATAATTATCAGCTATCATCGCATTCACGACCTCTTCAGGGGGATTATGCGGATCTTCACCCATAATTGCATCCATCAGCGGGGTAAAAATATAGAAGAAAAGTAAGGGAATAAGGGTCACAATCGGGTTTTTATCCAAGGCAAAATAAAGCCAGATAGACGACAATGACACGAGCGGAGAAATCAGGATAAGCCAATACATATGGCGCTTATGATCTGTATAGATAATTTCTGCGCCGTTTTCGGCAGTGCCTGTGAAACTCGTCATGCGGCAGCTCCCGCTTCTATATTTTGGAATGGAATACAAAGCTCGGCCATCGGGCCGAGCGCCTCTAATATCAGCGTCACCTTTTCGACAACATATGGACCGTCAATGGAATAAAAGACGCGCCGCCCAACTTTGCGCGAGCGTGTAATGCGGGCCTGCTCCAGCTGCCCCAAATGACGAGAAATGACTGAGCGATCTTGCGAGAGCCCCGCTGCAATTGTGCCCACGTCAGAAGTCCCGAGTAAAATCAGTTTTTTGACAATTTGCACCCGCGTGCCATCGGTCAACGCCTTTAAAAACCGCGTGTCTAAAACGGCGAAGGCCGCCTCCGCCATGGCCTTATGGGCCTTTGAGTCTCGGTGATTATCCTGCTTCACACATGCATATGTGCACATAAATGCACACATTACAATAAAAATTTCCTCTGGTCCGGCATTACGAAAATTAGTAGTTTTTGAGCAGACACGCCGCCGGGGCTTCACCAATCGCGGATTTTACCGCGTGCCGCTTTTATCTCGCTGCGGCGTTTTTGTTTTTTCACGGCGCGTTTTTGGCTGCTGTAGCTCGGGCGGGATTTTATGCGCGGCGGGTCAACATAGACAGCTTTGCGTAAAAGCGATTGCAAGCGCAGGAGCCCCTCCTCCAGATTACGGGCTTGGCTGCGATGGGTCTGCGCTTTGATAATGATGACAAAATCATCCGTGATCCGGCTGTCGCGAAACCGCGCAATACGCCGTCGGTAGGTTTCATTTATGTGAAAGGCGTTCAAATCACAGCGTAGCTGCACCGCTGAATTTGTTTTATTCACCGATTGCCCACCAGGACCCGACGCCCGAATAGCGGAGGTTGCAATCGCATGCGGCGGAACAGATAGCCGCTTATCGATATAAAGCGGCTTATCCATGTCGGCCTAGCCCGCAACCGCCGCTTTAATCGCCTCTAGAGCCGCTTCAGCATTTTCAGGCTGAGAGCCCCCCGCTTGTGCCATGCCCGGTTTACCGCCGCCGCGCCCGCCGACTTCGGCGGCGCCTTTATTGACCAAATCAGAGGCCGAATGGGTGGCCTGCACGTCATCCGAAACGGCCACCGCCACAGCGACTTTCCCGCCGTCTCGCGCGACAAAGGCCACAATACCCGAGCCAATCTGCGTAATTTGTTCATTCAGCATAGAGCGCAAATCTTTGCCTGACACGCCGTCCAAGACGCGTCCTAAGAAATTGATGCCATTGATCTCTTCAGGACCCGAGGCTGCGCCCCCGCCGCCAAGCGCGAGTTGCTTCTTAGCCTCAGATAAGTCTTTCTCCAGCTGTTTCCGCTCCGCCAAAAGCGCCTCAATGCGCGACGGGACATCTTCGGGTTTTGTCTTAAACAAATCCGCCGCCCGGCGCGTCAGGCCTGCTTGGGATTCGAGATATTGCCGCGCCGCTTCACCTGATACGCCTTCGACGCGGCGAATACCTGCGGCTACCGCGCCCTCGCCCGTGATTTTGAACAGGGCAATATCGCCCGTGCGTTCCACATGGGTCCCGCCGCACAGCTCTACGGAATAGGCATGCGGACTGTCATCAAGCGGGTCGCCGAGGGATAAAACGCGCACTTCGTCGCCATATTTCTCGCCGAATAGCGCAACTGCGCCCGCTTTAATCGCGTCATCAGGGTTCATGAGTTTGGTTTCCGCCGCTTTATTCTGCTGAATAATCGCGTTCACCTCATCCTCGACCTTGGACAATTCTTCGCGGGTAATGGCCGCGCCGTGGCTAATGTCAAAGCGGATACGTTCACCGTCAACCATCTGCCCCTTTTGCGCAACATGGTCGCCCAAGACGCGTCGTAGCGCTTCATGGAGCAAATGCGCCGCTGAGTGATTGCGTTTTGTTTTCTCGCGGTTATCGGCATCGACGGAGAGATGCGCCGCATCCCCCACTTTCACGGTACCCGAGAGCGTACCGATATGGGCATGCAAATCCCCTGCGCGTTTTTGAACGTCCGTGATGATAATTTTCGCGCCATTAGCAAAAGTGGCGACACCCTTATCACCCGCCTGCCCGCCGCTTTCGGCGTAGAACGGCGTTTCATTTGTGATGAATACAATCTCGCCATCCGTAGCGGTCTCCACGGCGGTGTCATCCTGCACGAGTGCGACAACGGATTGCGTCGCATTTAGCGCGTCATATCCTGTGAATTCTGTAGCGCCCGATTTTTCAAGCACCTCTTTATATAAATCATCCGCACCAGCATCGGCAAACTTTCCGCCATCGGCTTTAGACTGCGCTTTTTGCTCTTCCATCGCGGCGTCAAAGCCGTCCGTATCGACCTCAATACCCTTCGCGCGCAAAGCGTCTTGGGTCAGGTCGAGTGGAAAACCATAGGTGTCATACAGCGTGAAAGCCGTGCGGCCGTCGAGCTTATCACCCTCACCCATGCCAGAAATGGCATCCTCAAGCAGCGCTGTGCCGCGGCCTAATGTGCGGCGGAAACGGATTTCTTCCTGTTCAAAGACGCTTTCAATGTTGGCTTGCGCACGGCCCAGCTCTGAGTAGGCCTCGCCCATCTCATCGATCAACGTCGGAACCAAACGGTGCATTAACGGGTCTTTCGCGCCCAGCAAATGCGCATGACGCATGGCGCGGCGCATGATGCGGCGCAGGACATAACCACGCCCCTCATTGGACGGAGACACGCCATCCGCCATAAGGAAAGAACAACTACGCAAATGATCGGCAATGACGCGGTGGCTAGATTTGGCTTCGCCTTCCGCTTTGACGCCCGTCAGTTCGACGGAGGCACCAATGAGCGTTTGGAATAAATCCGTGTCGTAATTATCGTGCTTGCCCTGCAAAATAGCAGCAGTGCGCTCTAGGCCCATGCCAGTGTCGATAGAGGGTTTGGGTAGATCAATTTGCGTGCCATCGGCGCGGCGCTCATATTGCATGAAAACGAGGTTCCAGATTTCGATAAACCTATCGCCATCTTCATCGGGAGACCCGGGAGGGCCGCCCGGAATATCGGGACCGTGGTCAAAGAAAATTTCGGAACAAGGCCCGCAAGGTCCGGTGTCGCCCATCGCCCAGAAATTATCATTTGTTGCAATCCGGATAATCTTCTCATCTGGCAACCCAGCGATTTTCTTCCAGAGATTATAGGCGGCGTCATCCGTATGGTAGACCGTCACAAGGAGCTTATCCTTGGGTAGCCCAAAATCTTCAGTGACGAGCTTCCACGCATGTTCAATGGCTTCAGCTTTAAAATAATCGCCAAAACTAAAATTGCCAAGCATTTCGAAAAATGTGTGGTGGCGCGCCGTATAGCCGACATTATCGAGGTCATTATGTTTGCCGCCCGCTCTCACGCATTTCTGGGACGTCGTGGCGCGGGGATAATCGGGCGAGAGCGCGCCCGTGAACCAATCCTTAAACGGCACCATACCCGCATTCACAAATAGGAGTGTCGGATCATTATCAGGCACAAGCGGTGAGCTTGGCGCAATCGTATGGCCAGCATTTCCGAAGAAATTTAAAAATTGAGAGCGTATATCAGCAAGAGAGGTCATAAGCACTATTCATAATATGGACCGCTCATATAGAAAGAGCGCCTGGCAGTGCCAAGCGCTCTTTTGGTAGAAAATCTCCGTCTTCTATGGCCGAGACCATAAAGCTGCGGGGGAGATGCAGAATAAGACGGGTAAAATAGCTCATTGGAGTTAGAATGAACTATTTTAAGACTATTCCACCTTTAAGCTATGTTTGCGCCTTAAGCCCCTAGGCTCAAAGCAGGCGCTTCGCCGTCATCTTCGACCTGCTCACCCTTTGGCATGAGCAGCTCTTCTTCGATGAGGCCTTCATTCATTCGAATTTTGCGCTCAATTTCGTCGGCCATCTCTGGGTTTTCTAACAAGAATTTCCGTACATTCTCACGGCCTTGGCCAATGCGCTCATCGCCATAAGAATACCAAGAGCCAGATTTTTCAACCACCTCGGCCTTTACGCCGAGATCAATAATCTCACCCGTTTTCGAAATACCCTCGCCATACATAATATCAAATTCAACCTGACGGAAAGGCGGGGCCACCTTATTTTTGACAACCTTCACACGAGTCTGGTTACCGATAACTTCATCACGATATTTGATCGCGCCAATACGGCGAATATCAAGACGCACAGAGGAATAAAACTTCAGTGCGTTCCCGCCTGTTGTTGTTTCTGGCGAACCATACATCACACCAATTTTCATCCGAATTTGATTGATGAAAATAACCATACAGCCTGACTTAGAGATAGACCCTGTGAGCTTGCGTAACGCCTGGCTCATCAAGCGCGCCTGTAGGCCTGGCAAGCTATCGCCCATATCGCCTTCTAATTCCGCGCGCGGCGTAAGCGCCGCAACAGAGTCGACGACCAGAATATCAACCGCGCCAGAGCGCACCAAAGTATCGGCAATTTCGAGCGCTTGCTCACCCGTATCAGGCTGTGCAATCAAAAGCTCATTGACGTCCACACCAAGCTTGGCTGCATAAACAGGGTCAAGCGCATGTTCCGCATCAATAAAGGCCGCGACACCGCCCGCTTTCTGACATTCCGCAATCGCGTGTAATGTCAGCGTGGTTTTACCAGAGCTTTCAGGGCCGTAAATTTCAATCACGCGGCCTTTTGGTAAGCCGCCTATACCGAGCGCAACATCAAGCCCAATGGAACCTGTCGAAATCGCTTCAATGTCCATTGTCGACTTATCACCCAGCTTCATCACTGAATTTTTGCCAAAGGCACGGTCAATTTGTGAGAGCGCGGCATCCAGCGCGGCGCTTTTGTTTTTATCTGTCGCTTTTTCAACGACTTTAAGAGGTGTGCTGTTTCTCGCCATGAGTTCAACTCCAGAAGAACCGACGGAGCCCTTCGCCAGTTCGTGTAGTTACGGCTTCAATTGGACTGCCGTTATATATTTTGTTTCACATTTGTTCTCCTACATCAAGAAAAAAGAACAAAAAAAGAACAGTTGTTAAAAATCAGGCCTTTACCACCGGGAAACCTAGCTCACCTCGCCAATTTCCGACTTCACCTTCTCGGCCAGTTCCGCAAAAGTGAAGGGCTTAGGAAGGAATGTCACATCAGGTTCCTCTGACAATAGTTCTGAAAACTCCTCTTCCGCATAACCTGAGATAAAGACGATTCTGGCCTCTCCCAATAAATCGCGTCCCGCTTTCAGTAATGACGGCCCGTCCATGCCTGGCATTACAACATCGGAAATCATCAAATCAAATGGCGTCTCTGCGGCCTTCAAAATATCTAGCGCCTCCTCACCATCTTCAGCTTCGGTGACTTGATAGCCTTTTTTGCGCAAGGCCTTGGCGGCGATGCCGCGCACTGACGCCTCATCTTCGACGAAGAGAATATTCCCCTGCCCCGCCAAATCAGACGGTTTTCGCGGCGCGGCTTTCGGCTTTTCGGCGATGGCCTCGATTTCGGCTTCGGTGGCAGGCCCCGCGGCGGGAAGATATATCTTAAAAGCGGTGCCTTCGCCGAGCGTAGAGTCCACGGTTAGATGCCCGCCCGTCTGCTGAACAATGCCGTAAACGGTTGCGAGACCAAGCCCTGTACCTTTGCCCTGTTCTTTAGTTGTGAAAAACGGTTCGAAAATTTTCGATTTCACCTCTTCAGGCATCCCAGTGCCTGTGTCCTCGACGCTTATCACAACAAACTCATCGCCCTGTATCGCGGTCAGGGACTCTTTGAGTTGAGAGCCCTCTATCTCGCTTCGTGGGAGCAGTTGAGAGCGGATAGTAATCGTTCCCCCGCCCTGCTCTTCCATGGCATCCCGCGCATTCACACAGAGGTTCATCAATACCGTATCGATTTGGGATTTATCGGCCATGATAGGCGGCAGCCCGCGCGCATGGATCATTTTCAGTTGCGCTCGCTCACCTAAAGTTTGCCGCAATGTGACCACCATATCAGACAGCGTGTCGGTTACGTCCAGACGTTCTTTGCGGCGCGTCGCTTTTCTCGAAAAGGTCAGAAGCTTCTTCACCAAAGCGGCAGCGCGCGCGCCCGTTGTGTTGATGTTCTGAAGCTCGGGGTAAGACGGGTCCCCGACAGGATGACGTTGCAGGAGTTCATCCGTGTTCAAGCGAATAGCCGTCAGCAAATTATTGAAATCATGCGCGACGCCCGCTGCCAATTGCCCAATCGCCTGCATTTTCTGGCTTTGCACAAGCTGATCTTCCAGCATCTTGCGCGCGCTAACATTGACCAGATAGGCATGGCTCTCATCGGATGTATTGATGTCTTTAACTATATATACAGAGACAGGCAAAGCCTCAGTCTCATTCTCAAGGGTCGCGTCAAAAGGCACATCGGGCGTCGTTTGCTCCACCTCGCGATTTAAAAAGCGGTGCTCGGCGGGGTTATTTGTGAAAACCTCTGAAAAGGCCAAACCAACGGCATCGCTCCGTCCAGACATTTTTGCGAAAGCGGGATTAGCAGATATAATCTTGGCTTTCCCCACATGCGCGCCTTCCAGCTTTAGGACTGCAACGGGGGCGGCAGAATAATCATGTGCATCCGTATCGGCATCAAGCGTCCGCACAGACTCGCTGCGCGCGATTGTGGAATGACCATAAAGTGCGACGCTGGCGACGATATCGCCGCTGTTTAAATTATGCCAATTTGCAACCATCACTGTCGGCGAAACAACGCCCTTGCGCGTGACTAGGCGCGTATCGGCCCGAACGGTTCGCCCCGGTTCAGCGGGGCTATCCAGCAAGGCACTCGGGTCTTCTATGAACCCCGAAATAGAAGTGGGAGCGTCTGTGTCTTCGCCGCCCAACCAGCGCAACAAAACGTCATTAGTGGCCAAAACACGGCCCTCTTTTGAGACGGTGAACAAGCCAACGGGGGCTTCCGTTAAAACATCTTGTCCAACTGAGTAATCCTGAGGGGCGGCGATAATTTGCCAGAGCGTTTGCCTTTTATCGAGGCGGTTCACTTGCAGCGTGTAGCGCATCAACTCACCGCCCGGTGTCACCAAATCAATCACCTCCTCGGCTTGCGCCATACCTGCCGCGAGATGATGGAGACGGAAAATCGCGGCGGCCGCTTCGTCACCACCAGATGTAAAAAGACGATCGACAAGAATCGGGGTATCGCCGACACTTTCCACGCCCAAAGATTTCGCCAAATCTATGTAAGCGCGGTTGGCATGAAGGGGTACGCCCTCATTTACGACAAGGCTTGGGACTAAATTATTATAAAAGGCGCTTGTATAAATCGTCTCACGTTGGTCCTGGCGGCGGCGAGACCCACCCCGCGCCTGAGCCATAACGATTAACGTCATCATCGCTAAAAGCGAGACAATCGCGATGCCAGCTAAGGTGATATAGGCATCGATTGTCAAATTATCTCGGGCCACCCAGACAAAGCCAAGCGCCGTTACGAGACCGCCAAAAGCCAAGGCAGCCCCCAACCATAGTCCTGCATTTCCCTTTGGCCGCGAAATATCTGTGCGAATCATTTCATCCATTAGCTTACCTTAGGCATGATTTGCCTGTTTGACGCGCGCAAATTATATCGTAGCGCAGATAAAAGCATAAAGAGACACGCCGCCAAGTTGGAAAGCTTGCGGAATGAGAGGACAAACACGCATGAAAAAGACCATTTTACTGGCAACCGCCCTGCTTTCTCTGGGGGCTTCGCCCTTGCTGTCATCTTGCTTAGGGAGCGGCGCAGATATTCCTGACAGGGAAGAGCTTATCATCGCCGAGAGCCAGCGGCTCAATGCGTGGTTCAAATCCCGCTATGAAGAGCAACTGGCCCGCTCGCCCATGTCGCGCACCTATCTTGGCATGACGGAGGGTATGGATAAGCTCGACGATATTTCCCAAACGGCGATAGACGAAGAGCGCGCCCTCGCGCAGACGTGGCTCAACGAACTCCGCCAAGAATTTGATATTGATCGATTGGACCCGCAAAGCCGATTGTCTTTCCGATTGTTCGAAGTCGACATTGAAGACCAGCTGGCAACCGCAGCGGTCAGTCAAAATGACTATGTGTTCTCGCACATGTCCGGCCCGCATACAGGTCTGCCGAGCTTTATGATAAACTATGGTAAGGTCGGAAGCGTGGCGGACGCAGAAGCCTATATTTCCCGCTTGCGCGGCGTGCAGACCTATCTGGGTCAGGCCCAAGCCCGCGCCAAAGCACAATTTGCGGCGGGCGCGTCCATGCCTAAATTCGTCTACGCGAAAGTCAGCGAGGCCTCACGAAATGTCATAACGGGCGCACCCTTCGAAGAGGGCCCCGACAGCCCGCTATGGGCTGACATCCAAGCCAAAATCGAAAAGCTGGACACAACGGACAACAAAAAAGAAGATTTGCGAAATCAGGCCAAAGATGCCCTGCTGACCTCCGTTCAACCAGCCTATATTTCCCTCTTGTCTATGTTCGACGCGCAAGCGGGCACGGCCACAGCGCAGGACGGGGCGTGGAAACTACCGAGCGGCGAGACATATTATAACACGCGTTTAAAACATTACACGACGACGGATCTGACGGCTGATGAAATCCATGAGATTGGGTTAAAAGAAGTCGCCCGCATCCAAGACGAAATGCGCGCCATCATGGAACGTGTCGGGTTTGACGGCACATTGAAAGAATTCTTCACCTTCCTGCGCACGGACCCGCAATTCACCTTCCCGAATACGGATGAAGGGCGTGAGGCCTATATGGCCGAAGCCACAGCTATTATTGATGAAATGCGCGGGCGGTTGGACACCTTGTTCATCACCAAACCCAAGGCCAATATGGTTGTGAAACGGGTGGAGCCCTTCCGCGAGGCTACGGCCTTTGGCGCGTTCTATAATTCGCCCGCTCTAGATGGGTCGCGCCCCGGGACTTATTATATCAATCTGAAGGACGTCAAAGATCAGCCGAAGTTCCTGATGCAAGCCCTCGCCTACCATGAAGGCATCCCCGGCCATCATATGCAAATTGCGATTGCGCAAGAACTGGAAGGCCTTCCAAAATTCCGAACACTGGGCGGCCATACGGCCTTCATCGAAGGCTGGGCGCTCTATTCGGAGGCCATCCCGAAAGAGATTGGCCTTTATACCGACCCTTATAAGGAATTCGGCCAATTGGGGATGGAAATTTTCCGCGCTGCCCGCCTTGTCGTCGACACAGGCATCCATTCCAAAAAATGGGACCGCGAGAAAGCCGTCCAATATTACCTCGATAATATCCCGAACCCCGAGGGCGACGTGCGCGCAGAAATTGACCGCTATATCGTGTGGCCAGGTCAGGCGACCGCCTATATGATTGGGAAATTAAAAATCGAAGAGCTACGCGCCAAAGCCGAGTCGGAACTTGGCGATAAATTTGACATACGCGCATTCCATGACACAGTCATCGCAAATGGATCTGTACCCTTAAGCATCCTCGAAGAATTAGTGGATGACTATATCGCTAACGCTAAACCGGAGACAAATTAATGCGCCTACTCGCCCCACATACACTCATACTCGCCGCGCTTTTCACCTTAGGTGCTTGCGCCCCTGCCAGCCAGGTGCCCGCAGCGAAATCAGACACAGCGGCCGAGTCTAAAACGGTCCCATCAAAGGACGCTGCGCTCTCAGAAAATGAACGCTTAGACGCTTGGTTTGACACGCAATATAATCAAACTATCCGCGCCTACCCGCAAACCCTCACCTCCCGCGGGATAGATGAGCGGCAAGATGAGTGGAATGATCCATCCCGGTCTTTCAGATTAGAGCAATTAGAAAAAAGCCGCGAAGCCCTAGAAGAGATGCGGGCGAATTTCGATTTCGAAGCCTTAGACGACACGCGGCAACTCTCCTATCGTCTGTTTGAAAAAAATGTTGAAGACAGTCTCGCGCGGCGCAAATGGTGGGACCATAATTATACCTATACGCAAATGCGCGGCGCACACTCCTTCCTCCCGACCTTCCTGCTCAATCAACATAAAATCCAAGATGTTGAAGATGCGGAAAACTACCTAAAACGCCTAGAGACTTTAGATGAGGTGCTGGACCAGCATACGCAGCAAGCTAAAGCAAAATTCGAAAAAGGCATTGCCCCGCCAAAATTTGTCTATGACTTTGTCATCGAAAGCTCGCAGAATATCATGGCGGGCAATCCCGTTGAGGCTGACAGTGACGAGCTGAACCTGCTACTCGCGGATTTCAGCAAAAAAGTTTCCCGTCTAGAGATAGAAGATGACGTTCGCGAAGCGCTCTATGAGCGCGCGATAGCGGCTATTCAGAACGACGTTGCGCCCGCCTATGAACGTATCATAGCGGAGATGGAGCGGCAAAAAGCGGCGGCCTCCACGGATGATGGCGCGTGGAAACTGCCCGATGGCGGCGCTTATTACGCCTCCCGCCTAGAGCAAATGACAACCACAGATATGAGCGCAGACGCTATTCACGAGCTAGGTCTATCAGAAGTCGACCGTATCCACGCAGAGATGCGCGAAATCATGAAAAAAGTTGAGTTTGACGGCACGCTACAAGAGTTTTTTGAATTTACACGCGTCGACAAACAGTTCTTCAAGCCCGAAGGCGCAGAGGGGCGCGCGGCCTATTTAAAGGAAGCGACCAAATTCATTGATGATATGAAATTACGCCTGCCCGAAGTTTTCAACCGCATCCCGAAAGCGGAGTTAGAAGTCAGAGCCGTAGAAGCCTTCCGCGAAAAAGCGGCAGGCAAAGCATTCTATAACCGCCCCTCACCCGACGGCTCTCGCCCAGGTATTTATTATGCCAATTTATACCGCATGGACGCCATGCCCGTCTATCAGATGGAAGCGCTCGCCTATCATGAAGGCGTTCCGGGACATCACATGCAGCTGTCCATTAGCCAAGAATTAGAAGGTATTCCCGCTTTCCGAAAATTTGGCCGCTTCACGGCCTATTCCGAAGGCTGGGGACTTTATTCCGAATATCTCCCAAAAGAGATGGGCCTATATGAAGATCCCTATTCCGATTTCGGCCGCCTTGCGATGGAGCTCTGGCGCGCTGCGCGTCTTGTTGTCGATACGGGTCTACATGAGAAGAAATGGAGCCGTGAAAAGGCGGCGCAATATCTTATCACGAATACGCCCAACCCGGAAAGCGATTGCTGGAAAGCCATTGAGCGCTACATCGTGATGCCGGGACAGGCCACCGCCTATAAAATCGGGATGAATAAAATTCTGGAATTACGCGAAGGTGCCAAAGAAAAACTCGGTGACGATTTCGATATTCGGGATTTCCACGACGCTATCCTCGCCACAGGCCCCGTCCCGCTCGACATTATGGAAGAGCAAGTCGACGCCTATGTCGCTGCGATGCAAAGCGGCAGCTATAAGCCTGATCGCCTTTAGGGCGATTTGGCTGTAACTCAGAGCTGAATCCCCCACATAGGCGCCGACATCAGACATTTCAAAAACACACAATCTTAGCGATAGACATAATTCATTTGCTACTATAATTGAGTATTATAGTAGCATGGAGAGGGATTATGCTTAAGAAATCAGTGTTAGCATTTTTCGGAACACTTCTGCTTTACGCCTCCGCCTACGCCCAACCAGATAAAACAATCAGATATTGTGCTTACACTGAAGGGCAAGTAATCGAACCCAAAACAATAAGTTATGTCTGGAATAATGTTAATCCAAACAATCTTGAAAAAGGTGAGTTTGAGACAACCTTTGACTTCAACAAGCGTGTTGACGAATCGAAAAAACTATCTCGTTTTCCCTTTCCTATCAAAGTGCAGGATATTTCACATCATTTGAAATATGATGCTGATAGGCAATTTTTTCAGTTTAAACCTAATTTCGTAATCAAATCGAATGTATATTTTAGTAGAAAAATGGATGAAATGCGAAGTGAAAATAAAGACGCAAACATAGCCTGGCATTATCACGCTTTCGAAATAGCTCGAGAATTTAATTACAATCCCAAAAGACTCACAAAAATCAACAAATCAGGTGAAGCAATCAAAGTGGAAGACCACGAAACTAAATATGTGCACATATACGATAGGAGTAAGGAAAAAAGTCACACTCCAATGTTTCAACCTGATGAGAATTCAGTTTCATACATCCCAGTTCCATTATCTAAAGCACCTCAATTTAGACGCGAAATGAAAGTCTATTTATTCATCCAGCCGCGATCACCTTATACACAGTGGTTAGAATATTTTGAAGCGGCAGATATCGATAGTGGCGAAGATTACATTTCAAACGTAAACGCTAAGCTTCCAGTTATTTTTGCTGATGTCACATGTATGGGCATTACAGATAGAAACAATAAAATAATTAAGATTGTAAAGTCTTACAAACCGCCCCTACAGCACTCTGCCAATGTTCTGCACAATCAAATGCAAGAAGCACTTTCTGAATAAGTGACATTTCCCCAAATAAAAAAAAGCCCTACCCCGCGCTTAAACGCTCGCTGCGCTCATGCATTTCTTGGGCTTCCAAGGATTTTTTGGCGATGGGGCGCGCGTCTAGCCGCTTGAGGCGGATGGGATCGCCCGTTTCCTCGCAATACCCATATGTCCCATTCTCAAGGCGCATCAGCGCTTTGTCGATTTGGTTGGTGAGCTTGCGCAAGCGGTCTTTCGTGCGCAATTCCATACGGCGGTCTGCATTCGCCGCAGCCGTATCTGCAGGATCAGGGTGAGAGACGCTTTCACCTTTTAAATATTCGACCGTATTGCGGGTTTCTTCCGCAATTTCAGCTTTCCATGCGAGGAGCTTTTGACGGAAATATTCCTGCTGTTTCGCATTCATGAATTTTTCGTCTTCTGAGGGCACATAGCCCTTAGGCAATTTGACGGGCTTCTTAGCTTTCTTAGTCATAATATCCCCATACATAAACGCGTCTGGCGTCCACACAGCCGTGTGCTTGCCTGACGTACACGCGGTTTTGGCGCGTGATACCGAAGGCAAATGAGTCTCACAAGTCACGATGACAGATGCGGCGGGCGCTCACTTAAATCTGTTTGGCGGCTATGCCTTGCCCTCTGCGCTGCATCGCATAAAAAGGCGGAAACACACCAAGGATAAAATAATGGCCAAATTTGAAGGCACAGACAATTATGTCGCAACCAATGATCTGAAAATGGCGGTGAATGCCGCGATTACATTGGAGCGCCCGCTGCTCATTAAAGGCGAGCCGGGTACGGGGAAAACCGTTCTGGCCCATGAAATCGCCAAAGGCCTCGGCGCGCCGCTCATTGAATGGAATGTCAAATCGACAACCAAGGCGCAGCAAGGCCTGTATGAATATGATGCCGTGGCGCGTCTGCGGGATTCGCAACTTGGTGATGACCGCGTTCATGACATTAAAAACTACATCAACAAAGGCAAAGTCTGGGAAGCCTTCGAGTCTGATGTGCGGCCTATCTTGTTGATTGATGAAATTGATAAAGCCGATATCGAATTTCCAAATGACCTCCTGCATGAGCTCGATAAGATGAGTTTCTCTGTCTATGAAACGAGCGAGACCATTTCAGCCAAACAGCGCCCGATTATTATTATCACATCGAATAATGAGAAAGACTTGCCCGACGCATTTCTGCGCCGTTGTTTCTTCCATTACATCCAATTTCCCGATGAAGAGACGATGGCGGATATCGTCAAAGTTCACTTCCCCGATTTGAAGCAGCGTCTCCTCTCTGCGGCGCTCAAGCGTTTCTTTGAAGTCCGCGCTATGCCGGGCCTGAAGAAAAAGCCGAGCACCTCAGAACTCCTCGATTGGCTCAAGCTTCTGCTCGTGGAAGATATTGACCCCGAGACGATTAAAGAAGCCGACCCGAAAAAGATGATACCGCCGCTGCACGGCGCGCTGCTGAAGAACGAGCAAGACGTGCATTTGTTTGAACGGTTAGCGTTTTTGACGCGCCGGGAGAGTTAGCCCGAGCAACATGACCATCCGCCCACCCAAATCCCTGAGCAATCATCCGTCAGGCGGCGCGAAGCGGCCTACGGGCGCTGAGGTTTTGGAAGCGGAAATGATGGGGGAACAGGCCTTTGCGCTGGGCTTAGCCGCGAAGAAAATGGAACGCGCTTTGGAGGAATACGCCAAGAGCAATCGCGACCCGCGCCGCACGCAATTAGCCGCCGATGCGGTCCATAATTTCTTCATTCAAAGAGAAATAGTCGGTTTAGATAATCACGACTATGTTATTGAATTTTATGATATTCCAAGCACCGTTCTAGCGCGTGTTGGCGCGGTTGAGAAATCAGACTAAATCATACGGGGTTATGTCGTCGGGTCGCCATCCGCAAATCCCCAGACATCTGGAACCTCACCTAAGGCCTTTTCATAATAGGCCTGAAAACCCGGCATTTTGACTTGATTGAGGAAAGCGGAATAAGCCATGTAGCTCACGAGGAAGCGCAAATCGCTCGCCCATGGCGGCATGAATTTTGGCGGCTCTATCCTTTTGCCTTTCGCGAGATAAGACAGCGCGGGAATGTCTTCTAAGTCTAATTTCCCGACAAATAATACCCGAATTAAATCGGCCCGCCGCAGCTTCACCGCCGTTCGAATGAAATTATGTACGCGCAATAATCCGTTGAGATAAACCATATCTTTGGTGAAGGGCGCGCCGCCGCTCATGACTCCGCCGCGGAAAATACGGCGGGTGTTTTCATAGGCTTGCTCGCGCCCCACTTCGCGCGCCTCGAAAAAGTCAAAGACGTCTTTAAAATCTGCACCATCAATGGCCATTTGAATTCCGATAACGCGGCCAGAGAGACGACGGAAACGGCGCGGGTCCATATTGCCCGTGATAACCTCCGCAAAGACCGCCAGCCCCTCTTGGATTTCTGTCGTACCTGGGTGACCGTGACGTAGGATTGGGAAATCCGATTGTAGCCGCCCGTTCAGTCCCGTCGCAGAATGCACCAGCGCTTCATGGTGCAAAAGCTGATCAACATCCTGGCCCGAGAAATGCGCATCGGCGCGCACGCGTATGCGTTTGGACGAGGCTGCCGCTTTGGCCGAAACATCCTCAGAGACAATCACATTGGGCGCGTCGTCCCCGAAATAAGGCGCAAGTTTTTTCACCAGGGCTGAGGCGAATTGCGCCGCGTCCAGCTCTTCCTCAAAGCCTTCGACGACAAGCTGGTCAAAATCCATCCCTTCCAAGGTCGCATCCATATGGCGCGCGAGATTTAAGACTTTGGTTTCCCCGTCCAGCATCAGCTTCGTCGGACAGCCATAAAGCGCGGCGGAATGCGTGTAAAATTCTGGCGTGCCGCGCGCATCCATCAAATTCGCCGTGGTCTCCAAGTCATCGCTTGTCCGTGCGAGCCAGCGCATGACGACGTGCTCGCCGTCAATGGCCTTTCGCGCCGCCGCAATCGCCTCACGCGCTGCCGTAGTGTCGACGGCAGGGTAAGCTGGCTTTGGCAAGACCCCGCGCGTCAGAAACGCGCCACGCAATGAGGCATCCCAGTTCAAAGACGACAAAACCCGCATTCCGCCCGCCGCCTTACTGAGGGCACGGGCCGCCCGTTTTGCGGAAGTAAGCTGAGTCGGCGTGAGGGCAGTCATAGCCCTCAGCGTCGCAAGATGGGGTGAGGCTGTAAAGAGCAAAGACTGAGCGTTTGCCTCAGCCCTTGAACAATCCCACTCCTCGCCCTACCCTTTGCCAGCAGACTAAAGACCAAGGGGAGATTGGACATGGTAAAAAAACTAGGTCTCGGCCTCGCCGTAATCTTAGCGCTATTATTTGCCGCCAGCCAAATCTTCAAAGTCCAAATCGGAGAGCGTCTTTTCGGCAAGGCAGTTGCGACAAATTTCGGAAATAATGTGCTCGCCGATTTACCCGACGGCCTCCATGTCATCCTCATTGGTACCGGCTCGCCGCTGGCCGATCCCTCGCGGGCAGGCCCCAGCACGGCGGTTATCGCGGGCAAGCGCCTCTTTATCATCGACAGCGGGGGCGGTGCCGTGCGCAAAATGGGCGAGATAGGCCTGCCCGCCGCCGCTACGGAACGCGTTTTCCTCACGCATTTTCATTCCGATCACATTGACGGTTTGGGCGAATTAATGCTGCAACGCTGGGCGGGCGGCGGCTATGACGCCCCGCTGCCTATTCATGGCCCCAGCGGCGTCGCGCAGGTCGTTACGGGATTAAACGCGGCCTACGCCCAAGACAGAGACTACCGTATCGCCCATCACGGCGCAGATGTCGTGCCGCCCAGCGGGTTTGGCGGAACGCCAATAGTGTTTGAAACGGGCATGGTGATGGACGATGCAGGCGTAACCGTCACAGCCTTTGCGGTAGATCATGACCCCGTCTCGCCTGCAATTGGCTATCGGTTCGCCTATAAGGGCCGCTCCGTCGTCATTACGGGCGACGCGGCCTATTCTGATGACCTTGCTCGCCAAGCCAAAGGCGCAGATATCCTCATCTCCGAAGCCCTCAACCCCGACATGGTTGGCGTGATTGAAAGCGCCGCGAGAGAGGCGGGAAATCCCCGTATCGCGAAAATCATGGCTGATATTCCCGACTACCACATCACCCCCGTTCAGGCCGCGCAGGTCGCGCAAGACGCAGAGGCGAAACTCTTAGTCTACACCCATATTGTCCCCGCTCTGCCAACCCCCTATCTAAATGCCCGCTTCACCAAAGGCGCGGCAGATAAGTTTTCAGGAGACATCATTGTTGGCCAAGACGGCATGATCTTTTCTCTGCTGCCACAGTAAGAGGAGATTGTTCGGCGGGCGTTGGAATAGGTTTGCTGTTGTTTGCGTTGAGTTTGCGCAAAACTGGACATCGGCGTTTTTTGTGAAATGCCTTGCCAATAGGATAAATACTCGCGCAGATAGGCCCGCAAGATTAAAGGCTGCCAGAATGTCGCCAAAAAAAATTATAAAAACCAAAAAAATCAAAAAAATTGACGAAGGCGTATGGTGCTTGGAGTCATATTTTGTGTCTCTCGGATGTCGTGGTAGCCTACGCATGACTATCCTTGAAACGCAATCTGGGCTTCTACTTTACTCCCCCGTTGCGCTTAGCGCTGAACACGTCGCCTCAATTCGGGCGTTAGGCACAGTTTCAGATATCGTCGCGCCAAACCAGATGCATCATATGTATTTAAGGGACTGTATTGCGATATTCCCTGACGCTAATTGTTGGGTCGCCGAAGGCCTATTAGAAAAAATCGGCCCGGTGGACGGGGCGCGAATACTCACGCCGGGAGTCTCGTTCGGAACCGATAGCCGCCTCAAGACCTTCACAGTCACGGGTCACCGTATTCAAGAAACCCTAGTTTTCCACGAAGCTAGCGGAACGTTAGTTACAGCCGATATGCTATATAATTATCAATCCGAGCAATATGCTGCGGAGAAATTATTCTTCTGGATGATTGGAAATTATGGCCGCCCGAATGTTGCCTTTTACCATAGATTTTCGGTGAAAGATAAATCCTCGATACGGTCTATGATTGATACGATAAAGGGCTGGCCGATAACCCGCATTATCATGTCTCATGGAAGGCTTATCGAAAGCGCCGACGCCAGCGCTATATTTGCGGAGGCGTGGGAGAAGTTTGTGAAATGACGATTAGGTAGTTTCCGTGTGTAAGATAGAGCGGACCTTATCGGAGCATGCCTACCGCCCCCACCCCAATCCGGTATGATGTTCACCCTGCCCCCGCAGTCAAAGGAGAGTGTTCGGCGGGCCTTTAAAAAGGAATAGGGTTTGGGGTTTGAGTGAGGGGCCGAAAAATTTGCAAAGTTGACCCTCGCGCAGCGTCTTATTTTGGGCGATTTTAAGCTGCTCGGCTACGGCGGCAATTTAGGGCGTTAGGTATGCGAAAAGATAACTTCTATATTTTCCAATTTTGCTTATTGTTACGTCATGACCAAAAATCATATCGTCGATACGTTTACTTTGAAGTCAGGCGCTGAGTGCAAGCTTCTGGGCATAAGAAACGATCTAATCCCTAACTATTACTTACTATGCTTTCCTAGAACTCTTGGAGAGCCTTCTGATATAGATGTCACGGAGATGCTTACCTTAGGTATGCAACATGCACAGAAGATTGCATTCCAAAAACTTGGTGATCGGGAGGCATTTTCTGTACTCTACAGTGGGTATAGCGCTCGAAGGGAAAAAGGATGGCATGTACATATAGTTTTACTTGGCAATAGATGGCGTAAGGCTTGGCTTTATAGCGTTCTAGCGATGAAAAACCTATTGCAGGCCTTCGGAATAAGGAAAGATGATGCCCCAAAGCTTAAGAGTTAATCGTGAGGGCTGGCATCAGCTTATGACAGCTTTTGGTCTTTCTGAGAACGACGAGACTTATGACAGTCTCCTAGCGGCCTATTCAGAAAAACATCGCGCTTATCATACCCTCGAGCACATAAATGCCTGTTTTAAACATTTAGACGCCGTTTCACAGCAAGCCACTTATCTACATGAAATCGAGTTTGCACTTTGGTTCCATGATGTGATTTACAAACCTTTTTCATCAACGAATGAAGAGGACAGTGCTGAGTTGGCAAAGTCATTTTTGTCCCGAAACTCTATAGAGCCGAAAATTATTGAACGTATTAGTCAGCTTATTACCCTCACTAAAGACCATGCCGCCCCCCAGACGGGTGATGGCAAGTTAATGCTTGATATTGATTTGAGCATTTTGGGTGCTCAGAAGCACATTTACGCTGAGTTCGAGAAGAACGTACGGAAAGAATATAAGCGAGTCCCATTATTTATATTTCGAAAGAAACGAAAAGAGATTTTAAAATCCTTTATGTCACGACCGCGTTTATACCATACAGCATACTTTTTTGATCAACTAGAAACACAAGCTAAAAGCAATCTTACTTTGGCTATTGCTAACTTATAAAGGTATTTTTAGTTTGCATTTTTCGACTCTAATTTGGGGAATTTGACGTCATAAACGAGCGGCCGTTTTTCGGCGGTTTAAGCCGCTCACTTAATGTCTTTCAATGCCCTCAAAACCCCTATCCATCAAACTTTCAATATCTTTCCCGAGATAATCCAAATACGTTCAATGGGTTAGCTTTTTGCGTCCCTCAAATGCAGAAACATACTCCACGCTTTCAAAAGCTGTGTCACACTAGGCGTGTTCTTTCAGACATAGGACAGGTGAGGCCTCGCTTGCCGTCTGGAGGACGATGGGTCTGAGCATCTGCGTGTGAGAGCGCGGACTGTGCCGGGGCTTTTGCGGCGAGAGTTGACCACTAGGCGTTAGCCGGGGCTCTCGAAAATCTTTACAAGATTTTTGAGTTCATGACCGGAACGGATTAACTGTGGGACCCCCAACCGTTGCATCAAAAACCGTCGCCGCGTGGCCTAGCAATTCGCGCAAGCGAAATGCGGGGGCGGAATGGGCTTTTGGCTCAATCCGCTTTGGTTCCTGCGTAAAACAAAACTCTATTTTGGTCTCCATCGCGGGGCCTACCACGCGGGCAGTCCTAACTTCCCGAAGACCATGTTTCGGCAGCATCCTCGACGAGCTGCAAGCCTAACCCCCTGCCTCAGTCTCCCTCACCTTATCTCTTGCCCCCGCCCCTTCCGCCGCCTATCTCCGCCCCCATGTCAAATGCCCTTCAAACCGAGCCAAAGCGCCGCCGTGTTTTTGCGATTATTTCTCACCCTGATGCGGGTAAGACGACGTTGACCGAAAATATGCTGCTGGCCGCAGGGGCCATCCATCAAGCGGGTAAGGTTGCTGCGCGAGGCGAAGCGCGCCGCACCCAATCGGATTGGATGAAGATTGAGCAAGAGCGCGGGATTTCGGTGTCGTCATCTGTCATGACCTTTGAGCATAAAGATCTCATCTTCAACCTGCTCGATACGCCGGGCCATGAGGATTTCTCGGAAGATACATATCGCACCCTCACCGCCGCCGATTGCGCGGTTATGGTGCTCGATGTGGCCAAAGGTATTGAGCCGCAAACGCTAAAGCTTTTCGAGGTCTGCCGTCTGCGGGATATCCCGATTATTACCTTCGTCAACAAGCTTGACCGCGAAGGCCGCGACACATTCGATATCATCCAAGAGATTCAAGATAAGCTCGCCCTCGATGTGGTGCCGATGCAATGGCCCGCTGCCTCTGGCCGCCGTTTCAAAGGCGTGGTCGATTTGCGCACCGATGATTTCCTGCATTTCGTCAAACCCGAAGATGGCGGAGAGCATGTGCTGACCAAAGTCGATGGCAATTCCATTGGCGGCATGTTTAATAATGATGAGCTCCTAAATGAGTTCATGGAAGAGCAGGAGCTCGCGAAAGAATATCCTGATTTCAACATACAGAGCTTTCGCGAAGGCCATATGACGCCCGTTTATTTCGGCTCGGCGCTGCGTAAATTTGGCGTCTTGCAACTCATTGATGCGCTGGCCGAGCTTTGCCCTGAACCGCAAGCGGAAGTGGCCAAGAAAGCCGGCAAAGAGGTTAGCATGGAGCCCACCGGCAAAGAGGTCGCAGGCTTTGTCTTCAAGGTCCAAGCGAATATGGACCTGAACCATCGTGACCGCGTCGCCTTCCTGCGTATGTGTTCGGGCGAGTTTAAGCGCGGTATGAAACTCAAGACGGCCGAGAATAAAACCATCTCCGTGCATAATCCGATTTTATTCTTCGCCCAAGACAGGGAACTGGCCGAAAACGCCTATGCGGGCGACGTGATTGGCATTCCGAACCACGGCGCCTTGCGGGTTGGGGATAGTCTATCCGAATCTGGCAAAGTTGTCTTCGCGGGCATTCCAAACTTCGCGCCAGAAATCCTGCGCCGCGCGCAATTGAAAGACCCGCTTAAGGCGAAGCATTTGCGTAAAGCGCTGGAGTCTCTCGCAGAAGAAGGCGTAACACAGTTATTCAAACCGAACTTTGGGTCGGACATGATTGTCGGCGCGGTGGGCTCGCTGCAGATTGATGTGATGCGCGAGCGAATTAAAACGGAATATGGGCTGGAGGTGACCTTCGAAGTCCCCGCCTATCAAACCGCGCGCTGGATTGCTGCGGATGATGAAGCCTTGGTGAAAGCCTTTGTCGATAAGAACGTTATGACGACGGGAACAGATGTGGATGATGCGCCTGTCTTCCTCGCCAAATCCGCCTGG
>CALLBD010000025.1 GCA_938001915.1 uncultured Caulobacterales bacterium | reverse complement strand
CCGCGGTAAATCGCAACCGCGCCATATTCGCCTGCATGATCAATACGGAGCATTTCGGCTATTTTGGGGTTTGTCTTTTTCATCTTGCTTTACATGTAGCGACCCAGACCGCGCCAATCAAGGAGAGCAAGGCATTCCATCCCGCCATAGATAGGCCAAGGAAATGCCAGACAGCCTCTGCGCAGGCGGGCGGCTTCACGGGCTCATTCAAAAAGCTAAGCGGATCATTAGGGTCAATTTCAGGCATGAAGGCCGCGCCTGCCGCGCAGCCTTTGGGGCCTTCCAGCACGCCAAACTCTACGCCGACATGCCACGCCGCAAGAGCGAAGCTTATGAGGAGCGCGAGAACCACGGCCCCGCGTAAAATCTCTGCCGCTTGAATGCCGAGCCTGCGCAAAATAAGCCAGAGCGCGGCGAGCCCTAAGACCGCTTTATGCGCATGGCGCTGCCAATAACACATGGTACAGGGTAGATAGCCAAAGCCATATTGGAAAATCCACGCGCCGATTAATAGCCCGCCAGACAGGCCCAATGCAGCCCAAGGCGCGGCGCGGCGGGTATGGAGGCGTCTCAAAATCATGCACGGCTATTAGACGCTGCACATAAAGCTGTCACCCTAAATGAATGTAACATGAGTAACGCAGTGCGCGAATCAATTTTGACTCGACCTAAATCCCTGAATTTGTTAACGATAAATCAAGGCGCCCCACTTAAACCCTCAGGCTAGATGTCTCGGTCAGTTAACATAGAAACTCAGTCTTCGGACCCTTTTGGTGCGCGCCTCCGCGCCCGCAGAGAAAGCTATGGTCTATCGCTCGCTGATGTGTCTGAAATTACGAATATCAAGACGCGTTATCTTTCTGCCATTGAAGCCCTAGATGAAGCGGCTTTGCCGGCTATTGGATATACCATTGGCTATGTGCGGTCTTACGCCAAAGCGCTGGGGATGGACGGGGCGATGGCCGTGAAAGACTATAAGGCGGCCACGGCGCTGACGCAGATGAAACTACGCGATGCGCCCCATGTTATTTTGCGCCGTCAACTGCGCCTGCCACGCGGCTCGATTTCCGCCTTGACTGTGGCCAGTGTCGCGCTCGGCATTGGGCTTTGGTATGGCACGCAATCCGAAGCGATTGCCACGCCTGCGCCACTTGTCGATATCGCGCCGCAATATACGGCCGCAGAACCCGCTACGCCGCTGATGCAGGCGGGCCTTTTCACCTTACAAACCACTGCGCCGAGCTGGATTGAAATCCGCACAGTCCAAGGCGAGGTCGAAGTGAGCCGCATTTTCCTACGCGGCGAAACGTGGCAAGGCCCCGTAGCGGCGGGATATTCTGTCTCTGTCCGTGATGCAGGCGCCGTAGAGCTATATGAGGGCACAGCGCTAATCGGGCCGTTGGGCGCGGCGGGGCAGCCGATTGCGGGACTAACGCTCTCCCGCGATTTACCCACGGATGAGCGGCCTTAAGCCCTGTGTTAAAACAGCCGTAATAACGGCTTCATTCTGCCACATCTCCGCGCTATAGCCCTCCTATGAGCGGTACACCTACAGACATAAATTCCATTCGCCCCTGGCGCACAATCGAGCGCCGCGCGAGCCGCAAGATCAAAGTCGGCAAAATTGAGGTGGGCGGCGACGCCCCCATCGCCGTGCAGAGCATGACCAATACGCTCACCCATGATGTGGACGCCACCGTCGCCCAAATCCTCTCCCTCCAAGAGGCGGGCGCAGATATCGTCCGCGTCTCCGTCCCCGACCCCGATAGCAGCGCGGCTCTGCGCGCCATTGTCGACCAAGTCGAGGTGCCCCTCGTGGCGGATATTCATTTTCACTATAAGCGCGGCATCGAAGCCGCCGACCAAGGCGCGGCCTGCCTGCGGATTAATCCCGGAAATATTGGCGGGCAGCACCGCGTCAAAGAAGTCGTGGCCGCCGCCCGCGCCAATGGCTGCTCTATTCGGATTGGCGTCAATGGCGGCAGCCTGGAAAAAGAGCTACTCGAAAAATACGGCGAGCCCACGCCCGACGCCATGGTTGAGAGCGCGCTCATGCATGCCCGCATGCTCGATGATGAAGGCTTTCACGACTATAAAATCTCGGTTAAAGCCAGTGATGTCTTTATGACCGTCGCGGCCTATCACCAACTCGCCGAGGTCACGGACGCCCCGCTACATCTGGGTATCACAGAGGCGGGCGGCACGCGTATCGGCACGGTGAAATCCTCTATTGGGATGGGGAACCTGCTCTGGGCGGGGATTGGCGATACCATCCGTGTGTCCCTCTCGGCGGACCCCGTAGAGGAAATCAAGGTCGGCTTTGATATGCTGAAGTCCCTCGGCATTCGCACACGCGGCGTGAATATTATTTCCTGCCCGTCCTGCGCGCGCCAAGGCTTTGACGTGATTAAAACCGTCCGCACGCTAGAGGACCGCCTCGCCCATATCGCCCAGCCCATCACGCTCTCCATTATTGGCTGCGTCGTCAACGGCCCCGGCGAAGCCATGTTCACCGATATTGGCTTTACGGGCGGCAGCGCGGGTTACGGCATGATGTATCACGCGGGCAAGAAAACTGGCAAAACCGATAATGACGACATGGTCGACGAGATTGTGGCGGCGGTAGAGGCGAGGGCAGAGGCGCTCGTCAACCAAGCTGAGGCGGTAAAGTAATTGCCCAAACGTCGCCAAACACCGCAAGAAAAGAAAATCCAAAGCTATGCTAAGGATTGCCGAAGTACCTATGGTGAAAATGACAAAGCTGCACGCAAAGCTATTCCGCGCCGCAAGCAACAACAACGGCAGAACGAACGCCGCATTTTAAAAGAAAATTTGAAAAAAGTTGTTGAAGGCGTTGGCGATTTAGAGGTGACGCGGCCTAAAGTTGGTATGTGGCGTAAAGTCCCAGATGAGCCATTGGCGTCACAAATCAAATGGCGAAAAGAGATTCCCGTCATAGGTCGTAATCGCGATATGAAAAGCGATTTACGTAAAACAGCGGAATCGCGACTGAAACAATCTAAGCGCTGGAAGCGTAAAGATTGGTGGGATGAACCAGAAGATTAGCTGAATCGAGAAGGCCAAGGCAGAAACCCTCGCGGGCTCTGCCTAGAGTACGCGCTTGGGCGGTTACTTCGCCTCTAATACGCTGCTGATTTGGTGCATGACGCCATTGGATTGGATCATATCGCCTTGGGTGATGCGGCCCAGCACGCCATTGGGTCCCGCGATTTTAATCACGTCATCCCTTACGAAAAGCGTGAGCTCTGTGCCTGCCTTGGTGGACAGCTTTGCGCTCCCCGCTTCGCCGGCGCGCGCCGTGAGGGCGGCCATGTCCAGCGCTCCGTCAATAATATGCCCGCTTAAGAGCGCGGCAATATCCGTGTCCCCGCCAAGGGCGGCAAATTCAAAGGCTTGGTTATTAGGCGCAAAAATGGTGACGGGCGCCGTCCCCTCCAGCGCGCTTTCCAGACCCGCGCCGCGCACGGCCTCGACAAAGCTCATGAGTTCCCATTTCGTCTGCGCGCCATACAGCAAGGTTTCATTTGCGGCAGGGGCGGCGGGCGTAGAGGTAGGGGCGGAAACTTCCACGGTCTCGGTGGGAAGGACAGCGGGTTTTATCTCAACCGCGGCAATCTCGGCGCTCGCGGGAAGTGTCGGCGCTTCGGCGGCGGCAGGTGTGGCAGGGTCAAAGGGCGGCGTGGCAATCGTCGTGCACGCGCCCAGCACAGACAAACTAGCGGCCGCAAGGGCGGCGCGAAACATAAGAGACATATCAGGAGCTTTCAGGGCGAGGGCGTCCGCCGCATATAATGGGCTTGAGGATTCAAGCTACAGGAGAAACCCCTGCGCCCTTTTCGCGCGGAATGCAAAGGGTTTAGGCGGCGGTTTTGGCTTGTGGCTACGAAAGGTGGTCGGTAGGTTACATTAGGATGTATCACGCAGGAAAGAAAACGGGGAAGCAATGATTATGACGCGATGATTGATGAAATCGTCGCGACGGTTGAGGCGAATGCGTTATCTTTGGTGGAGCGAATAACGGATATTCGATAGTGCATTAGAAAAATTTTAGGCGAGAAAAATGGTTAACACTAATTTAGAGCAGTTTACGGTCGCAGATTTTGTAGATTGGGATGAACAAAAAAGACTTAAGCTAAATCCTTATTTTCAAAGGAATTCTGTTTGGACTCCAGCGGCAAAGAGCTATCTAATTGATTCAATCCTTTGCGGGATGCCTGTCCCTAAAATTTATCTACGTTCTTCAATTGATTTGTTGTCTAGGAAGACGATTAGAGAGGTTGTTGATGGTCAACAACGTGTCAGAACAATTTTAGGCTTCGCAAACAATGCCTTTAAATTATCTACAAGATCAAAAGAGTATGCAGGACAATCTTTTGATAGTCTTGATGATGAACTGAAGCATAGGTTTTTGTCATATAGCCTTTCAGTTGATCAATTATTAAATGCGTCTGACGAGGATGTTCTGGAGGTTTTTTCAAGGCTTAATTCTTATAGTGTTAGATTAAATCCTGCTGAGCTACGTCATGCGGAATTTCAGGGTGAGTTAAAATGGGGAATTGTTGAGCTTTCGAAAGAGAATGTTTCTCTTTGGCAGGATTATGGAATTTTAAGCCTAGCAAGACGTGCTAGGATGCAAGATTATCAACTTGTCGCAGAAATGTGCCAAATTCTTATTCAGGGGGTAGTGAACGGTGGGCAGCCAAGGATAAAGAAGTTTTATTCTGATTTTGACAGAGAGGACTTTAATAAGGAGGCTCTTAAAGCGAGGTTTAATGACCAGATACAGTTCATGACTAATCTTTTCGGTGAAGCCATTTCAGGAACGATTGCAAGACCACCCCATTTTCTGATGTTGTTCGCAGCCACAGCTTTTTTAAAAGATGGAATTGAGAGGGGCGAAGTTGGCAAGGAAATAGATGAAATAGATGTGACTGGGTTTGCCGGCAAAGATGAAATAATTTCAAATCTAGTTTATCTGGGTGAGCTTATATCGGGGGAGCAAGACCCTACGCAAGAATTAAGGAAGTTTGTAGAGAAATCGTCATCTTCCACTCAAGGAATCGCAAGTAGGAAGGTTAGGTTCCCAGTGTTTGTAAGGGCCTTGCAAGGTGAATTTAAATAAGTGTCAATTCGATGCTTTGAAACATTTGCTAAGCGAATTTCGAGATTGGAAAAATATTTCCTTTCTAACTCGTTGGCTGAGCAAGAACATGCGACAATAAATCTTTTAAATATTTGGTCGGAATTCAATGGAGATTTATTGTTATTGTTTGCTAATGGGGGCTTTACCACTTTTTCTGGAACTAGAATTACGGCTTCAAATTCTTTTAGTAGAGAAACACTTGAAGCACATTTAAGGTCAGTATTTGGAGGGGGACGAAATAATTGGTTCGCTAGTTATCATGCTTCCACTCAAATGGTTGGTTACATTAATAGAATTAATCCTTCTAATCGTAACATACTGGTTTCAAGTATTGGCTCGACTAATAATTGCTCACAAGATATTCGATGTATCCGCAATTTTTTTGCTCATAAAAATGAGAATACTTTGGCAAAGGTTAAAACGGCCTTCAATACGTATGATGCTCGGTCCGTAATACATGACACTATTGGCTATATTCCACGGTGGAAACATTGGTCTGCTAGTTTATTGGTGGTGGCCGAGGCCTGTTTGCAATGACAGGAGGAAGGCGCAATCCCGCTTTCCGACTGCCTAAATCCCCCATAAAACCGCCCTTTCAAAAAACATAATCCTCACTTTGAAAAACTGTGTCATCTTTATACTCGTTCTTTCGAGCGTAGGACAGGTGAGACGTCGCTTCGTGTTTTTGCTTTTTTGTAAAAACACGCTTTGCATTTTATCTTCGATAAATTGCATTGACCGGTTCGGAAGACGGTGGGTCTGAGCGGCTGAGGGTGACTCCT
>CALLBD010000024.1 GCA_938001915.1 uncultured Caulobacterales bacterium | reverse complement strand
TGCCCAAGTCGAAGGTATGAAATATGCGACCGTCATGGCGTCGCCTGTCCACGGCGAAGTTATTTCAAAGCTCGATAAAAGCGATGCGCTCGCTGTGCCGGGTGTGCTCTCCGTGCATAATATGGGCAGCTATGTCGGCGTGGTCGCGGAAGGCTACTGGCCCGCAAAAATGGGCCTCGAAGCGTTGGATATTGAGTTTACAAGCTCCGCCTCTGACGCCGTCAATCAGGACAGCCTTTTTGCGCAATATGCTGAAGCGCTGGACAATGGCAAACGCAAGACCATGCACAAAGGCGGTAATGTTAAGTCGGGCGCGGAAGGGGCAGCGAAAATTATCGAAGCCGAATATCGCGTCCCCTATCTCGCTCATGCTTGTATGGAACCTATGAACGCGACCGCTTGGGTGCGGGACGGGAAATGCGACGTGTGGTGCGGCACGCAAAACCCGCTCGGCACGCGTATGGCTGTCGCAAAGGCAATGGAATTAGAGCCCGAAAATGTGACGCTTCATACGGCCTTTATGGGCGGGGGTTTTGGCCGCCGCGCCATTCCCGATTACGCTCTACAGGCAGCTGCGCTTTCCAAGGTCTCGCGCCATCCTGTGAAACTCATTTGGTCCCGCGAAGAAACTACGGCGCAAGATCATTACCGCCCCGCCGTCTTGGGACGGTTCAAGGCCGCCGTTGACGAGGCGGGCATGCCCCTGACATGGGAGTCGGTATTTAATCATAAGGGCGACCCCAAAGAAGCCAGCGATATTGTTTACAACATCCCCAATAAGCTCGTGCAGGTCGTCGACAGCCCGTCTCACACGCGGCTCGGCCCATGGCGCTCGGTTGACCATACGCAACATGGCTATTTCACCGAGAGCTTCATCGAAGAGCTCGCCCATGCGGCCGGCAAAGACGGTTATGAATATCGCCGCGCCTTGCTAACGGATAAGCCGCGTTTTTTGAATGTTTTGGACGCGGCGGCCAAGCTCGGTAAGTGGGGCGAGGCTCTGCCTGCGGGGCAGGCGAGGGGTATTTCTATTGTCGAGAGCTTCATGACAATCTGCGCGCAAGTTGTGACCGTCGATATGTCAGGCGGCGAGCCCAAAGTGCTGCATGTCGCCTGCGCGGCGGACCCGGGCCTCGCGGTTAATCCTGATGGGTTCGAAGCCCAGATGCAAAGTGGGATTATTTACGGCCTCACGGCGGCGCTCTACGGCGAAATCACGCTAGAGGACGGCGCTGTCGCCCAAAGCAATTTCCATGATTATGAAATGCTGCGCATAGATGAAGCGCCCAAAATCGATACGGTTATCCTCAAAAGTGACGCGCCGCTCGGCGGCGGCGGCGAACCCGGAACCCCGCCCATAGCGCCAGCACTTGCGAATGCGGTGTTTAATGCAACGGGGCGGCGGATACGCAGCTTGCCTATGCGGGATTTAGAGGCAGGCGGCGCGAGTTAGGAGGTTGAATGAGTAATCAAAATAAATTTTTAAGTCATAACCGTTTCTGGATATTCATCCCATTGGGCTTAGTCGCCCTCGGTGTGTTTGTACTTTTAAATTCTACTCAATCATCTGACACTAAGCCATCTCCGTCTGCTGAGGCAGCTACTTTAATAGACAAAATCGAAGCCGTTTCGATTCCGCCTCAGGAGATCTCGAGCGAGCTTACAACCGAAGCTATTAGGCCAACAGACAGTACCCGACAGATAATTGTTCACGTCGAAAAAAATCTAATTTTGCCAACAGAAGCGGAGAAAATCGAAGACTACACTAGGTATTATTCGGTCAGAGAAACGTCTGAAAAAAAAGAACTTATCGCTGTCTATGTATTGAATGGCGGTTGGACACAACATTACTCAGAACTTCATAAATTGGAGAATACTGTCAAACCGCACACGAATGTATTTTTTATTCAGCCCGGACAATTGCCTCGCATTAGGGATGGTGGCTGTAGCGTGATTAACCTATCTTATGAACTCACTGATAAGCCGCTTCCGAAGAAAGAAAAAATAACGGTAATGTCACTCAACTCACGACATCCTCCTCAAACTGGCACAAAAGTGATAGGGTATTGCAATGGGGTAGCCTGACGGAGCTAACCGACCCGCCGCCTAAAAAATCTCGCGGATAAAGCGAGTCGAATTTCACGCTCGATGATAGTGGGAACGTTCTTGCCGAGGAGCCGTTACTTAGTCAGGATTACCGTGTTCGCTTTTCGAAAGATGCGAAACTGGGAATATCTGAACCGCATTGAAAAGCCTCGCGCAACTATGTCTCGATATGTATCGAGCCATTGGCTACTTCACTGTTAGACATTGGAATAGGACATATTGTGACCAAATATTTTAAAACGCTACTGACATCTACCGTCATCGCCTTTGGGCTTACCGCTTGTAATTACGGAGAGAGTTCCGTTGATAAGACGGCAGATGCACCGGTGGAGTCGTTATCGCAAGCCGAGCTTGAGACCGCCGTCAAAGCCGCTGTTGAAAAAGGCTCAGAGGTCAATGCGCCTTATAATGGGTTTTTGGCGAAATATGTGACGCAGAAGGACGGTATTAATCTCGTGGCCTATGCCGCCGTGTCAGAGGCGGATGAGCAAGCATTAGAGGCGTATATTGCGACCCTCGCGGGTACAGATATTTCAGGCTTTTCGGCGGCAGAGCAGCAGGCCTATTGGTATAATCTCTATAATGCGCAAACGGTGGATTTAATCCTCGATAATATGCCGCTGGAGTCTATCCGAAAAATTAAACGTCCCTGGGATCAAAAGCTTCTTACCGTCAATGGCCAGAAAATGAGCCTGAACGATATTGAGCATGAAACGCTCAGAAAACAATTCGATGAACCGCGCGTCCATTTTGCCGTAAATTGCGCCTCTATCGGCTGTCCGAATTTAAAAATGACGGCGTGGGAAGCGGAAACGCTAGATGCGGATTTGACCAAAGCGGCACAGGATTATGTGCGTAGCCCGCGCGGCATTACGATTGACGCCGACGGGAATGTCGACGCCTCTGAAATTTTCAAATGGTATAAAGATGATTTCGGGTCAAATGAGAAAGAGCTGCTGACCTATCTCTCACAATTTGCCGAAGGGCCTAAAAAAGCGGCTCTGGCATCCGCGTCAAAAGTCGATGATTGGGATTATGATTGGTCCCTCAATATCGCGAAATAAGAGGCTTACGAGGCCAAGGGCGATGTTCGTCCTTGGCGCAGAATTTCTAACTGACGCTCCAGCTGAGTGTTTCGCCCGCATGGAACGGAA
>CALLBD010000023.1 GCA_938001915.1 uncultured Caulobacterales bacterium | reverse complement strand
TTTGAGAAAAAATGGGATTTGGGCGATATCGGCCTAAAAAGTGATTTTTGGGGAGGCAAAGATTTCGTTCTACGCTCCAATTATACCTATACCGATTCAAGCGTGAGCGCGATTGGCGATGTTTCCATCACGCCTCCCTCTGTTAACCCAGCGCAAGGCGTAACACCGCTCGTATTATCAGCGTCAGGTTTATATACCGATGGTCGTGCTCTGCAGGGGCAATCAGATCATCTCGCCAATTTACAGCTTGGTATTGACGATTATGAAAATGGATGGGAAGCGACATTACTCTTGAACTACACGTCAGAGCGTATTCGCGCGGTCGAGGATTTATCAAACGGTCTACCGTCTATCCTAGAGCAGCTCCCGCTTTCACTAGATTTCGTTTATAATCATGACCTCAACATTCGAGGCAGTGAGTACACATTTGGCTTCAAGGTTCAGAACATTTTAGGCGAAGGCTACGAAGCCTCTCAAACCCTCGGCGATTCACAAATTATTGTTGATGACTTTGATATTGGGACAACGTTTGCGGCAAGTTTGAAGCGTAGATTCTAGTTTAAGACCTTTGTTTCCTATGTGATTTTTGGCTTGAAAGTTTAGTCGCGGATGAAATTCGCGGAAGGCAAGATAAAAGGGGGTGGTGTCACCCCTATGCTAACGCATTGTCTGCACATCGTTTTTCGTGGCTCCACCGCCAAGAGGCTTGGTGTTACTGGTTTTTCGTTATTCCTAGCCCTACTTAGAAAAAGTGGTGGTGTCACCTTTTATGAGCCAGCATTTCTCTGCAAAAGTCTGTGAAAGTTTGAGTGCTGAAATTTGCGTTGAGTAACCGCCTGACGGCCCTGCTGGAGCCGCCCATACCAGCGCAAGCGGGGGCGTTAGGCTCGCCGCGAAAGCGGCGACATTGACTGCCTCTAGTTTAGGGGATTGGCCATCAGCTATGCAGCCAGACGCGAGAGCGGGGTGGCGTCTTCGCCAGACGGGCAGGCCGTCCGCTTTACGCTTTCGCTACGGACGGCCTATGGCTTGGCGGTGAAGGGATAGCTTGTGAGCAGTGCATCACTTACGGGATGCACAATTTTGAGCATCTCGTCTCGACGGTAAGCTAACGACCCGCCATCGCCATATTCGGGACGCGGATTTCTGTGGCCCATAAGGGTGCAGCGCAGACCATAATCCAGCCCCGCTTCGAGCATGCGTTTTTCAAAGCTATGGCGGAAGCTGTAAATCCGATGTTGCTGCGATGGAAAAAGCTTTCGGGCTTTGAACGCTTTGGTCAAAGATTGTGAGAGCAGATAGCCTCTGTCTCGATAGTGCGGAAAGCCATTCGGGGCGCGGCGCATAGCTTCCAGCGCGACACCGACAAGTGGAATTTCTCGCTTGGACGCGCCAGACTTAAGTTGACGGTTTGGCGTTGCCCTGATTTTGATATGCGGCACTGCCGCATCGATGCAGATATTCTCTGGCATGATGTTGGCAAGTTCACTTGGGCGGCAACCCGTTTCAATTAGAGCCATAACAAGCAAAGCGCCTTCACGGTTCAGGCCCTCAAAAATGTTTGGCGCTAGGACACGCTCTCGCACCCAATCCACATCAAAGGATTTGACGCTCTGAAGCTTCGTCTCGGCAAAGCGCATATTGCGAAACGGGTTCTGGCGTTCTTCCTCGCCTATGTGTTCAAAGTATTTTCTGTAGAGCTTACGGAGGCTTCCAAGGTCTTTATTGCCTGTGCTGCCGCTCATAGGCTTGCGGCCATCAGTGGGATGGATACGGTCTTGCCAGAACTTGCGCACCGCATGGGCATGGTCGCGGGTTATCTCTCGCATATCGAGGTCGCCATTGATTTTGATGAAGTTGGCTACTGCGCGGCGTTTGATTTTTGAGAAGGTCGCTATCTGCTCTTGCGACTTACCAGCTAGCTCGCTGAGGATAATCTCGGAGAGGTAGAGATCAATCGCTTGGCTAATGGTCACAGACGGCGTCTCAGCCGTTCCAAGGAGTGCAGCGGCATCATTGACTATCTTTTGCGGTGAAGCGCCCTGAGCGGCCTGTAGAGCCTCAATGCGGCGTACTAAGTCTTCCACGTTAGGTGCGTTTAGCAGCTCACTCACGGGCTTGTAGGTAAAGCCATAGGCTTGTGCTCGCTGGTTTAAGTCCATGAGCACGGCATTGGCGGGCGCTGAGCCAAACTCTCCGGGTGCAATCTCATTCCAGCGGTGGTCATCTGCCGCTGCGCAAACGTCACGCCGCTGACGGGCTACTTTGCGGCTATCGGTATCGAGTGAGCGATAGATTGATTTGCGGTGGTCGATATGCCTGACCGCTTCGGGAACACGCCTGACGTAGTGCCACACATCACCGCGTAATCTCAAATATTGGTCGGGTCGCCTTATCGCTTTCATCCTGCCATCTCCGTGCAGCCCATTGTAGGGCAAGAAGTTAGGCAAATCGCGTAAGTTCCCGTATGGAAAGCACAGGAAAAGGTAGTTTTATAAAGCTTTTCAAGGGCTTACGTAACTTGCAATGTCAAGAAAATGGTGCCCCCACACGGACTTGAACCGCGGACCCCCTGATTACAAATCAGGTGCTCTACCAGCTGAGCTATAGGGGCACTGTCTGGTGGAGCGCACTTAGCGTCCGATTGCGCGGCTGGCAAGCCGCTTTATGTCCGCCGCCTGCACTTTTTTCAGCTCTTAGAAGCTTGCCGCCTCTTTCCCTCGAAACATCACAAATACCGCCGCCATAACCGGCCATCCGATGAGAATATGCCCGAAATCCGCCAGAATACCTGAAAGGCTATATCCCCCATAGAGGCAGTCATTGGAGAGGTGCAGGGCGGTAATCACTAAGGAGAGCCAATAGGCAACTTCAAGACACTTTGGCAAGCGCTTTGCCCCGCTATATTTTTGACCCAAAGCAGTCCGAGCGCTTGGGCAAGTGTAATGAGCAGCCTCCAAAGTAACATCATGGGACCTTGGGCGTCTGCCATGCTATCTATTTCGGCGGATGCCATGCCCGAGGCTGCGAGCCAAATATCTTCAAAACAAACCCGTGCCAGGTGAACCCATTGATATAAAATGCGAACATTGCAAGTATAACCGCTAGCCAGCTCGTATTGAAATTTCTTGTCATTTGCTTCCTCCCTTTGTTTTGCTTTTAACACTTCGTGACCGGATATTTTTCGGGACTCAGCAAATATGGCGCCCCTTGCAGGCGTCAATTCCTCTTGAATGCACGCGCGACAGGGGTAGAAGGCGCGATATGTCTAATCGTCAAAATACCCGTATTCTCGTTACCTCTGCACTGCCTTATATTAATGGGGTCAAGCATATGGGGAATTTGGCGGGGTCTATGCTGCCCGCTGATGTCTATAGCCGCGCGATGCGATTGCTTGGGCATGAGGTTCTCTATATTTGCGCTACGGATGAGCACGGCACGCCTGCGGAACTGGCCGCAGCAGAGACGGGGCTGTCCGTTTCCGAATATTGCGATAAAATGCATGAGGCGCAGAAAGCCGCTGGGGCGAATTTTAAGCTTTCCTATGATTATTTTGGCCGCTCCAGTTCCGAGGCCACCCATCGCCTGACGCAGGAATTTGCCATTGCGCTAGAGGCCAATGGATTTATCGAAGAACGCACCTCTCAGCAAGTCTATTCCGTCGCCGATCGCCGCTATTTGCCTGACCGTTATGTAGAAGGGACTTGCCCTAATTGCGGCTTTGAATCCGCGCGAGGGGACCAATGTGATAATTGCGGGAAGTTGCTAGACCCCGTTGATTTGATAAATCCCTATAGCGCGGTGTCGGGCAGCCACGATGTAGAAATTCGGGATACGAACCATCTCTATTTAAAACAGTCCGACATGAGTGGACGCCTGCGCGACTGGGTAGAAACGCACCGTGCGGATTGGCCAGCCCTGACGACGTCTATTGCGATTAAATGGCTGGATGAAGGGCTGCGCGACCGCGCCATTACGCGCGATTTGTCCTGGGGCGTGCCTGTTGTTGATGCGGATGGGAAAGTCCGCGCGGGCTTTGAGGGCAAAGTCTTCTATGTCTGGTTTGACGCGCCCATTGCCTATATTGGCGCGACGCGAGATTGGGCGAAAGAGACCGGCGGTGACTGGGAAAAATTTTGGCGCCTGGATAAGGGCGCGGAAGATACGCGCTATATACAATTTATGGGTAAGGATAATGTGGCCTTCCATACGCTCTCTTTCCCGACAACGATTATGGGCAGTGGTCAGCCGTGGAAACTCGTGGATGAGTTAAAGGCCTTTAATTGGGTGACCTGGTATGGCGGGAAATTTTCAACGAGCCAAAAGCGCGGCGTCTTTATGGACAAAGCGATTGATATTGCGCCGTCCGATTATTGGCGCTGGCACCTGATGGCGAATGCCCCAGAGAGTTCCGATGCGGCCTTTACTTGGGAAGATTTCCAAGCGTCGGTCAATTCAGACTTGGCCAATGTGCTAGGCAATTTCGTCAACCGCATCACGAGCTATTGCGTGAAGAAATTTGACGGTGCCGTGCCCGCAGGCGGCAGCATCACGGAAGCCGAGAAATGGTTGGAGGCGGAATTGGATGAGCGCCTGCCGCGTCTCGTCGAATTTTATGAAGCCCGGGAGTTCCGTAAAGCGATGGCCGAGACCCGCGCGATATGGGCGGCCGGTAATGAATATCTGACACAAGCCGCGCCGTGGACACATTATAAATCGGATGTCGACCAAGCGGCGATGGGTGTTCGCGTGGGGCTTAATCTTGTCGCTTTATTTGGGGTCTTAGCCCAGCCGATTATACCAGACGCAGCCGAGAAAATTCTGGCGGCCATGAGCATTCCTGAAGAAAATAGAACCTGGAATTTCAGGGGCGGAGAAAGCTGTATGAATGCGCTGCCCATCGCCCATCCGGTATCGGCGCCGCCCGTCTTGTTTACGAAAATTGAAGCGGATGATATTGACGCCTGGACCGAACGTTTTGGCGGCGCTGGGTAAGACTAATTTGTTGGAGATAAAATGATTGGTTTTGGGGAAGCTATTCGTCTGTTTTACACGAATTATGTGAACTTTGAGGGGCGGGCTACGCGGGCCGAATATTGGTGGCCGACATTAATGCAAGTCATCGTTTATGTCGTGTTGTTTATTTTATTATTCGCCGTAGTGGGGACAGCGGATCTGGAATCCGATGATGATCTGGGAAGTGGGTTTGTCATAATTTTGCTCATTATGATCCTTTTCGCATTGATTAATTTTCTCCCTGGAATTGCTGTTAAGGTTCGGCGATTTCATGATTTAGACCAAACGGGTTGGCTCGTTTTGGTCTTTTGGGCTGTGAACTTATTTGTGCCTCTCGTAGAGTTCGCGCGTATGATTTGGTTTGCAATGCCGGGTACCGTCGGCGCCAATCAATATGGTCCTGACCCACAGGGCTATGATACGGATATATTCGGATGATGTTAGATTTTGGAGAAGCCGTCCGCCGGTTTTACGGCAATTATGTCAACGCTGATGGGCGGGCGCAGCGCTCGGCCTATTGGTGGGTCATGCTCTATCAGCTGATAATCTATTGCGTCCTCTTTATCGTTCTCTTTATGGCAGAGGGTTCGGAGCAGATTCTTGAGGTTGTGAATGAGGTTTTAGACGGCAATGAAGACGCAGAGTTTGGGGATGACTTCAGGCTCGGCGCGAGCGGTATTGTGTCCGTTTTCCTCATGGTTATTTTTGGGCTCGTAAATTTCCTACCGAATATCATGCTGCAAATCCGGCGGTTTCATGATTTAGGACAAACGGGCTGGTTGGTCCTCGTGTTTAGGGGGCTGGGCGCATTGCCTGGGATTGGTATTTTATTTGATATCGCCAATTTAATTTGGTTTTTATTTCCTGGGACACAAGGCGCAAATAAATATGGTCCGGACCCGCTAAGTCAAAACACTGATATTTTTGGTTAAGGCGCTTTACTGAATGTCTGGCGAGGTCTTTCCGCGTATGCTCGCGGCTAAACTGACCGCGATAATCCCGATTATAGCTGCTGCGCCAATATACTGATTTCCGCCTTCAGCAAAATGACGGAGAGCTAGAAATCCGAGACCCCAAAGGATGGGTACCGCGTATATTTTATTGAACGCGCCGTGCCGCAATACATAAATCGCCCACCACAGCGCGAGGCCCAAAACGGAAAGCGCGGTTGCTGTGATATTCCAGCCAAGCGGCTGGACGAATGTCCAAATGATGCCGTTCATGCCGACAAATACCGCAATGGAACACCAACCCGCTATCAGGCTGACGGGTGTGAGTACGAGCCATTTCTCCAATAACGTAAGTTCTTCGCGCCCCCGCCATAGTTTTATCATGCCTATTACGAGCGCGCCTACTGTGGGGATGAAAATTAAGCTGGCTAGCACCTGGACATAGTTATCTGGGACAAAGGCTGTGATTAACCCCCACGCAGCCACGCCCCATAGCCCTGCTGAAATCCATCTTCCGCTTTCCCTGTAAAGGGAGCGCGCTTTATTGCGTGGGAGCATCTGTATGACGGCATAGGCCAATATGCCGAGAAAAATCGGCCCCCAGATTGAGAATGCAAATGTTTGTGGGACCAGCCAATTCACCGATAAATCTGAAAAGTCTTTTGGACTGCGGGCTGCGGGAATAAAAAATCCAAGGGATGAAAATAGCCAAATAGCGGGGGCCGCCAGTAGGATTGACAGCTGACGGAACATATCGCTTGGCAGGGGGTTATTTTTAACAGGCATAGCGTGTTTACGTTTCAGTCATGAAAACAGCTTGAAAATTCACACACACCATCCATTTTGTGTTACGTAAAAATCATAAGTCATAGAAACCAGATCGGAAAGGTCGCCCATGCAAATCCAAATCGCATCCAAAGGCATCGATGTATCACAAGCGCTAAGAGAGCGTATCACGGACCGATTGGAGGAGATGATGGATAAATATATCCACCGAGAGGGCGAAGCCCAAGTCAGTGTCTCGCGTGAAGGATCTGGATTTCGAACAATTTGTTCTGTGCATTTGCCCTCTGGCGCATCAATGGAGGGGCGAGGGGAGGCCCAAGAGGCTTATCCCGCAACCGATGAGGCCCTAGAGCATATAGAGAAACGCTTACGCCGCTATAAACGCCGGTTGAAGGATCATAGCCAAAGAGCCAAAGCCAAAGAGGCCTCCATGTTCGTCTTGGAAAATCCGGTCAATGAGGCGCAAGAAGACGAGAGCGAAGCCGGCGTTCAAGATGAGCCTATGGTGATTGCAGAAAGCACCCGGCAAATTCGCACTCTCACTCCCGGAATGGCGGCGCTGGAGCTGGGTTTGGCCGATTCGGGCGTTGTTGTCTTTAATAATGCCAAACATGGCGGACTGAATGTGGTATTTAAACGCGCTGATGGTCATATTGGGTGGATCGACCCCAGAACAGACTGAAATCATGCGAATTTGTGTGAATCCCGCCGCTTTATTGAGCTGACTCGGGTAATTGACGACTTTAGCACGGCTCGTTAAGTGACCCCCGATTAAAACTGGCTTAGGGCCGGGGCGCGACGGTCACGGTTAGAGTGGTTAAGCTATCTTGCTTCTGGGTCGTTTGAAAGATGTAGGTTTCCTCCATGAGTAATACTCTATTTACGCCTGAGAGCGTGGTCATTGACCTGAATGCCAGCTCCCAGAAGCAGCTTTTCCAAGAGATGGCGCTCCGCTTGATTGCTGCGAATGAGCTGGATATTGCGGCGCGTGACATTGTTGCCGCTGCTATGGAGCGGGAACGCCTAGGCTCTACGGGTGTAGGGAATGGTGTTGCCCTCCCTCACGCTCGGATTGCTGGGATAGACCGCGTCATGGCCGGTTTCGCCCGTTTGGCCGATACGATGGAATTTGACAGCGTAGACGGCCGTCCTGTCGATCTTGTCGCATTTTTACTGGCACCTGAAGATGCAGCAGGCGCGCATTTGCGGGCGCTTGCACGAGTATCACGTAAACTCCGCAGAGAAGAAAACCGCGCAAGGCTGCGTTCCGCGCCAGACACGGAAAGCGTTTTTATAATCTTGTCGGATGACTCGGTACAGCAAGCTGCCTAGAGTACGCAACTTGCAACCCAATTTGGGCGCTGCCATATAGATTTCTAATTTTGTTTAAGGTGAGCCGCCTCTTTGAAGCCAAATAATCCATCCCGTCTGTTTAACCGAGAATTGTCTTGGTTGTTTTTTAATACGCGTGTTTTGGAAGAGGCTGAAAATGTCGCTGTACCCCTGTTAGAGCGGGTCAGGTTTCTTTCAATCTCCGCGTCTAATTTGGATGAATTTTACATGGTTCGTGTCGCGGGCCTACGCGAGCAGGTACGGGAAGGGATACAGCAAAAAGACACCGCCGCCCTTTTGCCGTCCCAACAGCTTGAGAAGATCAATCGCCGGGCGGGGAAAATCGTGGCACGGCAAAATAAATGCTGGCGAAAATTGCAGCAGGCGCTTTCTGGGTCAGATATCAATGTCCTCAAGGTGAAATCCCTTTCAGATATCCAAACAGGTGGCTTGCGAGACATTTTCGAAAGACTAATTTTACCGCTTCTAACGCCTTTAGCGGTCGACCCTGCGCACCCTTTTCCGTTTATTCCCAATCTTGGCTTTGGCATTGCGTTGAGCTTAGAGAAGGCGGGGGGCGATCCGCTGTTTGGGCTTATTACTGTCCCGCATGGGGTCCCGCGGATGATCGAAATTCAAATGGACGGTAAGAGTAAGAATTATGTCTTAATCGAAGATGTTTTGCAGACCTTTGCGCCTAGCATATATCCGGATTTTGATGTCACAGAGTCTGGTGTCTTCCGAATTACAAGAGATAGCGGAATTGCCATTGATGAGCGCGCCGAAGATTTGGTCCGTCATTTTGAAAACCTTTTGAAGGAACGGCGCAGAGGGCGCGTAATTCGGCTGGAGGTTGATAAAAAAATGCCATTGAAGCTCCGAGGTTTCCTTGTTGCGAGTTTCGATTGTGCAGACGAAAAAATCGAAAAAACGGCAGATGTTCTCGGTTTGCGTGACATTGCCGAATTGGTGAAAAGCGGAAAAAGCGAACATTTATTCCCACCCTTCAAAGCCCGCTTTCCCGAACGTATTCGCGAATTTGACGGTGAGTGTTTGCCGGCCATTGCAGCAAAAGATATTCTTGTGCATCATCCCTACGAAGCCTTTGAAGTCGTCATTCAGTTTTTGCAACAAGCGGCGCGTGACCCAAATGTCGTCGCGATTAAACAGACGCTTTACCGCACAAGTGAAGACAGCCCGATTGTGCAAGCGCTAATTGATGCCGCGGAGGCGGGGAAAAATGTCACCGCCCTCGTGGAGTTGAAAGCGCGGTTCGACGAAGCCTCAAATTTGCGCTGGGCGCGCGACTTAGAACGCGCCGGGGTGCAGGTTGTCTACGGATTTGTGGGCTATAAAACCCATGCGAAGGTAAGCCTCGTTATTCGACAAGAGCAGGGTGAGTTAAAAACATATACCCATTTGGGGACAGGAAATTACCATGCCGTAAATGCCAAAATATATACGGACCTTGCCCTCTTTACCGCGGATAAAGCCATGGGTGAGGATGTGGGCAAGATATTTAATTTCGTCACAAGTTATAACGAGCCGAAGGATCTAAAAAAATTATCTATCGCGCCTTTATCCCTGCGCGAAACCCTCGAGTCGCATATTGACCGCGAAATTGCTTTCGCCAAGGTGGGCCAGCCTGCCCATATTTGGGCCAAAATGAACGCCCTTGTTGATCCTGTGATGATTGAAAAACTCTATGAGGCTTCGCAAGCGGGCGTGAAAATAGATCTCGTTGTGCGAGGGATTTGTTGCCTGCGCCCAAATGTGGTCGGTATGAGCGAAAATATTCGTGTTAAATCTATTATTGGTCGTTTTCTCGAGCATTCCCGGATTGTGTGTTTTGGCAATGGGGCCGCCTTACCGTCGGACCAAGCTTTAGTTTTCTTTAGCTCCGCAGACTGGATGCCGCGAAATTTGAACCGCCGTATTGAAACACTTGTGCCCGTGGAGTGCCCCAGCGTTCATAATCAGGTCCTGGATCAAATTATGATGGCCAACTTACTCGACTCTACAAATAGCTGGGAATTGCAGTCGACGGGGCGTTATGTGCGTGTGCAGGCAAAAGACGGGGGTTCTTCCTTTTCAGCCCATGAATATTTCATGGAAAATCCGTCTTTATCTGGCCGCGGGGCAGCTTTGGATGTTTCAGCGCCAGCCCAGTTGGAAGACGCAAATTTGCCCGCCTCACAAATTTTTGAACCCAAGTTAGTTGGGTAAGGGTTCATGGAACACAAAACCCGTCAACTCGCTGTTATCGATATTGGTTCAAACTCTGTGCGTTTGGTCATCTATGACGTGTTTGGCGCACATTTTACCTCCGTTTATAACGAAAAAATTCTGGCAGGCTTGGGCCGCGACTTACGCGAAACGGGCCGTTTGTCGGAAAAAGGAAAACATATGTGCAGAGAGGCACTTTTACGCTTCTCCCATATTTTGACCGCGCGGGGCTTATCCGCGCCATTGGTCGGGGCAACGGCTGCGCTGCGGGTTGCCGAAGATGCGCCAGATTTTGTTGCTACTATACTGGCAGAGACAGGATTTGATATTTCTCCGATTTCTGGTGAGGATGAGGCGCGCTATGCGGCGCTGGGTCTGCTTGCGAGTAATGACAGACGGGTTGGAATTGGTGCGGATTTGGGCGGGGCTAGCCTCGAGTTGATGCGGCTAGAGCCGAGTTTGAAGACAAATGCTGAGCGCGTACAAGGTGTCTCGTTGCCGCTCGGGCCTTTTGATGCGATGGGTGGAAATTTGTCGGAATTAACCTCCGCTGATTATGCTGCGCGGCTTCCCGACTTGGACGCAGCCTTGGCCAAGACGCCGTCCTATCTGGACAATGAAGACGTTTTATATTTAGTGGGCGGGGCGTGGCGAAATCTCGCTATGGTACATCAACAGCGCACACAATATCCCTTGCGGACCTTGCAGGGATATCGTCTATCAGCGGAAACGGCACAGGGCTTAGCGCATTGGGCGCGGACGGACGGCATAGATGAACTTTTGAATTGGCCGGGTATGCGAAAGGCGCGCGCGGAAACGCTGCCCTATGCGGGTCTGATGCTGGAGCGGTTGATACAGAGATTTGCGCCCAAACATGTCGTCATCTCAATGGCGGGCCTGCGCGAAGGTCTTGTTTGGAATACGCTGCCCAAGGCCGTTAAAAACCGAGACGCTCTGATTGATGGCTGCCGCGATTTCGCGCGGGGGTTTGTGCAAGCCGAGCATTTTGGCCCGCCGCTCTATCGGTTTTTATCGCCGCTTTTATCGGTGCTGCCGCAAAGCTTTGGCGAGGATATTGATGCACGTCTGTTGCAAGCCGCCTGTCATTTGGCAGGCTTGGGGAAGAATTTACATCCCGACCACCGTGCCGAACTCGTCTTTGAAGATGTACTTTATGTGCCTGTTTCGGGCCTGAGCCATGAAGCCCGCGTCTTTTTGTCTTTGTCATTATTTCGGAGTTACACTGCCAAAAGACAACCGCCTGTTTCTGGCTTAGTGGACGTCCTATTGACGGAAACACAACACCACACTGCAGCCTGTATTGGCGAGGCTATTCGTCTTGGGATTGTCGTCACAGGACGCACACCGTCTTTGCTCAGTGATTTTGAACTCGAAATCAAAGGGCAAACTTTGCATTTGAACTCGGATATCGCGCGCCGCGATATGGTGACAAAACAAGTGGAATACCGCTTGGCAAAATTAGCGAAACTACTGGGGCTGACGCCTGTCACGCCTGCTAATTGAAGCCCTGCGAGCAGAAGAGAGACTTGTCAAAAGGATTTATTTCTGCGTAGGCTAAGAATCAAGATTTAAGATTGGAGAACCGTTTTCAGTTATTGCGATAATTTAAAGCCACGTTGTCACGTCTATTGGGGGGAGTCCCAATGAGCGCGCTACCCCGTCAAATTATCGGTCTGGAAGACGCTGTTCCTGTCGCCCAGGGAAATTATCCCTGTCTGATTTTAAATGCAGATTACCAACCCCTGTCTTATTTTCCTTTGTCGCTTTGGTCATGGCAGGATGCTGTCAAGGCCGTCTTTTTGGACCGGGTGAACGTCATTGACCATTACGAACAATGCGTGCGTAGTCCGACATTTGAAATGCAAATGCCTTCAGTTGTCGCGCTAAAAGATTATGTCCCACAAAATCGGTCCCCCGCTTTTACGCGGTTTAATCTATTTTTGCGCGATGGTTTTGAATGCGCCTATTGCAAATCTCCAAATGAGCTAACCTTTGATCACGTCATTCCGCGGCGCCTCGGCGGGAAAACAAGCTGGACGAATATCGTCGCGGCCTGTTCGAGCTGTAATCTAAAAAAAGGCGGACGTTTGCCCAAAGAGGCGCGGATGCATCCGGCCGTGCAGCCCAAGCAGCCCACGATGCATCAGCTTCAAAGTCAGGGACGACGTTTTCCGCCAAACCACCTGCATGAAACATGGTTGGATTATCTATATTGGGACGTAGAACTCAAAGGCTAGACGCTTTATCGAACATCGTCTAGCACGGTTAAAAGGGGAGAGAGTTAGATGACCAATATAGATCCAGGCGCGCCAGAATATGAGTATGATTGGCAAAATCCGAATAAGAAGACATTTGATTTTGGCAGAGTGTTCAGCCGTGCATTTTCGGGCGTATTTGCAAACACAAAGCCGTTGCTGATCGCAATAGCGATTGCGATTGCATTTACGATTGCTATGTCATTTATATCGACAAGCCAGCTAAAAAATATCATCGGTAATGGAGATATTGAGACGGCGATTCTGACGCCTGGGTATTGGGGGTGGTCAATTGGAGTGTCGATACCGGCGTTTTTTTTAACGCTCTGGATTCAGTTGATTATTGTTGAAACAGCCTATGCTGAATTCACAAAAACGCCCCAACCTGTTTCGCCATTGACGTCATCTTTGAAATACGTCCTTCCGATGTTTGTTGTCGCGCTTATTTACGGGTTTGTGAGCGTGTTGGGGTTCTATGCTTTATTGATTGGATTTGTATTTGTCTGGCCAGGTTGGGCCTTGGCGGGTCCAATCTTAGTCCATGAGAAAAAAGGGATTTTTGGATCGCTGGGCGGAGCTTGGAATTTATCCAAAGGCTCGAAACGCTGGATTATCCTACTTCTATTTGTGCTGAGTGTTATCGGCGTGATTATTTACAGCGTCTTGTCAGGAATCGCCATGGCCGCGACGGGGGTAAATATGTTTGGCGGAGATGCCACCGCCACCTTAAACATGTCACCCGTGCAACAGATCATAATGAACTTACTTGTAGGGGCAGGCGGGTATTTTATTTATGCGATTTTCGCATCAGGCCTAACAGCCGCCTATGTCGAAGTAAAAACCCTTAAAGACGGTACGCCAAACATAGGCGAGGTTTTCAGCTAGGCTGCGGCCTCGGCTTTAATCCGCGCGATCATGGAAGCCAGACCATTTGAACGCTGCGCCGATAAATGCTCTGCCAGTCCAAGTTTCGACAAAATTTCATTGGCATCCAGCGCCGCGATCTCCGCTGCGCTGCGGCCTGAAAAAATCTCTATTGTAATGGCAACAAGGCCTTTGACGATATGGGCGTCACTATCGCCCAGAAAGTGCCGAATACCGTCCTTTTCCTGACTGACGAGCCAGACTTGGCTAGCGCAGCCTTTGACTTTATTCGCTTCGGTCTGTGTACCATCGGGGAGAGGTGAGAGGCTTTTACCTAGGTCAATCAGATGCATATAGCGATCTTCCCAATCGTCCAAAAAGGCAAAATCGTCAATCATATCCTGTATATTTGCGGGGTAATCCATACGGCTCATGTAGGCAGTTAAATCCCGAAAGTCATTAGCAAGCACACGTCAATTGGGTGTAAGGCGCTGTAAAATATGGCGTCAGACGCGAATGAGTTAGCCATTATCCCGCCAATTTGCTTTCTAAAGCTGAGCTGAACAGATTTAGACCGGGTTTTCGGTGTGAATATTGGCTTAAGGAGTTGGATGTGACCGTGACAGTTCATCAATCAGAAGGCGGCAGTTTTTTGGAGAAACGGCCCGTTTTCCTGCCTAGCCTCGTGTGGCTCTTGGCCTTGGCGGCTGCACTGGGGGCGATTGCGCTGCGCGGATTCACGGTTATGGATGTCCTGCCTGTCGCCGCTATAGCCAGCATACCCGCAGTGTTAGGCCTCATTTTTGCCCGCCATACCGAGAGGGAATGGGTTCAAATCGTCCTTATGCTTAGCTGGGCGGCGCTTGGCCTGCTGGCGTCTCTCACCATGGGATTCATGCCCATGGCCTTGCTATTTATCGCGGTTCCAGCCTTGGCAAGTTTGTTCGAACGAGAAAAAGTCTTGGAGGGGACACTGATTGCTGGACTTATTGCTGGCCTCGTGTGGTTTGCAGGCCGTCAGGGTAGTTTGCCAGCCGCCCCGTCATTGGGGGCGGGCGTGGAGGCTTGGGCAAGACTTGCAGGGCTCGCGGCGTTGCTTGCGTTTGGTTTGGCCGCCTTATTCTCGGCCTCAGTTCGGAGAAAGACCCGGCGCAGCACCTCTCGAACCCTTTGGCGCGAAGGGGTGAATGGCGGTTTATTTGAATTTGACGCCAAGGAGCAGCTCATTGGAACGAATAAACAAGGTGTGGCGCAATATTCTGGAAACATCCCAGAAAGGCTGGTTGATTTTGTTGCTCATAGCGAAGAGGAAACACTTACTTTCAAAGAGGCTATTGATACGGCGCGGGGCACGAAAACCGCACAGACCGTTAGCGTGTCTCATGCTGAAAGCGGGAAGATAGCAAATTATACACTTCGGATAACGCCTTTGGACTCTCAGGGCTTCCTCGTCCATACGCAAGATAGGACAGAGGACGAAACGCAAATCAGACAATTGCGCGAGCAAGGCGAAACAGCGCTGAGAGATAGTACGGATAAAACACTGTTTTTTGCGGGCGTAAGCCATGAATTAAGAACGCCTCTGAACGCCATTATCGGATTTTCCGATATGATGCGCTCGCGCCTATTTGGACCGCTGCCTGGTAAATATGCGGAATATGCCGATCTGATTCACGAAAGCGGTCAACATATGCTGGATTTAATCGGGGATGTTTTGGATTTGTCCAAAATTGATGCGGGCCGCTATGAACTAAATTACGATACTTTTGATGCAGCTGATGTCATTCGGTCTTCGGTCAAAATGATACGTCCTGCGGCGGACGCTGCTGAAGTTGGCATCGACATCAATCTTGATCTTGACCAAGCGCTGCTCATTCAAGCCGACAGGCGTGCTGTTCGCCAAATTTTGCTCAACCTTTTATCAAATTCCGTGAAATTTTCCGATAAAGGGACTCAGATAGAAGTCGATGCGCAGGCGATTGACGGAGACCTTGAGCTCTCTGTCAGCGATGAAGGGGTTGGCATGAGTGAAGATGAACTCGCGCGCATTGGCGCGCCTTACGTCCAAGGCGAAGCCGGTCAAATGTCTGATCAAAGGGGTTCGGGCTTGGGCCTTTCACTTGTGCGGTCCTTGACAGAATTACACGGCGGAGAGATGAAACTTCGCTCCATTAAAGGCGAAGGCACCCGCGTTAAGATCAGCCTACCCTTGCAAGTTGAATAACGCCCCCGACCTAAAAACCACATCTTTGAAAAATTAAGGGCTCCAATGGAGAAAAAAAGCCCGCCACATCCCGGACCGGATGTGACGGGTTGATAGCTGTCTCTCGGAACCCAGAGACAGATATAGCCATCATAAAACCGACTTTTTTTAAATCGATTTGTGCTCAGGAGAATTTTGCTGGGGTTCTCTAGACCGCGATGAGGGTCTGGTAAAACTTATGAAGAGTAACAACCATCCAAAAATAAAGATCAACATAACCCCATATATAGACACCGTGCGATCCCCCAATTTTACAAGCCCATTGGCGGGGAGTTTGTCGGCCAGAAAGGTCTTAAATGTCCGGTCAGGCGTTTGGATGTTTGGCTCCCTAATCGGTTTTACCTCTGTAATTTCGGCTAAGGCGCGGCGTTGAAGAAGGCTATCCTTCTTTTTGGCCCAGGTCTGGACCGTGGTCCATTTGGCCTTGGTTGTCTCTCCAAACTTATGAAAAATAGAAACCGGCTGGGACGCGGGCGCGGTAAATTGGAACGGTCCACGTAAAGCTGCGGTTGAGATGTTTTGCCTAGCTGGGTTTATACCGGGCTTCAGACGGGGTGCGGCGGCAATAATCTTTGCCGGAATTTGCCTCTCCTGTGAATATTCATTTTGAACCTTGTCAACGTCGAGATTTGCCGCCGCGCTAGGCCTTGCAAAACGGGGCCAATTTATTTCGGGCAGATTGACGGAAGGGAGTTCAAACTCAGGCCAGTCTATATCTGAATAATGGAAGTGCAACGTTTCCAAGAAAGACAAGTCAATCTCGGGCAGTTTAAATTTGAACGGTGTGGCAGGCGCGGGGAAACCTGAATTTGATTGGGCCATTTGTGTCATAATGACAGAGGACGAGGTCCAACGAACAACCCCGCCTTTTAACGCGGTCCAGTGGTCAGGTTTTATTATATTTTGACTGGCGTAAGAAAAGCTAGCGCCGGGGCTGGCGGTAATAACGCCCGTTAGGCGGCCAGGACTAGCGCTATATAAAGCTGCCACGCCGCCGCGATTTATTTTTATAGGATTGGATTGAGCGGCAGCCTGTATGACCCCTGAGCTATCATCATTCAGGCTAGCTGATTTTCCATATTCAGCTTGCAACAAATTATCACCCGCTGAGGCGCGTCCAGACAGAGCTTCACGCAGGGCTTTGGGCGCGCCGGATAAGTGGCCTTTGACCATCTCATGCGGGCCAATAATTAGAATATGTTTGTCCTTCGCCACATTTGAAGTGCGCGTGTAATCGGCCTGAGTGAAACCTTGTCCCGCCGTTTTCGCCATACGTCCCAAGACACTTAGCGCGGCTTGAAAATCCCGGTTTTGGCGGGGGAGGACAATATAACTTTCTTGTTTCGCAAATAAACCACCCGTTGATGACAGCTGCGCTAGATTTGTGACCGTAGATGGGGCGTCTTCTTTGAGCATCAACCGAGAACCATAGCCGACAGAATATCCGGGATTATAATATGTAAGGCTAGGGCAGGTGAAGGCCGCTTTCGCGGATAGCTCGGGGGTTAAGGTCAGAATATTTGAGGCTTTGACGAAGTCGCCAGATTTAAGATCGAAGAGAACAGATTTTCTCTTTTTATCTAAATATGTGGCACCTAATGTTTTTCCATTCAGCGATACACGTAACCGAGAATTATTCTCTAAATCTTGTGTTTTGGAAAGACGCAACAAGAGTTGACCTTGACTAATTGTTGGGTCTTTTAGGCTGAACTTATAGCTTTGCTCATCTGGATTTGCCCCATTTGGGCTAAAGGTTAGATCGGCTAAACGCGTCTTATTTTCAATAATATTCCGGTTAGAATCCAGACGCTCTTGAAGCAACATTTGGCCCTTATTCGTATTTGACTTGCGAGAATAAGGCAGCTCACGCGTCGCAAAGACTTTGAGTAAGTCCAAAATCTCCGCATCCGTGTCCGCTGTAAAGATAAGTTCTTTACGTTTTCTACCTGTGACGAAAATACGCGGACCTGTTGTATCTAGAACTTTAGAGTCATTTGTAACGCGCCATAACTTGTCACGTCTGACCATGACGACATTAAAATCGGCACCCGACTTGGTCACGGAAAATTTTGGGATATGGGGTGTGCGCAGAGCCAAACCTTGGGCCGCCAAGGCTTGCATATCTGCCGCTTCGGGGCCTTGCGCAATTAGCCCAACTCGCTTTGGCGAAAGGGCCGGGTGTCCTAAAAATTTGGAGACTTCCGTTAAAGTCAGGTCACGGTCGCGCGCAAGTCCGCCTATGCGCAAGGAGGATTGGGCAAGATCGATAGACCAGGCCCCATCTGCGGGCGAGAGGCAATCTGCACCCTCGGGGGTAGGATAGGTAATTCTCAGAGTATTTCGATGTCTGCGAAGGCGGCCCAGGTCAAGCGGAATGCGCGCCTCGAACCCATTGCCTTGGGACAAAATGGGGATTGGCTCGCCATGATTTAATTGGACGTGTAGCGGCACGTTACGGGCGACACGGGTCAGGGGGTCAGCGGATAACGTCAGAACAATGGAGGTCGTTTTTTGGGCGGGTGGTAACTCAAATATCAAATCTGTGCTCGGTTGACGCCAGTCCAAAGTGCGCGTTGACCGCGAGGTTTCAGCCTGCGTCATTTCCGCTAAAGAGGCTGAATATTGTGTATTGGCGCGGTTTTTATCCACGTTTAAATAGCTTGCAGCCAAAGCTGTCTGCGGCAGGGCTGTTGTGCTAAGAAGTCCGAGCATTGCCGCCATGCGGCCTGTATGAATGCGAAACATGGTCCGACGCCTCAAGGTTAATATGAGGTTACTGACGCAAGCGGGATGCCAACTATGGCTTTAGAACAAAATAAAAACTGATATGGCGCGATTAAAGACAGAGCTCCGGGTTTCGGCGCTCCTGCGCCGCGCGCAGGGGGCTGGCGCCTTTGCGGCCGTGCTGCGGCGCGGAGATGCGGATGCAGGCGCTTTGTGGGTTCTTGTGCGCAAAGGTCCCGAGCTCTTTCGCTGTAACGAGCAAATGGGGATGAGCGGGGCGCGGGAGTGGTATAAAGCTGGCCCCTATGACGAGGCCGAGATGCGGCTTCGCGTCAATAAAGCTGTCGACCGCGATCCCGATATTTGGATTGTGGAAATTGAAGACGCGCAGGGACGCGCCTTTTTAGATGGGGAAACGGCTAAGGCTGAAACGGCCGTCGAAGTTGCAGCCAAAGCCTTATTCCGAGGCCCGTAAAGGCGGCGATAAGCCCGGCGGTTAAGCCGTACCAAACGCCCAGCGCGCCAATATCCGTATGTAGCGCGGTATAAAAAGCGATGGGAAAGCCGACAATCCAATAGCTAATCCCCGTGATAATCATCGGCCAGGTCACATCCGCCAGCCCGCGTAAAAGCTGATTGCAGGCAACTTGCACCGCGTCAAAAAACATAAAGCCCGCCGCGATAGGTAGGAAGATGACAACATAGGCAAAGACGGGGCGGGTGTCCTCGGACTCCATATTGAAATAAAGCGCGGCGACCCACTCAGGCACAAAGGCCACGGGCAGGGCAAAAAGTCCTATCGCAAGAACGGAGGCTAAGATTGTTGTGGTCGAGGCGCGGCGCGCGGCGGGCGTATTGCCCGCTCCCTTGGCCAGTCCAATTCGCACGGCCCCTGCCATCGCGAGGCCGTAAGGCATCATAAAGGCAGCGGAGGCGACATTGAGCGCGATTTGAAACCCTGCTTGCTCAATCACCCCAACTGCGCCCGCGATTAACACGCCCGCGTTAAACAACATGCCCTCAAATGTAACGGTCACAGAAATCGGCCAGCCAATCTTCAGCAGCGCGCCCATGCGTTCCCAATCGGGTTTCAGCAGGTTCGAAAATAAGTCAAACTCTCGCGCCTTAGTATCCCATTTAATATAGCCGACAAAGGCGAAGTAACAATAAATGCTGGAGATAGAAGACGCGATGCCTGCGCCCAATAGGCTGAGTTCTGGCGCGCCTAAATGTCCGAAAATCAGCACCCAATTCAGGAAAATATTGACGAGGGCCGCGCTGGCGACGAGCAAAAAGGGGACGATGGTTTTCTCGATGGAAGCCAAGAAATTCCGAAAGGACATAACGGCCAGTGTGAAGGGCAGACCTGGCGCAAGGATGAGAACATAGCTCTGCGCGAGGGCGGCGACCTCTGGGTCTTGCCCCGCGAAAATCATGATAGGTTCGGTCAGGAGTAATAGTCCGATGATAAGCGGGAACATCAAAAAACACGCCCAAACCGACATGCGCACCGTGCGGCGCACATCGCGTCTCTCTGCGATATTCTTCCCCAGCGCTTGGGACACCAGCGGCGTCACAGCGGAGATAGGCCCGCTGGCCATCATCCAGAGTAGAAAATACAGCACAGCCCCGATTGCGGCAGCGGCAATCTCTGCGGGGCCAATCCGCCCAATCATCAATGTGTCTGCGATATAAGGCGAGAATTGCACGAGCTGCGCCAGCGCCATGGGAATGCCTATCGTGAGCAAGGCACGCATTTCCCCGCCCCAGGTTTCAGGCAGCGCGGCTTTCTGGGCTGTCAGCGTTTCAGACATGAGGCGGCGCTATCGACTTGCCGGCGGCGGCGCAAGTCTTTCGCCTTAGATAATTAGTTCAGGGGCAAACGTCCCTGCGGCGTGAGGGGCTTACCTTCTGGGAAATCATCACAGGCGGCGCTGCGAAAGCGAGAGGCTTGCGACGGGTCACTAAAGGTCATCATGCAGCTCTCAAACGCAGCAGGCGTAATGCGGCCCACCGTTTCGAGATAGGTACATTGCGCGACAACGCCGATGAAATAGCTGGCTTCATATATCCCGCGCGGCGGCGTGGTGTGACGCTCAGAATCAAGAATATGCATCCAATATCTTTCGGGGCGCTCGGATAGCGTATGGCTGATTTCATGGGCGAGCGTATTTATCGCGCAAGATTTCTCGACGGCATCGCCGCGGCTATAGCGCGCCAGATGTAAGCGCCCCAGCTCTATGCGGCCGGTTTTCTGCGGCGCAGCTTCATTCGGGTTCGGCCCCGCTACAGCTTTGCGCGAGCCTTCGAAGCCAAAGCCGAAACGATCCTTGGACCGCACCGCCGTCTCGCCCTGCAACACGACATAGGTCTTCGGCCACCACAGCCCCGATAAATAGGGGTCTTCCGTCTTTAGCCGTTTCAACAAAAGCTGCGTGGAGATAATATCCTCAGTGCGAGACAGATAGACCTCGGGAAAACGCTCACCCGCGCGCCGCATATTCGCTTCGAAGTCAGGAGATTTAAATAAGGTAACGGCCTCTTCTATCCACGCGGAGAGAGCGGCTCTATCGGCATGGTCAACATCCCCGACAACAATTTGCGGGGTGGTACCCGCCGCTGGTTTTTCAGGGGCAGGCGCGCGTTCAACACGCTCTTGAGAACAGGCGGTAAGGCAGAGCGCGGCGGCGAGTGAGACGCCCCGCAGGCTAAATTTCACGCCGCGTCGCCCGCATAGGTCAGGGCCATAAAGACATCTTCAAGGTCGGCTTCCTCGGTCCGCAAATCCGAAATAGACACGCCCGCCGCTTTGACCTTATTGAGCATCCCCGTCACGGAATCCGTCCCGCTGCGATATTCAATGATAATCTGCCCATCAGGCGCGAGTTTCGCGTTCAGCTCTGAAAGCCCCTCTGGCAGCGCGGTCAGCGCCTCATTCGGCGAAATGCGCAGTACCTTCTTATCCAGCCGCGAAAGCAGGGTCGACTTTGGCTCATTGGCGACAATTTTCCCCTGATGGATAATCGCGATACGGTCGCAGAGCGCTTCGGCCTCTTCGAGATAATGGGTCGTCAAAATAATCGTCGTCCCCGCCGCATGGAGCTTCTCGACATAGGCCCAGAGCTGGCGGCGCAGTTCAATATCTACGCCCGCTGTCGGCTCATCCAAAATCAGGACAGGTGGATTATGGACGAGGGCTTTGGCAATCAACAAACGCCGCTTCATCCCGCCCGAAAGTTGCCGCACATAGGCATCGCGCTTATCGGCCAGGCCCAAAGCCTCTAGGATTTCCATACTCCGCCGCTCCGATTTCGGTACGCCATAATAGCCCGCCTGTAGCTCTAGGGCTTGGAAGGGCGTGAAGAACACATCCATGGCGATTTCTTGCGGGACAATCCCAATCGAGGCCCGCGCAGAGCGCGTCTCGCTGTCGATATCATAGCCGCAGATTTTCGCGCTGCCTTCGCTTTTATTCACCAGCCCCGCGAGGATATTAATCATCGTCGACTTCCCCGCGCCATTCGGACCCAGCAGTCCAAAGATAGAACCGCGCGGTATCGTCAGGTCCACGCCGTGCAAAGCCGTCTTGGCAGGGGCCTTTTTCGACGCCGCATAGGTCTTTTTCAGGCCCTTGATTTCAATGGCGGGTGCGCTTTGAGCGGATGTAGATGACGGGTTCATATTGACCCGACCTTTAGACGTGGCTTAAAGGCCAATTCAACTTAAAAAACGCGTCGATTTCGCTTTACGCGGATTCTGCCAAAGGAACCACCGTCATGGAAAATGATGATATTGTTATGGTCACATCGACTCGGGTGATGTGCGAAGGCTCTGGCGGGGCTTTGGGCCATCCGCGGACCTATTTGGATATGGGCTCTGATACCTCCGTGACCTGCAAATATTGCGACCGTCTGTTCAAGCTCGACCCGAATGCTGCGCCTGGCGATCATCATTAGCTTCCTGAACCGCGCCTAAACGCGCCGCAGGGCTGCCTTGCAAAAACTAGGGTTCACCTTTTTTATCCGCTGCGCCATGCCTATATCGGACTGGCAAGGCATCCCCCGCCTGCGATATGAATAAAGAGAGATCGATATGTTAGTGACCATGATGAAAGGGAAAATTCACCGCGCCGTCGTGACCCAGGCTGACCTTCACTATGAAGGCTCGATTTCTATCGATCAGGACCTGCTCGATGCGGCCAATATTTTACCTAATGAGCAAGTCGATATTCTCAATATTAATAATGGCGAGCGCTTTACGACCTACGCCATTTCCGCCCCGCGCGGCTCAAAAACCTTCGGCCTAAACGGCGCCGCCGCCCGCCGCGTACAGCTCGGCGATAAAATTATTATCATCACTTATGCGCAAATGGACGCCGAAGAGGCGAAGACGTATAAACCTGACGTCGTATTGTTAGATGCGAATAATGAGGTGATTTAGGGAAGGGGTATTCCCACTATTTACCTAGTTCACAAACTCGCCCCTTCTCAACCGTCATTACCGGACTTGTTCCGGTAATCCATGGCGCGATAGGGACGTTTGGAGTTAGTGGTTTTGAGGGTGTTCAACCGCCAAATTCTATCATTGCTCCCTTGTCAAGATGAGACCTCCCCAGCATGGATTGCCGCCACATGGGCGGCAATGACGAGGTAGACGATGAGAGTCGGCGTGAGATTTCACTTTTCTAATTCCAAGCGGACAATGATATTGTTTCTTTTTCGCTTAGGGCGAATATAGCAAATTCTCGCGTTTAGGCCCTCGGATATGGGGCCGTCTTTTAGCATGGTAGTATTAAATCCGCCTGTGCGTTCATAATCAGAGTAGGCAAAAGTTACGCCTTGAACTGAAAATTTTTCACTCTCTCCAGCGTCATAAGTTTGGAAGTTTTTGATGAGGCCTGTGACAATTATACAGCTATTATTCTGTGAAGCTGATTTAGCTCTTTCACTATCTGTATAGGAGCCAAATGACATTACAGTATAAATAATTGCAAACCCTAAAACGATTTTCGAAAAGAGTTTCGAAAATTTTGGTGAGGCGCATTTTGTGAATAGTGATTGGAGTGCCGATGAGACGTTAAGTGCGATTCCGAAGGTTATGAATAATATGCCCCAGCGAATACTGTCCCAGATTGTGTGGGTATTATTGGCAGCGTCAAAAACCACATCATAATTCAATATTTTTCTCCTACCTGCTATACTATCACAGAAGGTGTCTGACGTCTTTTAAATATTTTAGGTTCGGAGGTTTTTTTCCTTTACCGTTACCCTCGGGCTTGACCCGAGGGTCTATCTCGCATTTCCAACATGGACCCTCGGCTCGGAGGCCGAGGGTGACGGAGCGAGGGAAACAGTGTGATTTAATCCCGATTTTCGTCCCTATTTTTTCCAAATAAAACAACGCATTTAGACAATCGTATCCACACTTCCAAAACCTATGTCACACTAGGCGCGTTCTTTTGGTCATAGGACAGGTAGGAGCTCACCTTCTGGACCGAGAGACGGTAGGGTTGAGCGGCTTGGTGTGAGAGCTGAGTGTGTGCCGGACCTTTTGCGGCGAGAGTTGACCACTGGGCGTTAGCCGGGGCTTTCGTGACCATCGCAAGATGGGGCTTATTTTGAATGGTAGGAAACATTCGAAATAGGTATATCAAATCATCCTAACCAGATGATGAGATATCACGATTTGCATGACCGGAACGGATCAACTGTGGGACCCCCAACCGTTGCATCAAAAACTGCTGCCGCGTGGTGAAACTCGCGTAAAACAAAACTTTATTCTGGTCTCCATCGCGGGGGCCGCCACGCGGGCAGTCCTAACTTCCCGACTATGAGATTCCGGCAGACTCCTAGTTGAAACCAAAGTTTCAACACGGGCTGCAAGCGCTTCCGCACGCCTTATCGTCGGCCTGTTTCAAATCCGAAGAGGTTCGCAATATGGACGAGTATCATGAAGCCGACGCTTATCGCCGTTAGGGCAATGCCCATCCACGGGACACGGAAGCGGCGAAATTCTGTTTTCTCTTTGAAGTTCTGGCGAAAGCCGAGCAGGACCAGCCCCACGCAAATGGCGAGGGCGATGCAACTAATCAGCAAATCGTCGGAGTGGGACATAATTCGGTTCGGCCAATGGCGGTGGTGTCAGCTCTGCGGGGCGACTAACACCGTGGCGCGTTTTATGCCAGTGAAACCGTTTGTGTTTCAGCTCGCTAAAGGCCCGAATTGCAGGTTCAAACAACAGCAACCAATAGAGCGGCATCATATGGGCGGCGCGGATAAGGCGTGAGAGGCCTGCGCGGTGCGCTCCTGCAATCCCGATGAGGCAGCCGATGGCAATGGAAAACACAAAGGTCAAACTATAGGCCAGCCCTATATCCAGCGGGACCTGCACCCACCAGAGCACCGCCGCAAAGAGAGGCAAGCCGAGCACGACGGGCGTATAAAACAGAACCGATATGACGGTGAGGCCAAGGGTGAGCTGCAAGGTAAAAAAGCGCTTTGTGCCCGCCGCGCCGCCAGGTGTGAGAGGCCGGCTCATATGCACCGCCCAAGTTTGGATGAACCCCTTCATCCAACGTGCGCGCTGAAGCCGCCAATCTTTGAGGATGCAAATAGCTTCTTCCTGTGTTGGGGGGTGAATATAACCCAGGCTATGGCCTTGGGCCGCGAGGCGAAAGGACAGATCCGCGTCCTCGGTGACATTATGGGCGTCCCATCCGCCAACGGCATCAAGGGGCGCGCGGCGCATATGATTGCTCGTCCCGCCCAGCGGAAAGGGTAATCCCATACGCACCAGAAATGGCACCCAGACATGAAACAACGCCGCATATTCCAAAGCAAATTGGCGTGTCAGCCAATTATCTCCATGATTGAAATATTCCAGCGGGGCTTGAACGGCGGCCCAGTCTGGGCGGGCGTCAAACGCGGCGAGGGCGGCCAGAAGTTGATCGGGATGCGGGCGGTCTTCGGCATCATAGATGGTTACAAATTCCCCAAGAGAAGATTGCAGAGCGTAGTTCAACGCACGCGGTTTAGTCTGGGGCTTGCCCCGTGGGACGATGACTTGGCGAAAGGGCGGGCGAAGGGCGCTCGTGACCGTCGCCGTGGTGAGGGGATCAACGGCTTCGGTGATGAGGACGATATCTAATTTTTCACGCGGGTAATTGAGTGTCTCAAGGCCGTCCAGGAGCTGCGGGATCATTTGAGACTCGTGGAAGAGCGGGACGAGAACCGTGTAAATGGGGAGATCATCCGAGAGCGATTTCAGGCCGTAATCTTGGGGTTTCGCCGTTAAAATCGCGGCCATACGAAACAGGGCATAGACGACGCTTAGCCACGCCGCGCTCGCGAAGAGGCCTTTAAAAGCGGCGCGGGGTTGTAGGATTGCCCACGTTAAATAGCCAAGGAGGCAGAGGCTAAAAAGGAGTTTTAAAAAGAGGTGAGGGGCGGCGGCATCGGCAAGCGGGACATCAGAATTAGACACAGGTCTCGCGCCGCTATCATTGATATTTTCAGTCTCAAAGCTCATCCCCTCATTTCGTTAGGGTTGTAAATTCGAAACTTCAAGACAATTTGAAAGGCGATACTAATTTGAACTTAATCGGGTGACAGCCCAATTTGCTGCGTCGGCGACCACGGCGTCTTCATGGGCGGCATAGGTGGCGGCGATGGGGCGAAGCTCTGGATCGCCGCTATTGCCAATCGCGTAGAGCACATTGCGTAGGAAGCGAGGCCAGCCAATGCGTTTGATGGGAGAGCCAGAAAAGCGTTTGCGAAACTCTGCCTCGCCGAGCTGCGCGAGTTCTGAGAGCTTTGGCGCATTTAGGTCGTCGCGGGCGGCGAGTTTAATTTCTTGTCCGATTTGGGCAAACTTATTCCACGGGCAGGCGGCCAGGCAATCATCGCAGCCATAAATATGATTGCCCATTTTGGCGCGCAAGTCCTCCGCCACGGGACCGGCATGTTCAATCGTGAGATAGGAAATGCAACGCCTTGCGTCTAATTTGTAAGGTGCGGGGAAAGCGTCGGTTGGACAGACATCCAGACAGGCGCGGCAAGACCCGCAATGGTCCAGCTCTGGCGGGGTTGGGGTAAGCGCGGCGGCGCTCAAGACGGCGCCGATAAAGAGCCAAGAGCCATACTCGCGGCTAACAAGATTTGTGTGCTTGCCCTGCCAGCCAAGACCAGCGGCCATAGCCAGAGGTTTCTCCATGAGCGGAGCTGTGTCGACAAAGACTTTCACATCTGCGTCCGTATCGCGGGCGAGGAGTCCCGCGAGCTCTTTGAGGCGGCCTTTCATCAAATCATGATAATCGCGGCCCCGCGCATAGACGGAAATCGTGCCAAGCTCTGGCTTGTTCAGTGTCACCATGGGGTCGGTTTCGGGACCGTAATTCATACCCAAGATAACGGCGGATTTGGCCTCAGGCCACAGGTTTTGCGGATGGGAACGCCGGAAGGCCGTCTCTGCCAGCCACGCCATGGATCCGTGATGGCCTGCCGCAATGGCAGAGCGGAGGCCGTCCCCCGCATCTTCGCCAAATTTGGAAAGGTCGGCTACATAGGGAGAGGTAAAGCCGAGCCGTTCTGCGCGTTTAGAGAAAGCTTTCAGCGGATTGGGCATGGGCGGTTTAAAAATCTAAATCGGTGTAATGACGCGGCGCTCGCAGGCCGGGTTGTCTGTCCCCTAATACGGGACGGAAAGCCGGTCGAGATTTGATTTTCTGATACCACATTTTCAAGATGGGATACTCCCGCCAATGGATTTCACCCAGAAAATCGAGGCAAGATAAATGCGCTGCCGCGGCTATATCGCCGAGTGAATATCTGCGGCCCGCCAGCCAATCGCGTTTCTCTAGAAGTGATGTCAGATAAGTTAGATGCTCCGCTAAATACACACGGCCTTCGCGTAGGATTTTTGGGTCTGCGGGCCCGATGTCATATTGCGTTTGTGATAGGACGGCGCGTTCGACTTTTTCGCTTAGGATATAGGCGTCAACTTCTGCGGTGAAACGCTCAGCGAACCAGGCGCAAATGCGGCGGGCTTCGGCGCGCTCAAAGGAATCGTCTGAAAGGAGTGGATTGCGGGTTGAACCATCATTCGCATATTCGGTAATGGCGCGCGCGCCGCTAATCGTCAGCGTGCCATGTTGCGTTAAGTCGATTAAGACGGGCGGCATCGCCTCGGCTGTGAGGGCCGTGAACTCAGGTTCTAGCTGCCAAGGATTGACGACTAGCTCTCGCACCTTCAATTTCTTCTCGGCTAAGGCAATGCGCGCCATTCGGGAAGGCGGGTGCAGGGGGAAATGATAAAGCGTCCGCATAAATTGCGTGATACGGAAACATGGCAAATGAAGCCTTAACGCCGCGAGGCTTTTTTGTCTTATTATGCAGGCGTATGAAACAGGGCGTTTCCATGACTATGCCCGCACCCCGCTGGATGTGGGTAAATCAAGACATCCGCGGCAGGAAAAGCCACCGTGATACGCTGCTCAGCGGCTAGAATGAGGTCATGTGTTTCAGAAAGTGTCAATGTCTCGTCGAGGTCAAGGCGCATTTGGATGTGCAGATGCGGCCCAGCCGCGCGTGTCCGCAGATCTGTGACAGCCCGAACTTGCGGGTCTGCCATTGCGAGGCGCTCAATGGTGCGCCGCTCATCTGGATTAAGCTCGCGGTCCATAAGTTGACCCCAGGCAAGCTGAGCAATTTTGAAGGCTGTGTAGAGCAGCCAAAGCGCCATAAGGCCTCCCACAAGCGCGTCGGCCCAAGCAAAAGGCGTATAGCTGGCGACAGCTATGCCAATAATAACGAAAATATTGGCCAGTAAATCGGCAATATAATGCGCGCGGTCACCGCGTACCGCAATGGAGCCCGTGGCGCGAATGGCCCAGCTTTGGGCGATGATTAACCACAGGGTTAGGGCAATAAAAATAATAAGGACCATAATCGCCGGGCCTGTCTGCGAAATGCCGTGACCATGACTATGCCCAATATGGCCGAATACCTCTTGAAGCAGGTGAGCCGCCCCAAGCACAATGAGGCAAACCTGAAAAACAGCGGAGAAACTCTCGGCTTTGCCAAACCCAAATCTATAGTCTGAATTAGGCTTTCTTGCCGCAAAGCGAACCGCCACAAAGCTTGCAATAGCGCCAAACATATCGAGGGCGGAATGGACGAGTGAGGCCAAAACTCCGACGCTGCCCGTCTCGCTCCATAGGAAGAATTTTCCAACAGCCATTACCACGCCAAGTCCGACCGCTAAGGCTGTGATGCGCCGCGTGATGATAGTGGAATGGTCAGGCGGAAGCCGTCCCGGGCGTCCACGGCGATTGGGCTGATCAAAACGATCATCTGCGACGGCTTTGAGGTCGCTCTCGGATATGTCGCTATTTGCGCTCATCTTAGAGGTGTTATACCATAACTTTACAAATGGCGAGTTTGATTTTCGCACAGTTGCAAAACAATTTAGGATGATTTGCTTCTGTAGTTAGGCTAGTCGCGATAAAACGTTTCGGTAGGGTGTGTATTATGCGGTTAAGTAAAATTCTGGCGTCAGTGAGCCTGACTTGTTTGTTACTGGCGGGCTGCGAGCAGGCAGCGGATAAGGTTTTGACCGAAGGCGCTGAAGTGGTGGCATCATCGCGTAACGCTCAGATAGGTAAGGCTGTCCCTCACGCGGAATTACCAGATATCGTTTCGCCGAGGGCTTACCGCATTGATATGCAAATTGACCCGCAGCAGGAGGGTATGTCCGGCACCGTTGCGATTGATGTAGCGGTCAATGAAAATGACGGGCGAATTTGGATTCATGCGAAAGAAATGACCGTTAATTCGGCTCGCATTGCCTATAAGGATGGGACGGTAAAAGACTTGACCTTCACGGCTGTCCCGCTGTCGGAAGCCCCCTCGGGTATTGCCTATCTGACATCTGAGGAAGGTATTCCAGAAGGTGAAGGAACAATTACCCTTGCGTATGAAACGCCCTACAACCAGAATCTCAATTCAGCTTATCAGGTCCGGCGCGGAGACGACGCATATATCGTTACCCAATTTGAACCGCTGGGCGCACGCGAAGCTTTCCCGAGTTTTGATGAACCAAAATTCAAAGTGCCCTTCACACTGTCCATCACGTCTCCCGCTGAGGAAACTGTCATTTCCAATACGCCAAAAACGGAAACTACAAATATTGAGATAGACGGACAGATCTGGACGAAACACCAATTTGCACAAACGCGTCCCTTGCCCACCTATTTAATTGCCTTTGCTGTGGGGCCTTATGATGTTGTAGATTACGGAGATATTCCGCCAAATTCTATTCGAAAAACGCCGCTGAGATTGCGGGGCCTGACGGCAAAAGGCAAAGGCGAGGAAGTTAGATATGCGCTAGCGGGTACGGAACCTATTCTGACGGCATTAGAAGAATATTTCGGCAGTCCTTATCCCTATGAGAAGCTCGATTTAATTGCGGCGCCTGATTATGCCTTTGGGGCAATGGAAAACCCTGGAGCCATTGTTTACCGCGAATATCTCCTCCTCTTGGATGAAAATTCACCGCTCCGTCAGAAGCGCGCCTATAATGGGGTGCATTCCCACGAGCTCGCGCATCAATGGTTTGGGAATTTGGTCACCCCCGTCTGGTGGGAAGATATTTGGCTGAATGAGGCCTTTGCGACATGGGCTGGCAATAAGGGAACGGCGCTAGCCTATCCTGATGGGAATTATGACCGCAACACCCTCAATAGCGCGCTAGGCGCGATGAATATTGATACGCTCTCTACGACACGAAAAGTGCGAGAGCCTCTCACGCGCTCTGAAAATGTCATGGATCAATTTGACGGAATTACCTACCGCAAAGGCGGCGGCGTGTTGTCCATGTTTGAAAGTTTCGTGGGCGAAGAGGCTTTCCAAAAAGGTGTGCGACTTCATATGGAACGCTACGCAGACGGCGTCGCGACCGGGGATGATTTTTTCCAATCTATAGCGGATGGCTCTGGAAATCCTAACGTCGTCGAAGCTATGAAGAGCTTTGTGGATCAACCTGGACTACCGCTCGTCAAAGCGAAAATCTTTACGGATCAAGCCAAGGGGACAGGCGCTTTTACGGGCATAGTGCTCAGCCAAAAACGCTATGCGCCGCTGGGCTCAAAGATTGAGCAAGGACAGAGCTGGAAAATTCCTGTCTGTATTGCCTATGGTCAAAATGGCGAAGTCGGGAAGAATTGTACCTTATTGGATGAAAATGAAACTCAGATAAAAATTCCTGGGACTGTAGATTGGGTTAGCCTCAACCAGGATGGTGCCGGCTATTATCGGTATACGATGGATAGCTTCGCATGGGCGAAGCTTTTGGGTAATCTCGATCAACTCAACACGCGCGAGGCATTGACCGCGCAAGATAGTTTGGTGGCGGCGTTCCGCGCGGGCGAAGTGGAAGCGGATGTCTTCTTGGACGGCATGCAAGCCTTTGCAGCCCACCCAGAATATGATGTGGCATCCGGCTCGACACGTCTGTTAGGATTTATGCGTAGCGAAATTTCAGACAGTACTGACGATCTCGCGCGGCATGTTCAAAAGACGTATAAGGCGCGCTATCAGCGGATTGTCGGCACGGATACGGTTGAAGGTAATCTTCTCGCGCCGACCTTGGCGGGATTATTGGTACGAACGGGTCAAGACACTGAAATTCGAGATTTGATGATCAAGCAAGGCCGTAAATATTTAGGTCTCGATGGGGCCGTCGATAAATCTACGCTCGCGCCGAATATGTTAGGTCTGGCCCTAAGAGAGACTATGCGCAGCGCTGGCGAAGCGGCCTATGCGCCAATGTTAAAGTTGGCGGCAAATGGGTCGTCCCTAGAGAAAGGCTCCGCGGCAAGCGCCTTGGCGGCGACCCAAGATGAAGGTGTCTATAAAAAGCTTCTCGCAGATATCGTTCTCTCAGAGGAGAGTCCTTTAACGGGCCGTCAAGCGGGTACGGTTTTAAACGGTCTACTGGCTTCTGACACCTATGGTGAGCAGACATGGGATTGGCTCGAAACGAACCTTGAGACCTATGTTAAAAAAGTCCCCGATGTTCGCAAAGGCGGCTTACCAGGGGCGGGGCGTAATTTTTGTTCGCTCGACCGCCGAGACGATGTCCGTAATTTTATCGAGGCAAATGCCGCTCTCATGCCAGGATATGAACGTAGTCTCTCGCAGACCTTGGAGAGCATTGAGCTTTGCGCGGCATTGAAAGAGGCAAAGGCGGCAGAGTTGGCCGCGGCCTTGAAGAAACGCTAAGATGATAATTTCTCCTGCAATTTTTGAAAGTCGAGGAACTCCTCAGTCTGTTGGACGTTCGAGAGACTGGAATAGATAAAAAAGGAGAATTCTATGGCAGATAACAGCGGGGGCGGGAAAGGCCTTTACCTAATTATCGGCGGTCTCGTTGTGGCGGTGGCTGTCATGGCCTACTTCATGTTTGCGCCGAGCAATGATCCAGATCTTACGATTGATTTCAGTGATGGCGGCATCGAAGTAGAAACAAATTAATATCCGCGAGCAAGATAAAGAAAAAGCCCGATCATTGACCGGGCTTTTTTATTCTGCGGCGTCTTGCAGCGGTACGTTCAAACGATTGAGCATTTCCTTTGGAACGACTTGCCAGAATTTCGTACGCACAAATTCCCAATCATTCAGTATTTTCTTGGAGAACCCACTATTTGTTTGGGCGGCGTGCTTGCGGATAAGTTCCAAACATTGTTCTTCATAATGTTCGCTGCCGAAACGCTGCCACACAACACTATCTGGATTGACCGCTTTCTCAAACTCGTCGTCAATATCATACAGATAGGCCATACCGCCCGTCATGCCTGCGCCAAAATTATCGCCGACCGAGCCTAGTACGACAACTGTGCCGCCCGTCATATATTCGCAGCCATTTGTGCCCAAACCCTCGACAACAGTTTCAGCACCAGAGTTACGAACTGCAAAGCGTTCGCCTGCACGGCCCGCTGCCATTAGGGTACCTTTTGTTGCGCCATACAAACATGTGTTGCCGATAATGGCTGAGGCGTGAGGGTCTATCGGTGTGCGGCCTTGAGGGGCGACAATGATTTCGGCGCCAGACAGGCCTTTTCCGACATAATCATTAGCGTCACCGTCTACGATAAGCCGTAGTCCCGTCATACCAAATGCGCCGAGTGATTGTCCTGCTGAACCGCGTAGACGCACCGTTAGATGCCCCGCTGGCGCGCCGTCTGCACCGAATTTTTGATAAATATGAGAACTGGTTCGTGTACCGACTGCGCGATGCGTGTTCTGTATTGAATAGGTTAAATAGGTTTTCTCACCCCGCTCAAATAACTGCGCAGCATCCTTGATGATTTGCGGGTCAAGCGTGTCAGGTACGTCGACACGGCCGTGACGGCTATCATTCACCCGGGTTCTGTCGACTTGCGCCAAAACAGGATTGAGGTCGAGGTCGTCCAGATTTTCTGCGCCGCGGCTCACCTGCGCCAAAAGGTCTGTGCGTCCAATGATTTCATCTAGAGACCCAAAGCCCATTTGCGCCAAAATTTGGCGAACATCTTCAGCGATAAAGGTCATGAGATTGATGACCTTTTCAGGCGTGCCTGTGAATTTTTCACGCAAGGCAGGGTCTTGAACACACACACCTACAGGGCAGGTGTTTGAGTGGCACTGACGCACCATAATACAGCCCATAGCGACGAGGGATAATGTCCCAATCCCATATTCTTCCGCGCCGAGAAGCGCAGCAATCACGATGTCGCGGCCTGTTTTTAATCCGCCATCAGTCCGTAGCGTGACCGTGTCTCGCAAATTATTCAGCGTGAGGACCTGATGAGCTTCGGATAGGCCTAACTCCCATGGGATACCCGCATATTTCAGACTGGTATTCGGAGAGGCGCCTGTTCCCCCATTATGGCCCGCGATAAGGATAGTATCAGCTTTGGCTTTCGCGACGCCTGCTGCAATCGTACCCACGCCGGACGACGCGACGAGTTTAACGGCGACGCGAGCGGTCGGGTTAATTTGCTTAAGGTCATAAATCAGCTGCGCCAAATCCTCGATGGAATAGATATCATGATGCGGCGGCGGGGAAATTAATGTCACGCCCGGTGTCGCATTTCTGAATTTGGCAATCATCTCCGTGACTTTAAAGCCCGGAAGCTGTCCGCCTTCGCCCGGCTTAGCGCCTTGTGCGACTTTAATTTCAATCTCGCGGCACTGATTTAGATATTCCGCTGTTACGCCAAAACGGCCTGACGCAATTTGCTTTACGGCTGAGTTTGGATTATCGCCATTGGGAAGCGGCTTATAGCGCGCGCGGTCTTCGCCGCCTTCGCCTGAAACTGATTTTGCGCCGATACGGTTCATAGCGATATTCAACGTGCCATGCGCCTCGGGTGAGAGCGCGCCCAGTGACATACCCGGCGTACAGAAGCGGTGGCGAATTTCATTTACGGATTGAACCCGGTTCAATGGAAGCGTTTTCTCTGCCGATTTGAAGTCCAACAAATCCCGAATTTGTATCGGGGCTTGGTTGTTCACGACCTCCGCATATTTGCGGTACAGCTCATAGTCACCCCGCGTTGTGGCCTCTTGTAGCATATGGATCATGTCCGCCTGATAAGCGTGACGTTCCCCCTTTGCACGGACGCGGTAAAGCCCGCCAACAGGCAGCCTCACAACGGAGCTTTCATAGGCGGCTTCATGTGCGTCGATGGTTTTGATTTCCAAACCTGCCAACCCGATACCTGAAATACGGCTAGTCATGCCTGGGAAATTTTCCCCCACAAGCGCGCGAGATAAGCCCAGCGCTTCGAAATTATTTCCGCCGCGATAAGAAGAGATAACGGAAATTCCGTTTTTCGAAATAATCTTCAGAAGTCCGCCTTCAATCGCCTTTTTATATTGCGCCACGGCTTCGTCAGTCGACATATCTAGTAAGCCCCGCTTCACGCGGTCCGACAGAGAATCTTGTGCCATATAGGCATTAACGGCGGTTGCCCCGGCGCCAATTAATACGGCAAAATAATGGGTGTCCAAACATTCTGCCGAGCGGACAAGGATTGAACAAGATGAGCGTAATCCTTGCGCGACAAGATGCGTTTGTACGGCGCCAACACACAAGATAATCGGCGCCGCGGTTTTATGTTCATCTGTAAATTCGTCAGATAAGACAATGTCTTCGATGCCGCTACGCACGGCGTCTTCGGCTTCTTGTTTGATGCGCGCGAGAAGAGATTTGAGGGTTCGCCCGCCGGGTTTGGCCCGCGCTTCATTTGGATCAAAGGTGCAATCAATGACGCAGACTTTCTTGTCCCCAACCATTTTGACGTAGCGCTCATACATGCCTGTTGTCATCACAGGACTTTCGAGAACCAGCATCTCTTTCGTTTGCGTGCCTGCCTGAGCGAGGATGTTTCGTAAATTTCTAAAGCGGGTTTTCAAACCCATGACCCGTGTTTCCCGAAGCGGGTCGATTGGGGGGTTGGTCACTTGGCTGAAGTTTTGACGGAAGAAATGGCTTAACGGTCTGTAGATGTCTGACAGAACAGCCAGCGGCGTATCATCCCCCATAGACCCTACGGTCTCTTTGCCCATTTCGGCCATGGGAGACAGGATGAGCTCTAAATCCTCTAAGGTCTGTCCACAGGACATTTGACGGCGCGCAAGCGCCTCACCGGTAAGTGTCACGCTTTCTGGCCCTGCGAGCTTTTCGTCCAGGTTCAGCGATTTTTCGAGCCATTTCTTATAAGGCTTCTTATTGGCCAACTCGTCCATAATTTCACTGGAGTTATAAAATTTACCCTCTTCCAAATCGACAGCAATCATTCGGCCAGGTTTCAGCGCGCCGCGCTTTACAATGTCGGCTTCATCCATCGGACACATGCCCGTTTCGGAGCCAACGGCTAGGATGCCATCTTTCGATAGTGAGAAACGCAGAGGGCGAAGACCGTTCCTATCAAGACCCGCCATAACCCAGCGTCCGTCATAGGCCGCAAGGGCGGCGGGACCGTCCCAAGGTTCCATAACCGCATTGCAATATTCGTAAAGTGAGCGCCAGCTTTCAGGCATTAGCTCACTGCGTTTGGAATAGGCTTCGGGTACGAGCAATGTCTTTGCCATGGGGGCTGTGCGTCCTGCTCGCACGAGCAGCTCAAAAACAGCATCTAAGGCCGCAGAGTCTGAGCTTCCTTTTTGGATGACAGGTTTTACGTCTTCGGCGCGGTCCGAGAAAGCAGAAGAGGCCATTTTAATTTCATGGCTTTTCATATGATTGACATTAGCTTTCAGCGTATTGATCTCACCATTATGGGCAAGCATGCGAAACGGCTGTGCGAGTTTCCAAGACGGGAAGGTGTTGGTTGAAAAGCGCTGATGATAAATCGCCGCACGCGAAATGAAGCGCTCATCTTTCAGGTCGAGGAAGAAATTATCGATGTCCTCGGCAAGGAACATACCCTTATAAATGATTGTCTGAACCGAGAGAGAGCAGACGTAAAAGCTTGGAATAGCGGCTTCAATGACGCGCTTTTCAATACGGCGGCGGACAATATAAAGTTCGCGCTCTAATGTATTGCCTTTGCGTCCCTTGGGGTCGCGGAACATGACTTGCTCAATCGCGGGACGGGTAGCTTTCGCTTTGTCACCAATAATGGACACATCGATTGGGACTTGCCGCCATCCGTAGATGTAAAAGCCTTCTTTGAGCAGTTCAGTTTCAACAATCGTCCGAGCGGCTTCTTGCGCGCCAAAATCTGTGCGCGGTAAGAAAATCATGCCAACCGCAATTTTTACATTAGCAGGTTTATGGCCTGTGCGCTCGACTTGGGCGCGGAAAAATTCTTGTGGAATGTCAAGACGGATGCCTGCACCGTCACCCGTCTTACCATCGGCGTCCACCGCGCCCCGATGCCAAACATTTTTCAGCGCTTGAATGGACTTCTCGACGACATCGCGCCGTGGTGTACCGTCAACGGACGCGACGAGACCCACGCCGCAATTAGCGCGCTCATGCGCGGGGTCATAGGCATTTGTCGCGATTAACGCCTCGCGTTTAGCTGTGTAATCATTGAGCCAGTTATTTTGATCGGTCATTGAAGGTCTTGCGTGTTTTAGGGTTTGGTTTGTTTGGCCGTGTTGGATATCTTTACTCATTCTGCAGCCTCGAGCATTTGCGCACGTTCTAGGCCCAGCAGATATTTATGCATGGCAACGGCGGCGTCGCGGCCTTCGCGAATGGCCCAAACCACAAGGCTGGCGCCGCGGACAATGTCGCCAGCGGCGTAAACACCAGGGAGGTTTGTTTCAAATGTGAGCGGGTTCACGCGTAGCGTGCCCCAACGCGTCACCGTGAGTTCTGGCGTAAGAGCCTTCATATCTTCTGGTGTAAAACCGAGCGCTTTAATGACAATATCTGCATCGATATCAAACTCTTCGCCCGTCGTTTCAGGAGACTGACGGCCAGAGGCGTCTTTTGGGCCGAGGCGCATACGGTCTGCGCGGAGCTTGCTCGCGCGTCCATCTGTGTCGTGAACGGCCTTAGGTGAGGCGAGCCACTCAAATGTAACGCCTTCTTCCTGCGCATTAGCTGTCTCGCGGCGAGACCCTGGCATATTGGCGTGATCGCGGCGGTATAGACAGGTTACAGAGGACGCGCCCTGGCGCACGGCGGTTCTCACGCAATCCATGGCCGTATCACCGCCGCCAATTACGACAACTTTTTTCCCATCGGCAGTTTCCGATGAGATTTTGTCGCCCAATCCGCGGCGATTGCTATCGATCAAGAAATCAAGGGCAGGCACAACGCCGTCCGCGCCAGCGCCCGGAACCGTCAGGTCGCGGGCTTTATAAACGCCCGTTGAAATGAGAACCGCTTGATGCTTTTCGCGCAATTTCTCGAAACTAATGTCGGTGCCGACATCGCAATTTAGAACGAATGTAATGCCGCCTTCTTCTAGGCGCTTTACGCGGCGCTCGACGATAGATTTGTCGAGTTTGAAGTTTGGGATGCCGTATATTAGCAAACCGCCCGCGCGGTCGTGGCGGTCATAAACTGTGACTTGCCAGCCTTCTTCGCGCAGTTGCTCGGCCGTCGCTAGACCCGCGGGACCTGCGCCAATAATCCCAACGGATAGCGCCCGTTCTTTCGTAGGACTGAGAGGCTGAATCCAGCCTTCTTGCCAAGCTGTATCTGATAAAAACCGTTCAACGGAGCCAATGGTTACAGTGCCGTGGCCAGATTGCTCAATCACGCAGGAGCCTTCGCAGAGGCGGTCTTGCGGACAGATGCGCCCGCAAATTTCTGGCATATTATTAGTCGCATTGGAGACTTCCCAAGCTTCTTGCGTGCGGCCTTCAGCTGTCAGTTTGAGCCAGTCAGGGATGTTGTTCTGCAGCGGGCAATGGTTCTGGCAGAAGGGCACGCCGCATTGGCTGCAGCGCGAGGCCTGCTCTTGAGCTTTTTCGCCAATATAATCGCCGTAAATCTCCAGATAATCCTCATTACGGACGTCAGCGTCTCGTTTGAGAGGCATGTCGCGCGGCGTATTGACGAATTGTAGCATCTTACGTTTCGCAACGGATGAAGCAGGGGCGGGGGATGATGTGTCTTTTTTGGCCATTTTGGCAGATTCCTTAATTTCTGCGGGGCCTATACAGAGAGATTTTAGATTGCACAAGATGCGACAATTTGTCCAATGGGGATATAATTTCGAAATATGAATTCATTCAAAATATTGTTTTTATTAAATTTTTATATAAATCGAGGGATATTTTGGAGGAAAGCCATTTTTACTCATAATGTGAAATCATGATATTTTCTGAAAATTCACTCGGACATATCTCCATTCCAAAGAAAACTTTAACCCTGACCCCATAAAGCGAACTATGTCTTGGCTTCATCTTATTGTTTTAGCGCTTATTCAAGGACTGACGGAATTTCTCCCCATCAGTAGCTCGGCCCATCTCATCTTGCCTGCGCAGCTCCTCGGATGGCCCGATCAAGGTCCTCTAATCGATGTGATGGCCCATTTTGGGTCGCTTTTCGCTGTTCTTCTCTATTTTCGCAAAGATGTCGCGGATATATTGAGAGGTTCGCTCGATTTGCTGCAGCGAAAGCTAAATACCAACAGTGCCTTAGCATTAAATCTCATAATTTCCACGCCGCCAGCTTTGTTCTTAGGGTTTCTATTGGCCTCTCAGGGATGGGATGATTTGCTGCGGTCCCCGCTAATTATTGCCTTTACAACGATAGTCTTTGGTGTGTTGCTTTGGCTGTCCGATGTGAAAGCAAAATCAGATAAGCCTGTCAAAGCGTTAAGCTGGGGCGGCGCTGTCACTATGGGTCTGGCGCAATCCTTGGCGCTCATTCCTGGAACTTCACGCTCTGGAATTACAATGACAGCAGGCCGTGTCTTGGGACTATCGCGAGAAGCCGCTGCACGTTTTTCTATGCTCATGAGTTTACCCATAATCGGCGCGGGCGGCCTATATGCCATGTTGAAGCTGATGGGGGCTGAGAAAACGGCCCACTCTGCAACATTGATGAACGGCCTCGTTGTGGCAGGCCTGTCTTTTGTGACGGCCTATGCCTGTATTGCACTGTTTATGAAGTGGGTAGGACGGATTGGCTTCTTTCCTTTCATGATTTACCGCTTACTATTAGGGGCTGGCTTGCTGATTTGGATTTTTGCGACCTAATCGGCTTTTCAGTTTTCACGTAACAATGCTCATTTGCTAGGGACTCCAGCCACCGCCTTGAAACGCCTCCTCTTTATACTCGCGCTCTTTTGGGTGACGCCAGCGGCCGCGCAAATCGACATCGCTGAGATTGATCGCCGCGCTGGCGCATTGATGACTCAATATGAAATGACGGGACTGGCGGTCGCCATTGTCGAAAATGGTGAGACGACTTTCGCTAAAGGATATGGCGAAACCCTGCGCGATAGCGGTGAGTTTGTCACGGAAGACACGGTTTTTCGGTGGGCGAGCCTATCCAAAGGGGTGGCAGCCAATACGCTGTTGTCGCTGGTTGAGGATGATAAACTCAGCCTTGCGGACTCCGCCGAAGCCTTAGCGCCCTCATTAGATTTACCCGGGCCCGATAGTCAGACGGTCAACCTCACCCATCTATTGTCGCATCAAACTGGTATTGTTCGAAATGCCTATGATAACCGCATAGAGGCGGGGCATCCCGCAAAATCAACCCGCCGCGCTCTATCAGGGGTCAATCTGTTGTGTGCGCCTGGCACCTGCCATACCTATCAAAATGTGGCCTATGATGCTGCGGCAGAAATTATCGAAGGCCAAACGGGTCTGCCCTATAAGAGCGTATTGAAAACGCGTATTTTTGACCCCTTAGAAATGGATACTGCCAGCGTGACCTTGGAAGGTCTGGTGAGGAATAAAAACTGGGCCCGCCCCCATGGCCGCTATGGGAAAGCGATTTCCCAAGTGAAGCCGACCTATTACCGCGTTCCTGCCGCCGCGGGTGTGAATTCCTCGGTGCGCGATCTCGCGAAATGGATGACAGCGCAGTTCCCCGAAAGCGCGCAAATCCCGGCTGAACGTTTATCAGCCATGCAAGCGCCAGTAGTGGAGACGCGCTCCGAGCAGAACTTTTTGAACCGCAGATATAGCGACATGAAAAATGCGCATTACGGTCTGGGCTGGCGCGTCTATGACTATCATGGGCGAAAGGTCGTCGGACATCGCGGCGGCGTGCAAGGCTACCGCGCCCTGGTCCTGTTTGACCCCGAACAGCAAGCCGGCATTGCCATGATGTGGAATAGCCCCCATTCCCGCCCCATTGGACTGCAACTTGAGTTCCTTGATCAGCTCTATGGTCTGCCCCGGCGAGATTGGCTACGCCTGAACGAAGGCAGCTAGAGTGAAATAAAGCGTGGCAATCAGTGGCGCTATCATTCGCGAGTCGCGGCTTAATTTGACTCCGCCTGATATTCGGCTTCAGCCATCGCCTTTAGCTTGGCATGGGCGTCGGCTTGCGGGTCTTGGCTTGAGAGTTTTGACATCAAAATCATGAGCGGGGCGAAGAGTTTTAGAAATCCCTTGAACGCAATATCTGTGTCTTGCCTTACATCTGTTTGCGCATCGGACACCGCCGTCAGGACATAGTCCACATCCAGATTGAACATTTGGCCCGTCATGAACACGCGCATGCGGGCATTTTCCTCATAGGCTGTAATCTCGCCCGTCATCTCCATCTCGCGGCCTTTCTCAAGGAAGACCTGCCGAAAGCGCGAACCAATTTTTTCTGGCGTGTCGAGGATGACCTCATCCTCGGCGAGGTTAGGTACCCATTTTTGAAGACGGTCCTTATCTTCCAGCCAAAGGAAGATAGTTGCGGCAGGGGCATTAATACGCGTGGCCGTCGATGTTTTCATGTCCGCTTTCCGTTTGGTTAATACCTATTTTTCCAAACCTATTTCCCAACACTACTTTCCAAGACACCATTTCACGACAGCCTTTTGCGCATGGAGCCGATTTTCGGCTTCATCCCAGACCACGCTTTGCGGGCACTCCAAGACCTCTGCCGTCATTTCTTGGCCGCGATAGGCGGGCAGGCAATGTAGGAAAAGCGCGTCTTTTTTCGCGCGCGCCATGCGGGCCGCGTCAATCTGATAGGGCCCCAGCGCTTTGAGCCGCTCCGCCTTATCTGTATCGCCCATAGACACCCAGCAATCCGTAATCAGCGCATCTGCGTCTTCCGCTGCCGCGTCGGGGCTTAGCCCGTCGTGAATAACTGCCCCCTTATTGCGGGCGGCTTTAATCAGGCCCCGCGTCTTTGGATTTTCCTCCAGGCGGTAGCCTTCAGGCGAGCTTATCCGTAGCTCAAAGCCAAAGGCGGGGGCCGCATTGACGAAACTCGCCAGCACATTATTGCCATCGCCAATCCATGCCAGCTTCGCCCCTTTCAGGGTCACGCCGCGTTCCTCTAGGGTTTGGAGGTCGGCCATAATCTGACACGGATGATTATGATCAGACAGGCCATTAATCACGGGAATATCCGCATGCTCGGCGAAATCCGTAATGGTGCTATGGGCGTTAGAGCGGATCATCACTGCATCGACAAAACGGGATAATACACGCGCCGTGTCAGCCACGCTTTCTCCGCGCCCGAGCTGCATATCATTGGCACCCGCCACAATAGAGGTCCCGCCGAGCTGGCGTAGGCCTTGCTCGAAGGAGAAGCGCGTGCGCGTCGAAGCTTTCTCGAAAATCATCGCCAGCGTTTCGCCGTGCAGCGCGGGGCGAGGGTCGATACTGCCTTTGGCCTGACCTTTACGGGCGGCTTTCATCGCATGGGCGTCATCCAAAATGGCGCGCAGCTCTGCGGCAGGAATATCAGCAAGAGAGATGAAATGTGGCATGGGGCGGGTCCGTGCAAAACGATGGAATAGCGAAATCAGCGAGGCCGCGCAAGATGACTTTGACTCGCCGCAGCGCAGAGGTAAGGTCGCATTATGGTGAGGGTAATCAAACACGGGCTATGCGTCTTTTTCTGTCTGTTCTTTGTGGCGGCGGGCGTCATGCATTTTGTCGCCGTTGACGATTTCGCCGCCATCGTTCCGCCGGGTCTGCCGTTCCCAAAACTCATTGTGTGGGTGACGGGTCTTATGGAAATTGCGATGGGGGTGATGTTGCTCTGTCCGCATTTCCGTCCGCGTGTGGGCATCATTTTGGGTCTCTTTCTATTGGCGGTCTTACCCGCAAATATTTACATGGCGATGGCGGGTATTCCCTTTGGCGATACGGCCGCCAGTCCCGCCGCGCTCTGGATAAGAGTCGCGCTACAATTCCCGCTGATTGCGATTATCTATTGGGCCACACGGCCAGAGAAGGTGTAGGCAAGCGGATAAGCTCACAGACAATCTAAGTGTCTGCCGAAGTCTCATAGTCGGGAAGTTAGGACTGCCCGCGTGGTCGGTCCTCACGATGGAGTACCGAAAAAGAAAAAAGTGTTTTACGCAAAGACCGTATATCCGATTGTAAGACGAATACACAAACCACGCGGCGATGGTTTTTGAAGAAGCGGCCCGTCTGTCCTACCAGTTGAGGCAACTCTGGCCCCAGGCATCGGCTCTCACTCCTAAAGTCCCGGCACCTACTGATAAGTCACTATCAGTCGCTCAGACCCACCGTCTCCCGAACCAGTAAGCGACGTCTCACCTGTCCTATGTTCGAAAGAACCCGTTTAGTGTGACACGGGTTTTGAATGTGAGGATTATGTTTTTTGAAACAGCGGTTTTATGGGGTTCCCGACGTATTGAAATGTGGAACGGCATGAGAGGACGTTCAAGGCATCGCAGGCAAGTGTTTATGTGTGTAGCTTGAGCCACTTAAAATCCTACATCAATCCTGGATTTTTCTACAACCTTAAAGGACTTTAAACTTTTTTCGGTGGCATATTTTGATGGCAACATATAAGAATCTACTATGATGAACGTCGCGACAACCGACATAAATACGGCAAAACCGTTAGTGGGCGGGTTTTATACCGCTTCTGAGGCAAGTCGTTTACTTGGCCTTAGTAGCTCAACAATGGTGCATCGTTGGCTGGGGCACGGTAATTTTAGCCCCACACTTGTAAAGCAATATAAAGAAACACGGGATGTCGGTTTTTGGGATTTAATGGAAATCCGATTTGTTGCTTATTTCAGAAAACAAAACATTAGTCTTCAAAACTTGAGGAAGATTGCTGCAAAGGCAAGAGAGCGGCTCGATACAGAACATCCATTCGCGCTTTCAAACGTCAAATTTAAAACTGACCGTAAGTCAATATTTAGTGAGGTAAGCAGAGAAGAAAACGATACTTCACTAGAAGATATGCTGACTGGACAAATGTCTTTTTATGAAGTTGTGGAAGACTTTCTAGCTCAGGGTGTTGTGTTTGACCCGACGAGTGGGCTTGCAAAAAACTGGCGGCCTGAACCCAATGACAACCCACATGTTATCGTTGACCCTCGTATAGCTCACGGACAACCAAGTATTGAGCCAATAAAGATTCCCACTAAAGCCTTATTTGGTATCTGCAAAGCTGAGGCTTTTAGTTATGCCGCTGCTGCTGATTGGTATGAAGTCGAAGAAGAATTCGTTCGAGAGGCCGTGGACTTTGAGCTTAGGTTAGATGGTTGAGGATTATCGCTGACGAAATGATTTCGCCTAAGATTGTACGGCAAATTGCTGAGAATTTTCTTAGCCCCAACTGGCAATTCGATACCGTTAGGTCCGCAAATTTAAATGGTCGTGCAGACGAGGACTGGATAGCGACATTTGCCCGAACAGGCGGGAATGCAATTATTTCTGGCGATAGAGCCATGCTAGACAGAGAGGCGCTTGTTAGTCAGATTTCTCAAAAAGGGCTAATTGCTATTTATCTGCCATCTAAGTTTTCTCAAGCTGGTAGGAATTATCAAATGTCATACTGTGTGTATTGGTGGGAAAAAATTGAGATGGCGATTGCTGAAGCCTCGCCGGGTTCAATACTGCTTTCGCCAAATGGGATGGGAGCCGGTGACCTCAGGCCATATGTCAATAAAAGAGCACTAAGGCGGGCTAAGCAAGAAGCAAATAGAAAAGCGTAATGTCGCCTCACTGAGGACCAGTAGGATGAAGGTATTTATCTATAATCCTGCAAATTTATAGCTTCGCCCCAAACTAAATTTTATGACCGATCACCACTCTTCGGCCCGCCGCCAGGGCCTTTTCTCCGCCGATTATTCCGCCGTCTCTTGGGCGCGCCGTCGCCGCCTGAACCTCTATTGCCTGACGGGGCGGATTTGCTGCCTGTCTTTTTGCGGCCGCGCGTTTCGGTGCTGGCTGCGCCTGACATTTTTGCGGGTTTGCCGCCGTCTTTCTTCGGGCCGCTGTCCTTAGTCGGAGCTTTGCGGCTGCGACCCTCTCTTGAGGGCGTATTGCGGGTTGGCGCGTCGTCGCCTTTAGGGAGGGCACGAGACGGGTTGCCGCGGCCTCGTGTTTGGCTCGCGCCTTTTTTGCTTTCGCTACCGGCTTTTTTCTCGCGGTCTTTGCTGAAACGGGCTTTCTTTTTCTTCTTGGATTTCCCGCGTCCTTTTCGCGCATCAGGTTTTGGCGCTTCGGGTTTGGGCAGGGCTTTGCGCGCACGCATAGCTTTGAAGGCTTCGGCTAAATCTTCGGGCGCGTCGCCTTCGGGAATTTTGACCTTTAGGAGCTTTTCAATATCGCGCAGATATTTTGCTTCATCCGAGTCTTTTTCCGTAGCCACGAAACTAATGGCAATCCCTTCGGCTTCGGCGCGGGCGGTGCGGCCAATGCGGTGCACATATTGTTCGGGCACATTGGGCAGTTCATAATTAAAGACATGGGTGATGAGCGGAATATCAATCCCGCGCGCCGCCACATCCGTCGCGACGAGGGTTTGTACGTCGCCAGATTTAAAGGCGTCGAGCGCGCGTGTGCGCTGGTTCTGGTTTTTATTGCCGTGGATAGCCACGGCCCGAATGCCGACTTTCGCGAGGCGTTTGACCACGCGGTCTGCGCCGTGCTTCGTCCGCGTGAAGACAAGAGAGCGGCCCACGCCCTCGCGCAGTAATTCCACCGCGAGGCGGTCTTGCTTGCCGCCGCGCGACATTTTGTAAATGCGCTGCGTGACTTTATCCGCCGTTTTATTGGCGGGCGTGACCGAGACATGGACGGGGTCATCGAGGAATTGCTTAGACAGCGTTTTGATTTTCGGGGCGAGGGTGGCCGAGAAAAAGAGCGTCTGGCGTTCGCGCGGGAGGACTTTCACGATCTTCTTCAGTGCATGGATAAACCCCATATCCAGCATTTGGTCGGCTTCGTCCAAAATCAGAACTTCAACTTCATCGAGCCGAATGGCTTTGCGGTCCAGCAAATCGATGAGCCGTCCGGGCGTCGCGACCAAAACATCATTTCCGCCCGTCAGCCGCTTAATCTGCCGCGCAATCGGCACGCCGCCAAAGACGCACGCGACTGAGAGATGCGGCATGTGGCGGCCATAGCTGCGTACGCTCTCTGCGATTTGGCTCGCAAGCTCGCGTGTCGGCGCAAGGGCCAGAACGCGCGCGCCGCGTTTGGGCGGGTCTTGGTCCTCGTTAAAAATATGCGTCAGGGTCGGCAGGGTAAAGCCCGCCGTTTTGCCTGTCCCCGTCTGCGCAATGCCCATGACGTCGCGGCCGTCTAGGGCGGGCGGGATGGCTTGGGCTTGGATGGGCGTCGGCGTATCATGGCCGAGGTCTTTGAGCGCGCGCGCTAAGGGTTCGGCCAATTCAAGCTCAGCAAAAGTTTTCATGGCACAGTCCGAGCGGCAGAAAGGCCCGTCACGGCCAAGGAGTAGGGCGGCGCGTAGGCGGCAAGCGGGAGCTTGTCAAATTTACGGCGCAGCTCTTTTACGGCCCGCGCTCTGGTCTTTCATCGCCGCCCTGTTTACAAAGGCCCAGTAAGGAGGAGTGGGTTTTGGAATTTTTACGAGAATTGCTGACTGAATTAACATCGGGCGACCGCCCTGTGTTAAGCGTATTGTTCTTTTTGAATATCATACTCCTGTTTCTCTCCCGTCCTATCATCAATTTCATTGCGCCGGGGCAGGATAATAAAACGAAGATAAAAATTGCGCAGGCGCTCAACCTACTGGTGCTCGCGTTGCAAGTCGTTGATTTTGGCATCCGCCAAACCTTTGCCAGCTATGAGAGCGGCTATTTAATTAAGCTCGGTCTCAGTTTGATGATTATCTATACGGGCGTCTTTTTTTACAGTGCGAGCGGGACCTTTACGCGAAAACGCTTCGGGAAAACGCGGGAGATTGATGAAAAAACCGCCTATATTGAAACCTATAATTCGCGCCTTGTGAATATCGTGGTTTTGGCCATGATTGTTCTCACAATCATCTATGCGTTAATTCAGGTCTGGGAGGCCAATAGCCTGCTGGAGACAACGGGTATTATCGGAATTTTACTGGTCTTTCTTGGCTTCACGAGCTCCATTTGGGCCCCGGATATTGTCAGCGGACTCATCATTCTCAATAGTGAGATGTTGGTGGATGGTGATGTGGTGGTTATTGATGGGCATCCCAATGAATATATTATCGCGCGCGTGACGCTTATCTATGCTGTGCTATATGATGTACGCCATAATCAGCGAACCTTACTGCGCAATACGCAATTCATCCAAAGCCGCATTGATAATCTCTCGCGTGTTGCCAGCTCGGACGGCGTGCGTCAGGCCTTTAAATATAATATTGGCTATCCCGAATTGAGCGAGGACCGCACGGCCCGTGAGGTGGAATTTGCCGCATTTCGGAAAAATATCGGCGATATGTTCACGCGCAGCTATGAAGCTTGCCAAGGCAATGATGAGATAAAAATAAATAAGAATAAGCCGTTTGAATGGGCCCTGACCAATGCGGGGGATTATGCGCTTGAATATACAATGTGGGCTTATCTGGAGCGTATTCCCAACACCAAAGTCACGGCCACAATTCGGCGGCATTTAATGGGCACGCTATATAAGGTGAATGAGGCTGTCTTCGCGGCCTCTGTTGCGGAAGGGGTGGACCTCTCAACGCCAGATTTGGTCAATGCGCGCCTGTCAAATGAGACGCCGCCGCCAAAATCCAAGCCGCCAAAACCCATGCCGACAAAATCCAAACCCAATCCACTTGCTAAAACGAAACCTCAAGCCTAAGGTGACCCCTCCAATAGGGTGAGAGACAATGAACAACTAAGTCCAACATTTCGCTTAGACTTTTTTCAGCCCCGTTAATGGGGCTCTCTCATATTGGAATATTACATGAAACGTTTAGAGAATAAGCGCTGCCTCGTCACAGGCGCAGCGCGCGGTATTGGCGAGGCCATCGCGGCCGCCTTCATCGGCGAAGGCGCGTCAGTTATCCTTTCAGATATTGATTATGCGGCGGTACAAGACACAGCCCAGCGGCTGGGCGGAACGTCCTATGAATTAGATATCGCGCAGGAGTCCCAGTGGACGGCCCTTGCAAGAGACTATCCTGAAATGGATGTGGTTGTGAATAATGCGGGCATTACGGGATTTGAAACGAACGCCGCGCCCCATGATCCTGAACATGCGACGCTAGAGGACTGGCGGCGGGTCCACCGCACAAATACGGATGGGACTTTCCTCGGTTGCCGCTATGCTATTCGCGTGATGCGACAAAAGAGATCAGGCGCCATCATCAATATCTCCTCGCGTTCGGGTCTTGTCGGCATCCCGGCCGCGGCCGCCTATGCTGCGTCCAAAGCCGCCATTCGCAATCATACGAAAACCGTCGCGCTGTATTGCGCGCAGCAGGGCTTAAATATTCGCTGTAACTCACTTCATCCCGCCGCCATTCTAACGCCCATGTGGGAGCCGCTGTTAGGGCAGGGCGCTGACCGCGAAGCCCGCATGGCGCGCTTTGTCGCCGACACACCCCTGAAGCGCTTCGGCACAGCGGAAGAGGTTGCAGCGGTCGCGCTCATGCTCGCCAGTGATGAAGCCGCTTATATGACGGGCGCGGAACTCATGCTGGACGGCGGGTTGCTCGCAGGAAGCGCTGCGGCGCCCGCCTAACCCTCAATAAAATTTCGGGTCGCGGTTTTTATCGCGGCGCGGTTTAGCGCCGTGGTCGTCTCTTGCTTTAGGTACAAAAATATCGAGCATATCTTCGTGGAAACTATCGCTTTGTAATTTCCCATTGCGGTCAATCCATTGCACCGCCCAGATAATATTTTCTCCCTCACCGTCAAGCGTGCCGCCATCACGGCCCTTCACGGTCATCTTTGGGCTGCCGGATTTTAGGCGGACGACTGTGCCTGTTTTGAACTCTGTCATATGCGCTCTCGCGTGAATCTTACAAGGGTAGTCTCTGCGGTCCGCCCCTATAGGGTTCCGTCGCGTTTACAAGATATTTACCGATTGATGCAACTAAAAGATGTGTTAAAGACTTTTACGACATTTGCGGTCATTTCTGCGATACTCCTCCTAGGATGCCAAGGTGAGAGGTCCCAATCCGCCGCTCTTACGCCAACAGGTGCGCGCGCCGTAGATCTGCCCCAGCGCTTTGACGATAGTTTAGAAAAAGCTTTTCAACGCAATCCCAAACAAACCGCACAGCGCATTTTACGCGCGCATGATGGCTTTAGCCGCGCGGGACCTGTCACCACAGAGTCCGTGAAAAACTATATCCACCTCGAGGCCGCGGCTGCCCGCGCGCAATTCCTCTCGGATATCATGGCCAGCGATTTAAATGGCGATAGCCTGATTACGCCCGCCGAATTTGCCGTACTGCCCCGCTTGCCCAATGGATATAAAAAGGCGCGGCGATTGGACGGGTTGTTCAGTCATGATAAAAATCAAGATGGGTATATCTCCCTTGCCGAAGCCTATGATTTCGCAAGCGCCCTAAAGGCGGCCCGAATGAAATCCGACATCGCCCCTATTGGCAGCTATCTTATGTTGTTCGATTTAAATGCGGATGGGACGGTTCTGCGCGCCGAAATGACTAAAGCCCTGCGAGACTATGTGGAAGGCGACGAACAGCCCAAAACCGCGCTGAGGGGGGCACATGTTTCACCCTAGACGCGCGCCGCGCATCACGCGCGGTCAAAGTTACGCGGTTCTCGCCTGCGCCCTAATTGGGGCGGGGCTTCTTGGGCGATACCCTCTAGCTTCGGCCAAGGCACAGCAGGTTTTGACGACCCGCGCCATGGCGCCTGCGTCATCGCCCTATTTACCAGACGCCCTTAGTCCCACCTATCAAATCGCCCTGAGGAAAAACCCGGCCTTCACCGCGAAATTATTCCTGCAAGCCTATGAGGATGTGGCCGCTTCTGGCCCCGTTACGTCTGACGCCGTCCAGGCCTATGTGCAACGCCAAATCGCCAGCGGCCCCCAGCCCGCGCGCGGCGGTATTGTGTCGGCGAAATTAAATACCGAGGGCTTTATCACCCGCCTCGACGTGAAACTCGGCGGCGCAACCCCAAAACCTCTGGGCGCCATATTTGAATTTAGCGCGGCCCAAGAGGCCTTAATGTCCTTCGAGGAGAGTGTCGCATTTGGCCAAGAGCTTTTTTCCGCACAGCCAGAAGAAAATATCTTCCCCATAGAAAGCTATCTCATGCTCTTTGATTTAGATGGGGATGGCACCGTGGCGCGGGAAGAAGTCGAGCGGGCGCTGACGGGGTTTATGCGGGAGGCACGGCAGGTGACGCGGTTTGAGGAAGTGGGCGAGGACCTGCGGCGGTAGGGAAAGCTACCCACTATGTCATCCTCGGGCCTGTCCCGAGGACCTTTGATGTGATGGGGAGTGGGGGAGTAAAGGTCCTAGGCACAAGGCCTAGGATGACGATTGGGGAGGGGTTGATATATAACTTTATCTTGAGGCTGATATAGAATCCACTGATACACGGTAACGTGGATAAGAGATATCAGATATTCTTAAGTTCAACTTTCGCCGACTTGAAAGCAGAACGACAAATAATAATGCGAACACTAATGGAGATGGGGCATTTCCCATCTGGTATGGAGTTCTTTTCCGCTATCGATGAAGAGCAATGGCCTTTTCTAGAAAAGGTAATTGATGACAGTGATTATTATGTTCTAATTTTAGGTGGACGCTATGGTAGCCTTGCTGATGAAGAGATTAGTTATACTGAGAAAGAATTCGATTATGCTAACGATACGGGAAAGAAGATTATAGCGCTCGTTCATGGAAGCCCGGACTCACTTGCGGCTGAGAAGACCGATATGGACAATGCCTTACGAATAAAATTACAGAATTTTCGTAAAAAAGTATGTACTGGAAGAATGGTAAAATTTTGGAATAAACCAGAAGAGCTAGCTGGTCATATTGCTCTTGCATTGCCAAAAACCATTCAATTATTTCCTGCTACTGGTTGGGTAAGGGCGAACAAAGTGGCTTCTATTGAAATTCTTGAGCAATTGAATGAATTCCGTACTGAAAATGATAAGCTAAAGTCTCAGTTAGCCTCACAACGAACTAAGGCTGTACTTCCAATATCTAAATTAGATGAGGAGGTCGAAATTAGTTTAACTATTGCAATTGGGAAGGGTGATGTGGATTATCAAAATGAATACCATTCAAAACGAGATGTAAAGAAGGATTTAAAAGTTAAGCTGTCACATTTGTTCAATTTAATTGGCGAGGAGCTGCAGCAGAAAATTACTAGACGCGTTATTTCGTCTAAGATTGGAATGGGTCTGGGTTTAGAAAATTGTAAGTTTGAACCGCCCCGAGTTTGCTGGAGACTTCTAACGTATAGTAACAGGAGTCATTATGAGCAATACGAGGAACAGATTTTCACCTGAGGTGCGCGCGCGGGCCGTTCGGATGGTGATGGAGCATCAGGGCGAGCATACGTCCCGATGGACAGCGATTGAGTCCATTGCGCCCAAGATTGGATGTGCAACGCAGACGCTTCACAATTGGATTAAGCGAGCCGAGATTGATGATGGCGGTAGACCGGGCGTGACGACAGATGCGGCCGCCAAGTTGAAGGCCTTGGAGCGCGAGAACAAAGAACTGCGACAAGCCAATGAGATCCTGCGTAAGGCCTCGGCATATTTCGCACCTCCTCTCGGCATTTGCTGCGCAATTGCCTGCCGGGCAATGGGACGGAGCTCGACCGCCCATTCAAGAGATGATTGCTTTCATCACAGCGCATCGTGATCAGTACGGGGTCGAGCCTATCTGCAGAGTTCTGCCGATTGCCCCATCAACTTATTATGCGCGGATTGCAGCCCAAGCGGATCCTGC
>CALLBD010000022.1 GCA_938001915.1 uncultured Caulobacterales bacterium | reverse complement strand
ACATATCCTTTGATAAATCGACGAACGGCACCAGAGGGTGTGTCTCCTTGCGTATCACATGCCTCCACAAAATTTTGCTTTTCTTGATAGCCAAGACGAACTTCTAATCGCTCGCTTTTCTTTTCATCCATATCTGCACTCGCGTCTTTAATTTATATTACCCAAGTAGCGGGCGGCATATTTGGAAATCAAGGAATTCACCGTCCGTACACCCGCCTTATTGGTCCGTACGCGTTGGAGCTGAGGGCCGTAAAGCTAGGTATCTGGATGAAATGTCGGCTAATGAGGTTTTCATCGGCGCAAGCAAACCGACCTTCTCAGCGCAGAGGTATTACAAGGGATTTTTCTTTTGCAGTGTCTCATTCTCGGCCCTGCCTCCAGGTTCGAGCCCATCAGGTGCCGGCAAACAGCGTGCTTTGATAATGTGTTTGTCCTCAGGCAGGTAACTTGCGCGGTCTTCTAGCAACGCCCAACTTTTCCCCACTAGCCAGTAAAATTTTTGGTCAACACAGCGGCCCGTATTGCAGGTTATTTCTAGAATGTCCTCAATTCGATAATTTTGCGTATTGGAAAAATGCTGACACAATTTCTCTGGCTCGCCCCATTTACTCCAGAACGGCTTTGAATGTTTCACAATGAGGAACTCCGGTCCCACACCAGCCTTAGTCCAGTCACCACTTCGGCCATAGTGATAGCCAATGACGCGGTGCGGCCCTGGGGTCAATCCTTCGACGGTACGGGTCACTTGCTTACCGTGAACCCCAAAGGCATCCCCGACAAAAACACGATTACCCGTTTCAACATTCTCTAACGCAAACCCCAAAAATTCACTTGTCTTTTCCAAAGCCCTCCAGCTGATCTTTAAGTCTACAGCGCTGTGACTCTCACCCACAGATGGCGCAGTAATTTTTATCGTCGGAGACCGCGGTTTCAAATCATAGTCAAACTCATCAGCAAAGGCCGCGCCACCCCATCCAATTGAGAGACCTAAAATAAGAAATATTCGTCGCATGGCTTTATCTACGCAAGTAAAATGGCAATTATAAGACGGCATAAAACAGGAGGCCTATCCTCGGTAATGTGTCACTCGCCATCTCCAAGACATCCACCCGGTTCGTCACTACAAGAGGCAATCGCAATCGCCAAGGCCGCGACGCCGACCAAGACAACGGCACCAACACCTAACCCAATTTTACCTACCGTGCTAATGTCGGCTTGGTCACTTTCTGGCAGAACCAAGATTTGCTCGTTCATCATCAAGCGTGGGGTGTCCTCAATCGTGAAACCAAGGCTCACATCTCTATAGGCCATCTGCCCGTTCAAGAACCAATCGGTCGGAGTTGTTGACACTTGAGTATAATGCCTAACGCCGAAATAAAGGCGCGGTTTTGCTTTGGGTCCTTTGGAGGTCTCTCCTAGAGGAATGGTAAAGCTAACTCGGGCTTCCATACCCTGCCGTGCAAAGGCGCTGTCTAAATTTGATGTTTGAGCATAACTTGCCATTGGGAAGAGCACGAGTTGAAGCCCCGCCGCGCTAAAAAACATTGTCTTAGAGTTCATCAAACTCTCCCTCCAACCAGCAGAAATTATTCGGCGATTACAATGATTGAGGTAGCAATTACGGCGAGAGAAACGCCGATAACGCCTAAAATAACTTTGTCATATTTATCCAAAGCCCCTAACCGCTCATCGTCCGCATGCACGTCTTCACCAAAGTTCATCAAAAACTGATCGTTAAAAAGAAGGCTAGGAGCGCGTTCGGCGGTCAAAGCTATTTTGAGCTCCGGCACCTCTCTCATGCTCGCGGGCGGGCGCAACGGCCAATCTTGCCGCAAATTGCGGGAATTTTCACTTCGCAGGCTCAAAGCGAATTGAGGTTTCGACGCCGCATTCTTATAGTTACCGCCGAAGGGAATAGAGAGCCCAATACGCGCTTCCAACCCCTCATTAAATTGAGATCCATCATGCAATGCCACTTGCGCGGTAGCGGGGGCGGACAAGCCCAATAGGCTACACGACACCGAAATTAAGACTAAATAGCGCTTCATCATTCTCTCCCCTACTTTGTGATGTAACCTAGCGCTTAGATTTTCATTGTCCAAAAACCCTTTGTTTCATTTTCTTCCTGAATATTTCGAATTGTTTCATGTGACAGAATGGGAAGAGACGCTTAAACCTCTCTCATGACCGAAAAACCCTTGGACCCTATTTTAAGCCCCAGGCCCCAAAAAGCGGCCATTGGCCGAAAAGCCGACCTAATCGCGGCGCTGCTCGCGGGCACAGGTGCAATTTTTTCCAGTCTAGCCAGCATTTGGTTTTTCTCCGGCTTTGCAGAAAACGATACCCGTTTGGAACATTTAAGCTCGGCCTTTTTTTTAACGCTGTTATTATTTGCCTTTGCTATTCTTCCCTTCGGAATAACGGCGCGCTTTGCTTTTTTAGCTTATCGCCAAAGCGTCAAAAAAACACATTTGGTTTGGACACTTATCCTTATGCTGCCGTGGATAGGACTGGGTGGGTTGTCCATAATGCATACGCCCTTGCCTGTTTGGTGCGGATTACTCATGACCTTAGGAGCGGTTTTGCTTAGCCTGTGGGCTGTTGTGTCCTTGATATTGGAACGGAACGTTTCGCTCTCGAACACGTTGAGCTCACAACTAAATGAGATGCCAGATGACCGAATTTAGCGTAAGTTTATACTGAAATTTCAGCCTGTATTCAGAAAGAGATTGGTAAAAGCGCGTTCGAAAGGAGTTTCCCCATGACAAATTTGTTCAAATCTCCAACCCAAACACTGCGGCATCTATTGATTGCCGCCTCTGTTATAACGCTAACAGCATGTGCAACCGCTACCCCTTACCAGCCCGCCTCTGAACCCGGCGGGTTTGATGGGTTTTCTCAACAATTGATTGAAAATGACCGCGCGCGCATCTCTTTTGGCGGGAACTCGCTAACTAACCGAGAAACCGTTGAAAATTACCTACTTTATCGCTCGGCCGAAATGGCGCTTGAACGCGGGTTCGAAACTTTTACCTTACAAGAGCGAAATTTAGACGAAGATCGCAAAGTTCGCGTTTCACCAGGTCTGGGCTTTGATCCCTATTTCGGATATAGTTTCTTCCGTCCCGGTTTTGGTTGGTCACGCGGCTATCCATACTCGCGTTTTGCAGGTTTCAGAAGCGGCCGTGGGTTTGGCCGGCGCGGATTTGGATCTCGTGGGTTTGGCGGTCGCGGATTCTTCCGCGGGGGTTATGACCCGTTCTTTGACGATTATGATGTAAGAGAAATCACAAAATATCGCGCAACAGCGGAAGTCAAATTTGGCCGCAATACATCATCTGAGGATCCCAGCACGTTTAATGCGAGAGAGGTCTTACAGAACCTATCTTCAACCATCACTTTCCCGGAAACGGATGAAGGCTAGCCCTCCAAAAAATTTTCTAGAACTTTTGAAAGCCACCCAAATTGGGTGGCTTTTTTTATTTGTGCTAAGCCCCGTCAACCAAAGTCTTTGGGGTTTTGTAATAGAGCTTCAATCCATTTGCCGTGCTCATGGAATCTGATTGCGTATTCAAGGCCGTGCGAAGCCGGTCCAATATCAACGTATCAATAGTGATAATAATACCTGTGACATAGGTCGCATATTCAGCTGAGACCCCTTGGCTAACGAGGATGTCTTGGAGCAATACAATCGAAGCTGACGGGGTACCAGCCGCTGCTGTCGCGAAAATCATCGATTGAAAGCCTACGGTCAGCATATCCATAATGTCTACCTCAATCCCAAAGGCCTGCATCGTGTAAAGAGAGAGTAGGAGAAGCCCAATCAAGGTTCCGACCATATTGATTGTCGCGCCGATTGTGTAAAAGGGTGTGGCCTCATCCGCATTCGCGCCGAGTTGATCGCAGGCTTCGCGTGTCGCCGTCAAAGTCGCTATAGAGCTGGAGGTAGACAATGCGACAAGGGCTTGCGGCAACACCGCTCTCAGAACAAAGCCCACACCCCGTTTTTGAATCATCGCAGTCACAAAGACCATGACTCCCCACATAATTCCCATTGCAAAGATATAGGGAATCAGGAGGTTAAATAATTTCAAAAGCTGGGCAAAATCATCTTCTTTGTTTAACGCTAAAGTTATGGACCCAAAGACGGCCAGCGGAATCGTATATTGCAGAAATTTTCTAAAGCCCTTTATGAAAAGATCTGAAATCTGATCAGCCTGACGCCCTAAATCTAATCGCTTCAAGGCCGCGCCAAAGAGTAAGCCTGCATAAATCGAGACCATCAAAGCCGAGGTCAAAACGCCATAAATTTTTGCCAAAAATGGCAGGTCCTTTAACTCACCTGATCCTGCACTTGTTGAAGGGTCCGCAAGACCAATATCAATGCCTTTGAAAATGAAAAAGGCGGTAATCGCACATAACATGCCCAATAAAGAGAAGCCGACAAAAAACCCAAGCACCCGCGCGAATTTAGCGCCAAGACCACCTTTCGATATGGCAAGACTTGAGCCAATGGACAAGATTATCAGCGCATACATCATCGGCTTTAGTGGTGCAAAAAGCGCATCTTTCGCTAGTCCTGCGATAGATTTCGTCAGGTAAGTTCCTCCCGGTGCGATATCGGCCGCCAGCCATGAGAACCCTAACAGCCAAAAAAGAATTGCAAGTGCAGCGGCTATCACCACCAAGAGTAAAAGCGGAATGTCGTGAATGCGTGACATAGGGGTCCCCAGATTTTGTTTTTATTGGTCTAAGCCAACCTCTCACACAGGGGCAAGCGGGGAAAGTCACATTATCAGAGAGTGCGGGGCGTCCTTAATTGGGACTAAGGCGTGTAAACCGTATAGGTGACATCTGCGCCCAACGTGCCTGTGCCCATAGAAAAATCATAGGCATTATTACTCGACGCATCCGAGGTGAGGCTTAGGGCATAACGGATGTTGAATGACACAGCCTGTTCTAACAGCGACCCCGGAAACCGTGCGGTTTTTCGGCCACCATCGAAAATCTTTGTCGGGCCTGCGCTCAAATCACCCAAGTCATTTAACTCACTATCCAGTCCGTTTCCGCCAATTGCAGGATTCTGCGCAGCATCACCCCATCGGCCAGCGCCCGATCCACCTGAACGGTTGATACGTGCACGAAAGCCTATATTTTCGTAATTTAGGGCAGAAAGGTCTCCGCTGCGGACCAAATTGCTGGCCTGCGCATAAATGTCGAATGCCGTATTCGACACAACGAGAAAACGAGATACATTTCGCGTCGCCCTCGTATTTACGTCGGTGGCCTCGTCCAAGCCAAATGCCGAGAGCGTATCGGTGGGTTCGAGAAAATCTATATCTCCTCCGCCAGGGTTTCCGAAACTGCCGCCCGATAGTTCATTCTCAATATCTAAACGCGTCGCACCACCATCTGCATTATGTCCGGGTGCAAACCCTGAATTTGAATTGAAAACAAACCCATCGGCCCCGATCAAATCGGGCGCCGCGGCCCCCGATGTATTTGGCGTCAGAAGATTAAAATCTACGGCGACGGGCGCAACGCCACCATTAGCTTCATCTTCTGTGGCCGCAATCACAACAACCAAAGGCAACGCCCGAAAAAAGGGCCGGTCAATAAATGAGGCGCTCGCCGCCGTCGACATGAGACAACTGCCCGCCACGAAAATAGCAGCCGCAAAAGCCTTGAGTTTCCCAGGACCACTCCCAAAATATGTCGGTGCACTACGCATTTCAGATGTGTCTTACGGAATACCGGTTTCCATCGGACAAATTTTCAAAGTTACTCAAAGGTAAATTTTTAGTGGTCCTGTTCGAGTGCCGAGATTGACCAAAGGCGAAATCTCCAATGCCGACTATCTTTCTTTTCTTTCTACTATGAAACCGCCATAGGCATATGAGTGAATTCTCTAATGTATATTCGAGGTCGAAAACCTCTGACGCAGTTAGGCCTCATTTTAGGTGTACTGCTCGTTCTGCGCGTCGCTTTCCTGTTTATCGCCCCATGGGGATTGCATGGAGATGAAGCGCAATATTGGGCCTGGTCCCAAGCGCCTGCTTTTGGCTATTTCTCCAAACCGCCCATGATTGCTTGGGTTATTGGGGCGACGACCGCCCTATTTGGTCATGCAGAATGGGCCGTGCGCCTCTCTGCGCCTTTTCTACATGTTGCGACAACCTTGATGATTTTTTTGGCGGCCCGACGGTTTTTTAATGACCGCACGGCTTTCTGGGCTGCGCTTATCTATGTTTTAATGCCGGCCGTCTGGCTCTCAAGTTTTATTATGAGCACGGATGCGGCTTTGCTGCTTTGTTGGGCGACGGCTTTACACGGCTGGGCCTGCCTAAGAGACGGCGGAGGATGGGGCCGTGTCCTGCAGCTGGGCATCGCCCTAGGCCTGGGACTTTTGTCCAAATATGCCATGGCCTTTATGGTGCCTGTGCTCTGTTGTGCCGTATTATTCGACGCGCCAAGTCGAAAAGCCTTACTTGGGGTTCGGGGCGTCATTGTCACTTTGATCGCGGCGGCCTTGCTGGCTCCCAATTTAATTTGGAATGCGGCGCATGAATTTGCGACGATTTCTCATACGGCGGAGAATGCAAATTTAGGGCAGGATTTGTTTAATCCTGAAGAAGTCATTCAATTCTGGATTGACCAATTCGGAGTCTTTGGGATTGTACCATTTCCCATGCTACTCTTGGCGCTCTGGGCGGCTTTAAAAGCGCGGCTACCCGCTCCCGCGAAATGGATAGCTGTCTTGGCGGCCCTCCCTCTGCTTGCGATTACACTGGAAGCCTTACTATCCCGCGCCAATGCCAACTGGGCCGTTACAGCCTATATCGCTGGACCGATTTTAGTCGCGCTTTGGGCGACACAAACGCCGCGTCGAGTAAGCTGGCTAAAATGGGGCCTGATTGCTCAAACGACCCTTGTGCTCGCTATTGGCGGAATAGCGATGAGTGAAAAAACCGTCGATGCGGTCGGTTTAACAAATGCAGTCAAACGCCTCCGCGCCTGGCCTGAAACAGCCGAGGCCGTAATCGCCAAATTAGCCTTGGATGACTATGCTTATGTCGCGGCAGATAATCGCCTCGTCTTCTATGATTTAAACTATTACGGCATTGACGACAAAAAGCTTGCGATGTGGTCACTCAACGCCTCACCTGCTCATCACGCGAGCCTGACGCGAGCCTTACCAGATACGGACGCAGCCGTTCTTATTCTATCTCAACATCATAATTTTGAATCTTACTTTCGCGCAGATTTTGAAACTCTAACGCCCTTAGATCCCATAGAGATCACTCTGGGTCCGGGTAAAACGAGAGTATTAAAAACTTGGCGCGGGACCGGTTACAAACGTACATCCCGCGAAGACAGGACTTAATTCGCGCCCCAGAGCTCTTGGAGTCTCGCATCCCGGCCGCAGCCATTGCGATAGCGTTTATAGCGCACAGGATTTCGTTTGTAATAATTCTGATGATAGTCTTCGGCATCATAGAAAGTCGTCGCCGTCAAAATCGGTGTGACAATATCGTCAGAGAATGGTTTTTTCGCTTCTACCTCAGCCAGAGACTGCTCCGCGTCACCGCGCTGTGCAGGCGTGACAAAGATAGCCGTACGGTAACTCGCGCCTTTATCGCAGAATTGACCCCGGTCATCTGTCGGATCAACGGTGCGCCAGTAATAATCAATGAGCTTCCGATAGGACACGACGTTTGGATCATAGATAACTTTGACGGCTTCATAGTGACCTGTTCTATTGGTCCCAACTTGCTTGTAGCCAGGATTATCTAATATGCCGCCCGTATAGCCAGAGACAGCATCTTTGACGCCCGTGATTTTTTCAAAATCATATTCGGTGCACCAAAAGCACCCGCCTGCGACAATCATTTCTGCAAGTCCATCGCCACGCGTATTTTTAAACGCGGCTTGAGGTCCCGTCGCTGGTAGCTCTGCGGCGACTTGGGTGCTCGCGACTTGTGTCGATGTTTCAACGCTCTCTACCGTTTGCCCAGGCGCACAAGCGAAAAGGGCAAGCGAGAATGTGGCCGTCAAAGCCGTGGTCAGTAAATTTTTCATAAGGCCTCTTCTCTCAAAACCGAGTTTAGTTCCAGTCACATTACGGTGTGAGCCGCGTGAACCCTAGCCGCGGCTTTTCTTATATCCTGCCAAAGCCAATTCCCGCGCCGCCTTATGTTCCACAATGGGTTTCGGATATGTCTTTCCGAGGGCCACCCCAGCTTGCGTTAAAATTTGCTCCGGAGCCGTCCAGGGTTGATGAATATATTTCTTGGGCAGTTTCGCCAGTTCAGGGACGTATTTGCGCACGTAATCTCCGTTAGGATCAAATTTCTCACCTTGGGTAAAGGGGTTGAAAATCCGAAAATAGGGCGACGCATCTGCCCCGCTTCCCGCTACCCATTGCCAGCTGGCGGCATTAGAGGCGGGGTCGGCCTCCAGTAGAGTGTCCCAATACCAAGCCTCGCCGACGCGCCAATCTGTCAGCAGATGTTTGATAAGAAAGGACGCACAAACCATTCTGACGCGGTTATGTTGCCAGCCCGTCTGCCACAGCTCGCGCATGCCTGCATCGACAAAAGGATAGCCTGTCTGCCCTCGCCGCCACGCTTCGACTTTAGTACTATCACTTTGCCACGGAAATTTATCAAACTCCGCCTTATAATTCTGACTCGCTAAATTTGGATTGTAAAAAAGGAGCGTATAAGAAAACTCTCGCCAACCAATTTCAGATAAAAATTTATCAGAATCTCCGCCTGTGCCATGCGCCGCGTTCCAAATCTGACGCGGAGAAATCTCTCCAAAAGCAAGATGTGGTGAAAGCTTTGACGTACCCATTTCATCATCCGGGCGATCACGCTGAACATCATATTTTTTAATAGGGCCGTCTAAAAATTGCGTCAGGCGCTGCATCGCATGCGCCTCGCCAGCGTCATGATAGGCCATGATTTTCTCATCCCAATCTAAAGAGCCGGGAAGTAAATCCCAGTCTGATATATTTTCGGACTCTAGGCCTTGAACAGAGTTTATCTTCTCAGGCCCAGGTAAGGCGGGATCGACTGTAAAGCTGGCGCGGGCAGCCCGCCAGAAAGGCGTGAAGACTTTATAAAACCCGCCCGTCTTCGTCGCGACCTCCCATGGCTCGGTAAGAAGATTAGCTTTATGACTTTCAACCGTCAGGCCGCGGCCTTTAAGATCGCTCTTGATGGCTTGGTCAATATCCCTCGCCCATCCTTCGTAACGGCGATTCCAATGGACTTCATCCGCTCCAGTTTGCGCAAGAATGTCGTTCAATATCTCTGCGGCTTGGCCGCGCCGCAAAATTAACGTCCCGCCCTTTTCTGCTATTGAATTGGAAAATGAATTTAACGAGTGATGCAGCCAGACATTTGCTGCGCCCCCTAAATCTCGCCCTCTGTTTACCTCGTCGACGTAGAGCAAGATAAGCGGCTTGCCGCTTTGAACGCCTGCCTGAAGCGCAGGGTTATCGGCAAGGCGCAGATCGCAGCGAAACCAAATAATAGCTGGAGAGGTTTTAGACATGTTTTTTATACGTCTGAAACACTATTCATGTTGGCATTAAATTCAGTGAACTTCGAAATTTAAGTGAGCGTCGTTTCGGAAATATCAAATAAATCTGCCATGACGCTCTCGGTCGTGGGCCAGCGGCCAGCGCCTTTACCGCGGATGCGATATTGATCACCATCGTCAAAATCAAAAATCGCATGGGCCTCCTCACCATCAGCTTGCGCGAGGAAATTATTGCGCGACAAATCTTTGAGCTGGAGCCCTGAGGAAAATCCATTCTGGTCCTTCCAAAGTTTTGAAATGCGTTTCCAGGCTCCCTTGGCAGGTGCCTCAGGGTTAAAATCTGCAATCGAGTCCATCGGGATGTCATCCAGCGTTATCGCCTCATCAAACCCCAGCATGGCAATCAAACGAATTTTCGCGCCTGCATCGGCTCCGCCAACATCGGCCGTTGGGTCAGCTTCGGCAAAGCCTTTATCTTGTGCATCTTTGAGCGCTTCTGCGTAAGAGCGGCCTTTGCCAATCTCATCAAGCATGTAATTGGTTGTCCCATTGAGCAGGGCTTGGACGCACGTGATGCGGCCCTTTTCACGCAAACACATTTCTAGCACAGGCATCCCGCCGCCAGCGGCCGAGGAAAAACGTAATTGCGCGCCGTGACGATTGGCGAAATCCAATAGACTTTGCCCGCCCGCGGCAATGGCTTGCTTATTCGCGGATACAACATGAACGCCCGCTTCCAGCATGGCTTTGCAATGGGGCAAAGCTGGCTCAATACCGCCTGAGACATCGATGAAAACATCAGGCTTTGCCATAACTAGGTCAGAAAATTCCGTTGCCAAAATTTCTGGATTATAGCCTTGGTCAATATATTTATCGGGACTGCGGACCATGATTTTTACGATTTCAAATTGGTCGCTATGTGCAGCAACGCGGCGGAATACGCCGCCGCCAACAACCCCTAAACCCATCATCGCGATACGTAATTTCTGCGGCACAGGCGCAGGTTTCTTGTCGCCTGTTTTTGCGCCGACACGGGTATAAGACGGCAAGCCGGGCTGACCAACACGAAACGGGACTTTGTTTTTTTTCGCAAAACCTAGGGCGCGCGGCGCGATCAGAGGCCCTGCGACACTTGCGGCATCAGCCCATGAAATTTCTTGATAGCGGGCAGCGTCTGGATTGGATTTGGGGTCCACTTCGTAAATCCCGTCAACATCTTTGAGCAAAACCGCTTCAACCCCAAGCTGGTCGGCCACATAAAGCGCCGTCAAATCGGCGCCGCCATCGCCGAGCAAAACAGCGCGGTCTTTTTCCCCAATGGCAACAAAACCTGGCATGACTACAATGTCGTGATCTTTCAAATCTTGCAGGAGTTGCGGCGTGTTTAAGCTGGTCAGGCGCGCTTCGGTAAAACTGCCTTCCGCTTTGAGACCCAAATCTCGGGCTTGGCGAACAAAGGCGGGCGCGCCGATACGCTCTAGCGCGAGAGCTAGCAGGGCCGCAGAGCGCCGCTCTCCTAATTGTAAAAGCTCCGGCAGGTTCTTCGCGTCACCCTCCGGACCAATACGCCGCGCCTCTGCCATGAGAACATCCGTCTGGTCACCCTGCGCGGATGTCACAGCTACGACATTTTGTCCCTGCCGATAATGACGGTAGATTTCAGAGGCCGCCTGCGTGTAGTCCTCAAGGGAATTGAGGACGGAATGACCAAAGTTCAGGACAATGACAGGAACAGGCATGATGGGCTCTCAAAAGTTTAGGAGGGCCAGCTAGGCCTAAGCTCATCAGCTGTCAATTGGAGAGCCGCATGCAAAATGATTCTAATGAGACCGAATTTGGCGGCCCGCCGCAGCAAGGTTCAATTTGGCCCCGCCTTATTCGCGGGATGAAATTGCGCTGTCCGCGCTGCGGAGACGGAAAATTATTTCGGGCTTACCTGAAACCTGTTGAGCAGTGTTCTAAGTGTTCCCAAAAATGGGGGGATGTGCGCGCCGATCTCGCACCTGCCTGGGCCGCAATGACACTCTCGGCACATATCACCGTTCTCATTTGGCATTTTTTCTTTTGGGGTACAGATTTGGCCGATTGGCAACTCATCAGTTACCTATGCGTGATTGCAACGGGGATTTGCCTAATAAGCCTGCCGCCCATGAAAGGGCTTTTCATGGCGATTATCTGGGCGAAAGGCACAACGGATAGCTAGCAGCCGTCAAAGGGTTCTTGACGCCTGTCCGATTGGCGCGCATATGGCCCACATCATCAAGACCAGCTGAGGGACAGGCCCTTGGTGTAATTAATGTTTCTCAAAAAAATTGAAGACCAAAAAAATGAACTAACTTCGTTCATTGTTTTTGGTCGCTTTTTACATAAAATACACGAGCTGGGGCAACCTCGACTTAGTTGAACGGTGCCAAATCCTGCAGCTTGTGTGCAAGCGGCTAAGATGAGGACAATAGCGGAATATCCGCTGCCTCCCTTCTTCGATTGCGCCCATTAGAGAAGGCGAAACATGGCACAAGGTCATGACATTGAAACGGCGCTCGGCACGCATAGTCTGGAACGCGGGTGCGATCTCGCAAATGATATCGTGAAAGGTCGCGTCTACGGCAATCCCGATGGACCCGTGATTGTCGTCATGGGCGGCATATCCGCCACGCGCTTCATCAGCGACGGCGGGCGGCGAAATCGCGGCTGGTGGTCGCGTCTCGTTCGCGAAGGCGGCGCAATCGACCTGACGCGTTTTAAAATTATCGGATATGATTTTGCGCCCAATGATGGCGGAGACGCCTGCCCTAACACCATAACAACGACCGATCAGGCAAGACGCTTAAAATTTCTATTGGACAGCCAAGGGATTTCCAAAGTTGCGGCCCTTATCGGCAGTTCCTATGGCGGTATGTGCGCGCTCGCCTTTGCGCGGGATTACCCAGACGCCCTTGACCAGCTTTGTATTATTGGCGCAGCGCATCGACCCTATCCGATTGGCGTAGGCTGGCGCGGAATTCAGCGTCGCATCGTTCGCTTGGGGCTGGAGGCAGGTAAGCCAGAAGCGGGGCTTAAACTCGCGCGCGAGCTCGCCATGACAACTTACCGGACGCCAAAGGAATTTGCAGACCGTTTTGACCTCCTCGAGACAGCCCACGCACCAAGCCAATTTGATATTTGCGATTACCTCGGCAGCCGCGGGGATGTCTTCGCAGAGAATATGGATGCCCGTCGCTTTCTCGCGCTCTCAGAATCTATCGACCTTCACCGCATTGAGCCCGAAGCCATCCGCACGCCGACATTACTTATGACCGCGATTTCAGACCAGCTCGCGCCGCTACCCGATATGCGCGAACTTCGTGACCGTCTTGCAGGACCGAGTGAGCTTTACACATTCACATCCCTTTACGGCCATGATGCATTCTTGAAAGAATATGACGCCATGGACCCCAGACTAGCTGAATTTTGTAAGGGACTGTTGTGAGGTCCTTGCTAGATTTTCTTTGGCTCGCGCTGCGCTGTATTGCCTTTATATGGGCAGTCTCTGCCTGCCTTATCCTCGTCATCTTTGCTGTAGGGACTGAAGCCGAAGGCTATAGCTGGGGAGAGCGCATTATTATTGCCATTAAATACGCGGGCTATGTTGGCGGGCTTTTCGGCAGCCTGCTCGCGATAACCCTCAGCCTGAAAAGCTGGCGCATTGCCC
>CALLBD010000021.1 GCA_938001915.1 uncultured Caulobacterales bacterium | reverse complement strand
CGGCCGAGCGGACGCGCGCCGTAGCGCTTGTCATAACCTTTATTGGCGAGCCAGAGATTGGCGCCTTTGGAGAGGTCAAATTCAATCTTGCGCTCAGAGAGTTGCGCTTCGAGTTGAATGACAAATTTATCGACCACCTTGGCAATATCTTCGGGCGTTAGCGGCGCGAAAGACACAACCGCATCAAGACGGTTTCGGAATTCCGGCGTGAAGCGGCGCTTAATCGCGGCCTCTTGCTCGTCATCCTTCATCCCGCGGCCAAATCCGATTTCCGCCTTTGCGGCATCCGCCGCGCCCGCATTGGTCGTCATGATAATGATGACATTGCGGAAGTCGACCTTACGGCCGTTAGCGTCCGTCAGGAAACCATTATCCATGACTTGCAAGAGGATGTTGTAAATATCGGGATGAGCTTTCTCAATCTCATCGAGGAGCAAGATGGAATGCGGGTTTTGATTCACTTGATCCGTGAGCAAGCCGCCCTGATCATAGCCAACATATCCGGGAGGCGCACCAATCAGGCGCGAGACCGTATGGCGTTCCATATATTCAGACATATCAAACCGCAGCAGCTCTAGCCCTTGAGTCATAGCGAGCTGTTTCGCGACTTCGGTTTTCCCGACGCCCGTTGGACCTGCAAAGAGGTAAGAGCCAATCGGCTTATTCGGTTCACGCAATCCTGCGCGGGCGAGTTTCACCGCCGAGGCGACCTTATCAATCGCGTCATCTTGGCCAAAGACCATGCGCTTCAAATCCATTGGGAGGGATTTAAGGGCTTTCTCATCATCGCGCGAAATAGATTTCGGCGGGATGCGCGCGACCTTGGCGATGACGGCTTCGATTTCTTTGATGCCGATTTTTGTCTTGCGCTCATCTTCGGGCACAAGGCGCGTGCGTGCCCCCGCCTCATCGATAATATCAATGGCTTTATCGGGCAGCTTTCGGTCGGTGATATGACGCACAGATAGGTCTACCGCGCCTTGTATGGCGGCGGTGCTATAGGTGACGCCGTGGAACTCTTCGAAATAACTCTTGAGGCCTTGGAGGATTTTCACCGCATCTTCAGCCGTAGGTTCCGAGACATCGATTTTCAAGAAACGGCGGGAGAGTGCGCGGTCCTTTTCGAAATGCTGGCGATATTCCTTATAGGTCGTCGAGCCCATACAGCGTAGTTTACCCGATTGGAGCGCAGGCTTGAGCAGGTTAGACGCATCCATCGCCCCGCCAGAGGTCGCGCCTGCGCCAATAATCGTGTGGATTTCATCGATAAAGAGTACCGCACCTTCTGTGTCTTGTAGCTGTGTGACAACGGCTTTGAGGCGTTCTTCAAAGTCGCCGCGATAGCGCGTCCCCGCGAGGAGCGCGCCCATATCGAGCGAGTAAATTGTGGCATCGGCCAGCACATCCGGCACGTCGCCGTTGACGATACGCCGCGCAATACCTTCAGCGATAGCCGTTTTCCCAACGCCTGGATCGCCGACGAGCAGCGGATTATTTTTGCGGCGGCGCGAGAGCACCATAATGCAGCGCTCAACCTCGTCATCGCGGCCAATCAGCGGGTCAATCTCGCCCTCGGTGGCTTTCTGATTAAGGTTGACGGTATATTCTTTGAGCGGGTCTTTTTTCTTCGCGTCTTCGCCTTCGGGCATCTCTGTGCCGAGCGGGGCTTTGGGCGCAGCGTCTCCGCCGGATTTGCTAATGCCGTGGCTAATGTAATTCACCGCATCATAGCGCGTCATGTCGCGCTCTTGGAGGAAATAGACGGCGTGGGACTCGCGCTCGGCAAAAAGCGCAACCAGCGCATTGGCCCCCGTCACTTCTTCGCGGCCAGAGGATTGCACGTGAATAACGGCGCGCTGAATGACGCGGTGGAAGCCCGCTGTAGGGCGCGCCTCTTCGAAATTTTCTACGACGAGCGAGGCAAGATCTTCGTCGAGATAGCGCTCCACATCCGCCCGCAGCGGTTCAATGTCGACATCACAGGCGGAAATCACGGCCGCCGCATCCTTATCGTCCAGCAGCGCGAGCAATAAATGCTCCAACGTCGCCAGCTCATGCTTACGGTCACTCGCAAGCGTCAGGGCTCGGTGGATGGTTTCTTCCAAAACGGGGGAGAAAGAGGCCATAGGTAATTTCCTTTCGTCTTTCGAATGTGGGCACATTGAAATTTTAATCAAGCCACAAACTGTCACACCCTTGTGATAACTTTCGTGGGAAGTTTCCCGATGAAATTCCCGCGTAACGCGAATAACCTAGACAAGACACACCATTAGGGGAGGGTTGAGCTTTATACATTTGGGGGAAATTATGCGCCACATCTTACCTGCACTACTCGTTTCCGCTGCAAGCCTGTGTTATGTCACCCCTGAGCCCGCCCATGCGCAAATAGAAGCGGATGAAATTATTGTGACGGGAACCCGGATATCCCGCGCACAGAGTTATAATGAAGGCGCACCGGGGGTTACGTATATCCGCCGCGGCGACTTCCTGCTCCTTGAAGTTTTCATCGAGTCAGATGCGCGTGAAAGAACAGAACGCCTCGCCGAAATCGGCAAGACGATTAATTCATTTTTAGACGCCGCCAAAGCGGACCCTACGATTGAGATGTCTATTCTCGAAGGGGCCACTGTGCGGACTCTGACGAAATCTAATTATTCGCAAGGTATCTCGCGCGGCGGGCGTCCCGATACCTCCGTGGCGCGCATTCGCGTGAAAACAGCCATTCCTGACGAAGTCGAAAATAGCGCGGACCTTGCAACGAAACTCTCGCGTTTTGTCGATAAAATTGAAGAAACGGGGCGCATTACCGTTCGCACTAATGGCAGCACATCCGTCTCGGTTGTCGACCCGTTCCAATATCGCGATGAAGTTGTTGCGACCATTATTGAAGAGATCAACACAATTACCGATGCCCTAGGACCCGAATATGTCGCCATCATCAAGGGATTGGACCGCCAAGTCTATTGGGACAGACAGGGCGATATCGAACTCGCCTTCTCCCTGCCCTACACTTATGAGATTATTCCGAACACGCTACATTCGAAACAGGAATGGCCTGATGATTAGGCTTACGCTTTCTCCAGCGTGCACTGGAGTGGATGTTGTGCCCGCTTTGCGCTGTCCATGACTTGCGCGACTTTGGTTTCGGCGACCTCAAATGTGTAGACCCCGCAGGTACCGACGCCCGATTGATGCACATTGAGCATAATCTGCGTCGCCTCTTCCGAGGTCTTGTTGAAAATCCCCATCAGGATAGAAACGACAAATTCCATTGGCGTGTAATCATCATTCATCAGAAGGACGCGCCACATCGACGGTTTTTTCGTCTTGGGCCGAACCTTGGTCGCAACGCCGCGCTCAGCGCCGCCGTCTTCGTCCTTATCTTTGTCCGGACCTGCGTAGATTTGTGTGAACGTCTGCTCCATAGGGGCTTTATATAGAGCCAAAGACAGGCGCGCCAAGCCACCTAACTGCGAATTTTGGGAGTGAATTACGCCAAATGAAACTTCGCGACTATTTAACACACCGTTAACCATATTCTAACCGTTCCAGCGGCATGAGGCAGATATGTTGCGTTTCCTTCTCATTTTTGCGCTGAGTCTCTTTCTTTCGACCTCTGTATGGGCCGAAGGGCGCTATGCCTCTATCATCGTGGATGCCGATACGCTGGACGTCATTCACGCCCGCCAAATTGATGCGCCGCGCTTTCCCGCTTCGCTCACAAAAGTCATGACATTGCATCTGGCGTTCGACGCATTGGATGCGGGTGAGTTATCTTTGGGCGAGCGCGTAAAAGTCTCCCGCACCGCCGCCCGAACACCGCCTGTCAAATTAGGACTTCGCGCCGGCCAAACGATTACCGTCGACGAGCTTATCCAATCCATCGCCGTGCGTAGCCATAACGACTCCGCCGTTGTCCTCGCGGAAAGGCTCGGCGGCACAGAAGCCCGTTTTGCCGAGATGATGACCGCTAAAGCCCGAAGCCTTGGCATGCGGCGCACGACCTTTAAAACGGCCAATGGACTGCCCCATCCCGAGCAAAAAACAACCGCAAGAGATATGGCGAAACTGGCCCACTCCATTTTGATAACACATTACGACCGCTACCACTATTTTGGCCAAAAACATTTTCGCGGCAAAAAAAATACAAATGCGCTATTGCATGATATGCCAGAGGTCGACGGGTTCAAAACCGGCTATACGAATGCCTCAGGCTTTAATTTGATGGTGAGCGCCGTTCGGGGTAATAGGCGTCAGATCGCTATTGTCTTGGGCGGTGCCAGCGGAAAAAGCCGAAATGCCCATATGCGAGATTTGGTTGAGCGCGGCTTCGATGTCATGGGCGTCATACCGCAGGCTGCGCCGCCCGCATTTATTCTCACCAGCCAGAGCGCACCCACGGCTATTTTACGGGGCGCGTCAATGCGGCGGGCCGCCAAGCCGTGGGCGATACATCTGCGAAACCTGCCCTCAGAAGCAGAAGCCGTCAAACTCGCCGCCGCGATCTCGCCCGCAACGCCGCCCAAAATATCAAGTGGGTTTATTCAGGGCCAGCCGGTCTTTCACGCCCGTGTCGCAGGTTTATCTCATGCGGATGCAAAAAACATCTGTACCGACGTTCAGTCCAGAGACGCTAAAACCAAATGTTGGCTTATTGCGCCCTAAGTCGTAAGCGAAGGGCATGAAACGCATTCGATCAGAAAAAGGCCTGCGCAAGGCAATTTGGGCTTGGCGCAAGGCGGGCGAGAAAATTGTCTTCGTTCCCACAATGGGCGCCCTGCATGAAGGTCACCTCACCCTAGTCCGTTTGGCGAAGAAGCATGGCGACCGGGTCGTAGTTTCGATTTTCGTCAATCCCACGCAATTTGCGCCGGGCGAGGACCTCGACGCCTATCCGCGTACCGAAAAAGAAGATGCCCGCTTGTTGAAGGCCGAGGGCGTTGACCTTGTTTACATCCCCGACCCCCAAACCATGTATAATGTCCATCACGCGACCAGCGTGACCGTGGGCGGTGTGGCCAAAGGCCTAGAAACAGATTATCGGCCCACTTTTTTTGACGGCGTCGCCCTCGTCGTAACAAAGCTATTCAACCGTGTTCAGCCCGACATGGCCATTTTTGGAGAGAAAGACTACCAACAGCTTGCCACCATTCGCCGGCTGGTGGAAGACTTAGACATGCCGACTAAAATTATCGGCGCGCCGATTGCGCGCGATGAATTTGGCCTCGCGCTCTCCTCGCGCAATGCCTATTTCGATGAGACGGGTCTGGCATTGGCCCGCAAACTCAATGGTATTATGAAACGCTGCGCTGCCGATATGCGCGACGGGCAACATGTCGACACAGCCACGGATGCCGCGAAAGCCGCGCTTCTGGCGGCCGGGTATTCTTCGGTCGATTATGTCGAGGTCCGCAGCCCTAACTCCTTGACGGTCCTTGAGGGCGGCTATCTCAACGGCCCTGCCCGTGTGCTCGTCGCGGCCCATTGTCCAAATGGCAAGAGCAGCGTGCGGCTTATCGATAATTTTGCGGTCTAATTTATAAGTGGAGCAGATGACGCTGCCGCGAGGTAAGGTCAACCAATCTGCTTAACCATTGTCAAAAGCGGCACAGGCACAGGTCCATTTTCGTCCTGCCAACGCCGTTCAACGACATATCCGCAGCGCGCATAAAACGGCTCGCCCGCCAAAGTCGCCGCCATTTCCAATCCCTTGAAACCTGCCGCCCGCGCCGCCGCTTCTGACGTCTCCAAAATAAGGCGTCCCACCCCGCGCCGCGTAAAATTCGGATGGGTATACATGGCTCTTATGCGGGCGCGGTCCGTCTCCGGGTTTAAGCGCGCGGCATCGCGTCCTGCAGAATGATTCCCGCCATACAGGGTTGACCGAAAAGACCAGCCACCACATCCCGCAAGCTGGCCTCTTTCCCAGACACAATAATAGGTTTCGTCCTCGATGAGCTGCGTATCCAACCCCATCGCAAAATGTGAAGCGGAAATTTGATCTGGCGTAAGATAGGGGGTCTGAAGTTGCGTTATAGCCACATTCATAAGCAATTTTATTTGTGAAATATCGCTAATCTGGGCAAATTTTATCTTCATTATACACGCATCATTGTTTTTTGGATCTAAATAGCTAAATTAACAGCAATTTTTACCTCGTTCGTTTTCCGCATGTGTCTTTTTAGCAACAAATCAAAAAATACGACTCGAATACAGAAACTCTCTATTGCGACTTATCCGCCGCTCATACAACTCATAGCTGCCGCTGGGAGGGGGGACTCAATACTTTTCCTTATGTGGCAGAGGTAACATAAAAACATCGAGGAAAACTCAATATGCTTAAACCTGCATTCAAAACTTGGTTGGCGCTATCCGCGTCATCCCTCATGCTGGCAGCCCTACCCGTGCATGCCCAAGCGCAGATCTCCGACACAACCGTCGGCGCATCGGAAGATATCATCATCACAACAGGTACACGCCGTGCACAACGCTCTACGGCGGACACACCGGCCCCCGTTGATGTAATTTCAGCCGTCGAATTCACAACGAACGCGGCGAATGACGTGCAGGATCTTCTGCGTACAGCCGTTCCGTCTTATAATGTGAACACACAACCAATTTCTGATGCGGCTTCTATTGTCCGTCCCTTCAACCTTCGCGGATTGTCTCCAGATAACACACTTGTTCTTCTAAACGGCAAACGCCGTCATCGGGGCGCGGTTATTTCATTCTTGGGCGGTGGTATTTCCGATGGTTCGCAAGGTGTTGACGTGTCATCTATTCCAGCCCTTGCACTTAAGCAGGTTGAAGTCCTTCGCGACGGTGCCTCTTCTCAATATGGTTCGGACGCCATTGCAGGTGTTGTGAACTTTGTCTTGAAAGATGACGCATCTGGCGGCGCTTTCGAAGTCAAATATGGCTCCACATATGACGGCGACGGCGACAACTACAGCATTGGCGGAAACATTGGTTTTGGCCTTGGTGAGAATGGTTTTGTAAACCTCACAGCCGAATATGGCGAAACTGACGGAACGGTCCGGTCAGTCGTCCGCGACGACGTCCTCGCTCTTATCGCAGCTGGCAACACAGCGGCGGGTGATTTCGAAACCATCAACACCTTCACAGATGAAGTCCCACAATATTGGGGACAGCCAGACGTAGAAGACGATTTGAAACTCCTTATCAACACAGGGTATGAGCTCAGTGAAGCTGCTGAACTTTACGCCACAGGTACATATGCCGAGCGCACGACAACGGGTGGTTTCTTCTATCGTAACCCAACCAATCGCGGCGGCGTTTATGCAGGCCCGCAAGTCAACCCAGCCACAGGTAACAGCCTTGTTGAAACTGCGCCGGGTGTTTTCACTGACCGCAGAACAGGTGCCGTTGTCGCAGACCCCGTCGCCTCCGTACTTGTCGGTGACCTCGACGGCGGCGATACATGTATTGATGGTGTGCCATTGACAGGAACAGATGGCCTAATTCAAGATGAAGCCATCTTCGCGTCAATCGTAGCTGATGCCAATTGTTTCGCCTTTACAGAAACAATTCCAGGCGGTTTCGTCCCGCGTTTTGGTGGCGACCTGCGTGACTTTGGTATCACGGGCGGTATTCGTGGTCTTATCGATCTGGGCACAGGTTTGACATATGACCTCTCCGTTACCCATGGTGCGTCCCGCGTAGACTTCTTCATTAGAAACACAATCAACGCATCTCTTGGGCCGAACACGCCGCGTGACTTCGTCCCGGGTGGACAAGAGCAAATCGAGACAATCGTAAACGCCGACTTTGGTTATCTTTATGACATTGGTATTGCGTCTGACCTGTCCATCGCATTTGGTGCGGAATATCGCGAAGAGACATTTGACCTCTTTGCGGGTGATGACGCCAGTTTTGCTTTAGGTCCATTGGCCAGCCAAGGCTTCTCATCTAGCTCAAACGGCTTTGGCGGTTTCCCGAACTCTTCGTCTAACTCGCAAGAGTCCATTGCGGCTTACATCGACCTAGAAGGCGACGTAACGGATCAGCTCACGCTGCAAGGCGCATTGCGTTTTGAAGACTTCTCTGAATTTGGAAGCACGCTCGACTATAAAGTCGCAGCCCTTTTCAAAGCCACAGATAATGTCTCGCTTCGCGGTACAGTCTCGACAGGCTTCCATGCCCCGACAGGCGGTCAAACTAATATCACAAATGTGACGACGCAAAATGTCGGCGGCATGCTTGTTGATCAAGGCACACTGCCCCTCAATACGCCAGCCGGTCAATTGGCCGCTGACTTCATTGCCAGCCAAAACAACGGCGCACGCCCCTCACTTGGTACGGAAGAGGCCTTCAACCTCTCCGCAGGTGTTGCCTTTGATTTCGAAGGTCTGTCTGTGACAATCGATGCGTTCCAAATCTCTGTGGATGACCGTATTGCCCTTGGTGCAAATATTGACTTCCTTGATGCGCTTCAGTTTGCTGGCGCGACGGCTGACACTGTGAGCGGTGCCTTAACCGAATTGGATGCCGCGGGTACAATTAACCGTGCCGATTTCCTCGGTTTGGATGACTTGCTTCAGTTCCGTTTCTTCACGAACAGCTTTGATACGCGCACACGCGGTGTCGACGTTGTTGCGCGTTATCCGTTTAGCCTCGCAGGCGGCAATTCCGCTATCGCTTTGGCAGCGAACTACACGGATACGGAAGTCACAAGTGTTGGTGATTTGAATCCAATTTCTCAAGGCCGGGTTGATGCCCTGGAAGGTCAACTTCCGAACCTAAAAGGCAATGCAACCTTTACGCATAGCCAAGGTATCTTCCGCGGACTTCTTCGCGCCAATTACTTTGGTGGATGGAATGACACGGTAAATGGTGTTGATGATATCAGCTCAGAAATCCTGATTGATGCAGAAATCGCTGCCGAAGTTAGAGAAGGTATTGAGATCGCTATCGGCGCCAATAACCTGTTCGATAATTTCCCAGACGAAAATCCATTTGCGGGTAGCTTGGGTCAACTTTACCCAGAATCATCGCCAACTGGATTTAACGGTGGTCAATATTATGCGAAACTTCGCATCGACTTCTAAATGTTAAATATATGACAATAAGAAAGCCCCAGATTTCGGTCTGGGGCTTTTTTTATGGGGCTAAATTACCACGCGCCAAGATCCAATAGTTTGGCTTGAAACGCGGGAGGTAAATCCTGTCCGCCCTCCACCGCAGTCATATCCGCAGGCTGGTCTCCCTCTTGCAGATAGCGCCAGCCTTGAAAGGCGCGCCGGGGCTGGGGCAAGACGGGAATTAGCTCGGGGTCCATCAAGATTGCGCAGGCCCTATGCCCGTTCTTCGTCGTCTCTTCCAAAGCCGTGATGCGGTTTCGGCAGAGTATATTGCCTTTAATCACCCAATAGATTGACCCACCGTCCAATATCTCCTCACGGCGTTTTGGGAACATGCGCGTAACATGGACATGATGCGCCGAAAGGCCGCGTTGTTGCCGCCGTCCAACGACATGGGCCTGCCAATCAGCCAGGGTTTGAATCGACTCGGACCCAACGGAGAGTTTTTGAAGATGAACCGTCATACCGCCCTATTTAGGGCGGCTAGTTACAAATAGCTAGAAGTTGCGCTCAAAGGGTTCCACATCCACGATGTAATCCTCAGCTGACGGATCTACGCGGAACGTCACCATATCTGCTTGCGTTGTGTTATGAGCCAAGCTTGTTTTTTTAATTACACGACCCGCTAGCGATTTCATACGGCGGGCCATCTCCCCATCGCGTTCAAAAGACGGGTTCATACCAAAACGATGGCGCAAGGCGGCATTCGTAACCATGACTCCATTTTTCAGTGCCGATTCTTTCGTTGAATATTCGGTTGTAACAGACACACAAAAACTTTGATTATCCACACGGTGAGGTGAATTTAGCGGCCAGGTCAACGCTGTGCCCTCTTCGATATCTATAATTTCCGCATGAACATCAAAGGCTGTCTCATAAGGCAAATCATCATCTAGATGATTGGCAATAACGCTTTCATACGACTCATCAGAAATAAATTCCTGTGTTTGCGGGTAAATGTAGATGCGTTTATTTCCACGCACATGCCACAATATGGTCTCGGTCTTATCGAAATGATAGGGAACGCGGGCAATTGGTGAAGAGATTAAAATGCCGCCGCGCGGATTAAATGCTTCGTTACCCGTTTCAGAGGCGAGTTCACCATACATCTTATCGAGAACTGATTTATAATCCTGATGAACATTCATGGCTTGACGCAAATTGATCCAAACACTGCCCGCTTGTGCAGCCTCTAAAAGCGTTTTGCCAGAGACCTCGCGAAAGTCACCTGTCCGAAACTTATTCGGATAGAGCGTATGATCAGATGGCCCCATCGTGCAGACATCGATTTTGTCTGAGGGGTGACGTTCTAATAGCGAAATTAAGGCGTCATCCGTAAACAGGCCTGTGCGCGCCAAATTATGGCCGAAACTCATTATCTCTTTCTGGAAAGCAGACGTTTTGGCATCCGACCAATCGGTCAGCATTGAGGGTCCTTTTTGCGAAACTGAAGTTTCGTCAAAGTCAGTATCCAGATTTTGTATCATCGCAGTTAACATGAAGCCTCTATAGGCTGAAATTATTTAAATAGAATAAATACGACTGCAACGGGGTGGATTAGAGGATTTATCCTTAATTTCGCGTTAAATCCCGCAGGTATGCGTAAATGCCAGCAAGAATAAGGCCGACACCTATAATTATACCCGTAAAGGCAATGATGGGTCCCCAAGCACCTAGTAGTATCTCTGCCCCTCGGAACCACGCGCCCCCAGCTGCCCCCAACAAAACAAAACCAAGCAAAACGGGAATCCAGAGGCCTAAATGGTTGGTAGTGTCTGGCGCTTCGGGTTCAACCTCTGGGAAATAGGTCTCTATATATTTGGCGGCAGAGTCGGTCCGCGGCCTAAGGGCCTCATCGGCTGCTAATTCATCAATGATTGCCACGGGAGCGGTCTTATCTGGCGAGGTGGAGGTCAATGCACCCTCGGGTCTTTTAATCGCCTCCCTATTTTGGTCGCCAGCGCGTTGCGTTCTCGACCTTAGGTCAATTACATTTGCGTCAGCGGCAGTGCCAGCTTTTTCAGCTGAGGGGCTCTCAGTAAGGGTTTCTGGCCAGTCAGTTTTAGGCTCCTCGGTACTCGCATCATCAATCAAGGCGTCCAAGCGCGCGACGATATCGGTTGCGGCCGCCGCAATCGGTGATGTCCGCGTTTCTGCCGTTTCCGCACTGTCCTCGGCCTGCTGCGCAGTCTTAGGCTCGTTGATATCTAGGTCACCAGTCTCTGCTTTATCAGTCTCTGGCTCATCGATCTCTGGTTTACTTAAATTTAGCGAGCTGATTTCCGCTTGTTCACTTACGGAAACAGTTTCATCTCGCGTGTCCTTGATATCATCTTCAGCAAATTCGGTAATTTCTGCTGGGAGATCGGCATTCTCAACTATATCCAACTCGGAAAGTTGTAAGACCCCAGCTGGACCATCCTCTCGCCGGCGAGCCGGTGAAATCGCCGCTGAATATGGCGCCGACGCAACCACCTTCTTAGCATCTTTTTCTGTGAAAACAGGGTAGGCATCTTCCGTAGATAAACCCTCAATCGTCGTATCTTTAACGGGCGGCAGATCTACCCGCCCTGCAGGTAAATTTCTTTCCGTAAGAAGAAATAGGGCCTTTTCAGCTGTCCTGCGGCGCATCAGCGCATCAACTACATAGGTCTTTCCTGCAATTTCTGACTTACGCCAAATATCGAAACTATTGGCTGCATCCAAGGGGCGGCCATTATTTAGCGCCCGTAACGTATCGCTTTGCAGGAAGGCTTTTGGACCAATATTAAAGGCGAAGGAACACAGGGCGTCGAACTGACTTTGCGTGATGGGCGCATGAACTTCCGAATTTATCATATCTTCAAACGGTTCAAGGTCAGAGCGAAGCACCTCTTCGGCTTCCCGTTTTGTCATCATCACCGCATCTTCCGAATATAGCCGATGACCATAGCCGACGATACGTTGCCCGCTGACCAATTCCCGATCAACAGGACGGTAGCCCTCAAAGGCCTTAATTAGCCGCAATCCAGTATCAGAAATTTCGAGTTTCTGGCTCATATTCGTCCCAAATCATTACAGTTCAAGCGACGGCCCGAACGCGTTAGGGGATGTGATGCAAGAGTTAGGCCGAGTTAGGCCTATAAAAGAATAAGAACAGCCGTACCTAAGAACGCTAAAAACCCGACGACATCCGTCACGGTCGTAACGAAAACGGAAGAGCTTACCGCAGGGTCGGCCCCCGCCCGCTTTAAGGCCAATGGTACGGCAATACCGGCCAGCCCAGCGAAAGCGTGATTTACAAGCATCGCAATAAAGGCCACCAACGCTAATTGCCTGTCGCCGAACCAAAGATAGGCAATAGCCGCCAAAACCACTGCAAAAATTGCGCCGATGATAAGCGCCGCTATAAACTCTCTGCGAACCGCCCGCCAGGCGGATTGCGAGGTAAGCTCCCGCTCCGCTAAGGCGCGTACAGCCACAGTCAACGCCTGCGTGCCTGCGTTTCCGCCCATACTTGCCACGATAGGCATCAGGACAGCCAGCGCAACAATTTCGGATATAGCGTAATCAAAGCGCGCGATTACGAGGCTCGCCAAGACCGCCGTGAGAAGATTTACAAATAACCAGGGCGCGCGCGCGCGCACCGTTTCCAGCGCCGTATCAGCCAAGCCCGCATCGGTAACACCCGCCAAGGCCAAGATATCTTCCTTATTCTCGACTTGAATAATCTCGATAATATCATCAACGGTCATCATGCCGACCAAACGCCCTGTTTCATTGACGACGGGTGCGGAAATCAAATTATATTTCTCGAAGAGATAGGCCGCCTCTTCTTGGTCGCTATCTTGATTGATTTTTACGATGGTCCCTTGCATTAAATCCGATAAACGCATTTGTCGTTGTGCCCGCATGAGCTGGCTGACGGGAACATAGCCAATCGGTTTAAACGCTGCATCGATGACATAAACATTGAAAAATAACTCAGGCAAATCTTCGCCCGTTACTCGCATGTGATCGGTCGTATCCCCAACCGTCCAAAATTCTGGTGCCGCCACAAATTCACGCTGCATAAGACGACCAATCGTCTCATCGTCAAAGGCGAGGCTTTCTTCATAGGCTCGCCTGTCTTGCGGCGTGACGGCCTCAAGCACATCCTCACGCTGGGCGTCGTCCATTTCCTCAAGGATCTGAGTTGCATCATCATTGTCCATATCAGACAAAGCGTCAGCAATCTGGTCCACATCCAGAAAAGGAAGAATATCTTCAACGACATCATCTTCCAATTCCGCCAAAACGTCACCCGATATAATGTCTGGCGCGCGCGCAATGATGTCCTCACGTTGCTCGGAGGACAGCTGCTCTAGCTCGTCTGAAATATCTGCAGGGTGAAGCCTAGCTAAGGTTTCAAATAAAACCGTTTCATCCTCTAACGCCAGGGCCTCTTGGAGAGGCATCTCGTCTTCGGGCTGTAGGTTGGTCTCGCTCATGGGGCCTCTGCTCGAATCAGCGGTTCAGAGCCCGCCTAAACTTTATGTCGGGGGGCGTAAATCCATTTTACGTGAGCAGCCATACACAGTAGGCGAAACCTATGACGACAACCTTCATAGAATGGGCCGGAAGCCTCATTTTGCTAGGTGGCTTAGTGCATTTGTCATTTATTGACTGGACCCATTATCGCTTGCCAAATTACTGGACGAAGCCGCTGATTATTTTGGGCCTGCTCTATAATTTCAATGTATCGCTTGATGCTTATCCTTATGTACTGGGCGCAGTCTTGGGTTATGTTATATTTTGGACCGTAGAGACGGCCTATCGCCTCTTTCGAAAAACAGAAGGTTTGGGCCGCGGGGACGCGAAGCTCTTAGCAGCAGGCGGCGCCTGGTGCGGCGCCCTCGCCCTTCCCTTTATTATTTTACTCGCGAGCAGCGCTGCCCTTATTTTTGTTTTATTTGGCGTAAGAGATAAGAGCGGGAAAACCTCCGCAAATTTTAAGCTCCCCTTTGGTCCATTTCTGGCCCTAGGTATCGCAATCACATTTTTGACGTTAAAGTTTCTCTAATTATTTCGGCTGACAGGTTTTCACTATGGCGACCGGCTGTAACCGCTCCCATCCCTCTTCGTTTAAAGAGACAATCCGCGCGCTCGGATAGCGCAAGCCGCCGAGCATGTCCTCTCCCGCGCCCAAGCGTAATGTCACGGGCTTTCCTTGCGGGTCTGTGTACTCCGTCGACGGAAAAACCGATTGCGCTACGAGGTCTATGGGCGCGGACCCGTCGCTATAGCGCGCGGTGCTATCATCTGCGTAAAATATAAATTGACGCGACGCATCCGTTGACCAGCCAAACAAACCGCATTGCCCAGGTTTTAGGGCTGATGTCGGCAGACCTGGTCCCCCAGAGGTTATCTTAGAAGATGAGCTTGCGGGCCCGTTGACACTGGCACAGCCGCTAAGGAGGGTTAGCCCAAATATAAATATTACGCATCGCATAGGACGTCTTAACGCCATTTACCTTGCTCTGTCAGCACGAAACTCTGTCCCGACCGCGTGAAGCCAAAGAGTGGTAAAACCGCATCGGCCTCTGGCCGCGCGGTGCGCACATCCACTTCGGCGCGGTAAAGCCCATTGGGCATAATTTTAACGACAGCGCTTATTTGCTGCTGAGCATCTTGCCCTGCCATGTTCACAATCAAAGCTCCGTCTTCACATTGGATGGGTCCAGACAGCTCAGGGCCTGTCCATTGCACAGTACCCGCATTCCGCTGCAGGACATCTGTACGTGCCGTACCTGTGGCTGAGGCGCAGGCTTGGTCCTCTATAATCATCTCTGAAATCTGAGCGTCTAATTCACCCCGTAAGCCCCTTAAGCGCCCATCCGTGAAGGGAACGGTGGAGAAGTCCAAACGGAAGTCTAAATCTCTAATCCCTGCGGGTGAAAGCACACCAGCCGCAAAGTTACGGCCGGTACCCGCGTCAAAGGCCAAACGCCGCGCAAAGAGGGAGCTATTCGCATTTACCGTCTGAAAAACAGGTAGACCCGTGACGGTGCCTCGCCAAATCGTGCCGTGCATGTCTAAATCGGGCGCCAACGTGTCTATCGTGTCAGGCAAAACCCATGAGGCTGCCCACTGCAAAGGAAAGCAAGCGAGTAATGCCGCCGTGCCGCTCAACAGAGCGGGAAATATCCATTTAAATATAGCGCGCATTAACGCTGCGGCGAGAGGACGGTGTCAATTTTAGACAGGGACCTTCCGCTTTGGCTCAGATCTAAGGCGCGGACTTCGTTTAAACGGCGTTCGGTCAGAGGGCGCGCGTCCGAGGCCGTTCGGATAATCGTTGGCCTTAGAAAAACCATCAAATTCGTCTTATTGCGGTTCTTACCCTTTGATTGGAACAACCTCCCTGCGACGGGAATATCCCCTAGAATGGGCACCTTGGAGACATTGATTTGCTCATCATCCTGAACCAATCCGCCTAGGACGATGACCTCGCCATCATTGGCTAAAACCGTTGTTGTAATTTCGCGTTTATTCAAAACGAAATCTCCCGAGGCCGAGGTCAAGACCCCCGAAATCGACGAGACAATTTGTTCAATTTCCAAACGAATAACATCGCCGTCCGAAATTTGCGGTAGGACATCTAATTGGATGCCCACCTCTTGGCGTTCAAAGGTCCGGAAGGCATTCAAATTAGCCGTACCCAAACTCTCACCCGTCGTGATGGGAATTTCCTGCCCCACGAGGAAAGTGGCCGGCACATTATCAAGCGTGGTCACAAATGGCGTCGATAAGATATTACTGTCTTCATCCGTCTCAAGCGCATTTACAATTAAACCAAATAAAGTGTCATTGCTATTTCCACCAATCCCGAAGGTGCCTCCGTCCAGTCCCGCAATGGAACTTATGGCGGCTGTTTCAAATGCACTTTGCGTCGCATCATTCAGGCCCACTTCATCGGCCCCTAGCGCGCCAATGACATTCAATAAGTTCCCCGCCTGACGCGAGAAATTAGAAGATAAAAGCGGGACTGTGGACCCGTTAATTCCGCCTAAAGCGAACTGCACGCCTAATTCTTCTGCGGCTGTGTCAGAAATCTCGACTATAATCGCCTCGACCAAGACCTGCGGGCGACGTTGGTCTAGGCGGCGGATAATCTGTTCCAAATTCGTTTGTACTTCTGGAGAGGCGCTAATAACCAGCGTATTTGACCCTTCATCATAGGCCACGGTCGGGGCGGGTTCCCCGTCAATAGTGTAGGTCGGCAAAAGGGATTGAATAAGCGTATTGAGCCCCTCCCCATCCGCAAAGCGGAGCGGCAGCACCGACACCGCGCCGCGCTTTACAGGCGGCGCTATATCCATGGTAGACAACAGGCTTTTGAGCTCCGTCACATCTTGTTCAGAGCCTTCGATAATGAGGCTGTTCGTGGCCTCTAAGGCCACAACCTTGTAAGGTGACTTAGTCCCGCCCAAATCATTCAACGCATCTTGCGCGTCCAGAACGGAGAGCTGTGAGAGCTGCACGATTTCGCGAACATTTCCGCCTGAGCCCATGGCTTCGACAATCGCGCGGGCCTTTCGCAGGTTCTCTCCGAAATCCGTGACGACGACAATATTTCCATCAGGATTAGCCGAGACTTGCCCTTGACTATGCATGACGGGTTTAATCAAGCGCGCGGCTTCAGCGGCCTTGCCCTCTGGAACCCGCAAAATCGTCGTTGAAAACTGGCCTGGAATACCATTGCCAGAAGCGGAGAACGGCGCATCCTGCGCGGAACCTTGCAGCAAGGTGACCCGGTACTCACCATTGGCCGCGCGTACAACCGTATAGCCGTGCACACGCAAAACCTCTTTGAAGACTGCGAATACTTCGATGTCGTTCAATGGTTTTTCGGACACGATATTCACTTTACCGTTCACCCGCGGGTCAATCACAAAGGTCCGTCCTGTGACAATGCCGACATTTTCGATGAAAGCTTTGATGTCGACATCTTGCATATTGATGATGTGGTCATCTGCCGCCATTGCAGACAGAGCGAAGCCGCCTGCGGCGCTCAACGCCAGCGCCGATGAAACGAATAATTTTTTAAACAGCATATTCATTGGCCTATGCGAATTGTAAGGGGCGCGCCATTGCGTATCACTTCGAAATCTTGTGCAGCGCCCGACGATAATAGGTCACGCAGCTCTTTGATATTTGCCCGTTTCGTATTCAACAATACGGGACCCACGCGCGTGATGATATCACCAGATTTAAGATTAAATTGCGCGAGGTCTGCACCAGGCCGCGCGCTAATTCTAAACCCGACCATCTTAGTGGTTCTGTCAGGCAACAGTTCTGTGGCCGGCCGCAATTGAATTTTCGATAAAAGGTTTTCAGCCTCTTGACGCCCCGGAAGGCTGGGGGCTGAATTGGCCTGAGGGGCGGCGCGTTTGATTTGGGCAGATGTTTCCTTTTCGCCAAGTTTGACGCGCTCTAGGGTCAATTTTTGCGCCTCTCCATTTACATTCAGAGTCACAAAATCCCGCGACGTAGCTGTCAATGTCACCCCATTTATGACCTCCTCGTCTAGCTTTACAGGCTTATTTTTCCCGTCCGCCAGGCGAAATGTCGCGCTACTTTGGGAAACAATTCCAATGAGTTTCAGATTCAAAGTCGTTTCTGGCGCGTCGTCAAAAAGTTCGAGCGGAACCTCAAACGTTTCGCCAAATGCAAATGGGTTGGTCGAAAAATCAAAATTTACTGACGCGGCGGCTTGGGGGGACAGTTTTGCGGGCTGAACGATAGGTTCGGGTTGGTACAAGCTTTCCGTTTGCGTCAGGCCCACAATAATGCGCACAATCAGCCACGCCAATACCGCCACAAGCCCGAGGCTTGCCAGATTCAGCGCTATGGTGACGGCCTTCATTTAATGACGGCTCCCTTGTTCCTTATACATCCGCGGTTAAACCACAGCCTATAGGCCCTGCCAAGGCAGCAGGGCATGAGGTAACAAAGATTTCAGGTTCAAAAATTCGGTGCATTTTTTGCACTAACTGATAGGAGAGCGCAGAAACTCGAATCTCCATTGATATTCTATGAAATATGAGGGTTCTGCGATAGTATGAGGATCGGAAATGGACAATAAAATTGATGGGAAAGCTGTCGCAGAGCAAACACGCGGGAGCGTAGCGCGCGCCGTAGCTGGCTTAGATGTCACCCCAACGCTTGCCGTGGTCCTTGTTGGCGATGATCCGGCCAGCCATGTTTACGTTCGAAATAAAATCAAATTCACTGAAGAAGCGGGCATGCGCTCGCTTGAGCATAGATTGCCCGCGACAGCCACCCAAGCGGAGGTCGTTGAGATTGTCCGTGCGCTGAATGCCGATAATGAGGTTGACGGAATTCTCGTTCAGCTACCCCTGCCCAAACATATCGATAGCGACGCCGTCATTGCCCAAATTGACCCCGCAAAGGATGTCGATGGGTTGACCGATGTGTCAGCAGGACGGCTTGTCTTGGGGCAAGCGGGCTTGCGGCCCTGCACGCCAACGGGATCTGTTATTCTTGCGAAAGCGGCGCTTGGCGACCTTACGGGCAAACATTGTGTCGTACTAGGCCGCTCCATTTTGGTCGGCAAGCCTGCCGCGCTCATGTTCCTTGAACAGAACTGTACCGTGACCATTGCGCATTCCCGCACCCAAAACCTAGCTGATGTTTGTCGCAGCGCAGATATCCTCGTCGCGGCCGTTGGCCGCCCTCAGATGGTGCAAGAAGATTGGATTAAACAGGGCGCTTGCGTGATTGATGTGGGCATTAACCGCGTCCCTAGCGTCAAACGCCCCGGGAAATTCCGCCTTGTCGGCGATGTTGACTATAAGCCTGCCAGAAAAGTCGCGGGCGCTATAACCCCTGTGCCCGGCGGCGTAGGCCCCATGACCATCGCCTGCCTTCTGCGCAATACGGTACTGGCGGCCTGTGATCGGCGCGGCCTGAAGCGGCCAGAAAATCTAAAAATCTAAAGCAGCGTTTATGTCGGCGGCGCGATAAATATGGACGCTGCGCCTGAATTGCGTTCACGCCAGCTAGGGCGGTAGAATTTATGGAATCCAATTGTCGCCTTATACTGTAAAGTATTCGCCCAATTAGGTTCAACTGTAACCGTGTGATAATGTGTCGAGTTCTTCGTCAAATCTGGGACAAATCCCGTCAAGGATAGCTGCGCAATCTCTTGCGAACGCTGCCACGCCGCGCCGCGCGGTGCTAAATCCATAGATCCGTCACAGGCGAAAGAAAATTGGCAGGCGAAGGCACGCTCTGCTCCTTCATATACGACGCCGCAAATAGAGTCCGGATAATGTTTCGACTTTACGCGGTTCTTTACGACATCCGCTACCGCGAGCTGCCCCGACCGTGACTCAGACCGAGCCTCATAATACACAGCTTCGGCAAGGCACTGAAATTCAGAATTTTGAGCCTCGGCCCAGCGGCGATGAGAAACACCAATCGAAGAAAGCGCCTCAACGTCAGCTAAATCCTTAAGGCGCGGCGATAGGCGCTGCGCATAAGCTGTGGATACTGGTTCTGCGGCACGGAAATCAGCAGCCGCTTCGGCCCATTGGGCCTGAGCTCTTTGACTAGACGCCTGAGAGCTAATCAGCGGGATTATGACGGACGCCGCGCCGATGACAGCGAACGTCGTTAACCAGCCTTTAAAATTTTGCCCAATTTTCATAGCTTGCGCTCCCTAGACTCAAAACCGCGTTACGCAACTCGTTTTTCGGGTTTCTTCCAAGAAAACGGCCTTTTCTTAGAATCTGTGACCCTTTTGCAACGCCGTTAACCATAGCTATTAAAACTAGCTTAACGGTCTGGTTAATGGATCATTAACCCTGGGACATATCAAAGGACGCATTGTGGCCGTTTCAAGGCCGCAAAAGCTTACAATGTTGCAATGCTAGAGAAGGGTGTGCAGCGCCAAATTAGCCCTAACAAGATATTGGTTTTTGACGCTAGGCTTTCAACACTAGGGTTTTGCGGCCGATATAGCGGCCTGTGCCGCGGCCAATCTTGCAATCGGCACGCGGTAAGGCGAGCAGGAGACATAGTTGAGACCGGCACGGTGGCAGAAATCAATCGAGGCTGGGTCCCCGCCATGCTCACCGCAAATCCCGAGTTTGATGTCTGGCCTCGCGGCTTTGCCGCGCTCCGCCGCGATTTGGATGAGATCACCGACGCCGTCCTGATCCAGAGACACAAAAGGGTCTTTTTCCACGATTCCTGCTGCGACGTAATCTGGCAGAAACCGTCCCGCATCATCACGCGAAAGGCCAAAAGTAGTTTGCGTCAAATCATTCGTTCCAAAGCTGAAGAACTCAGCATGTTCTGCGATATCCCCTGCCCGAAGCGCCGCGCGCGGCAATTCTATCATCGTACCGACGACATAGTCAGACGTTCCAACATCCGCCGCAATGGCGTCAATGCGGGTCTTCAAGATATCGAGCTCTTTCGCAGAGGACACGAGCGGCACCATAATTTCCGCGACGGGCATGGAACCCGTTTCGGCATGCACCAGCGCTTGCGCTTCGAAAATCGCGCGGGCCTGCATTTCATAAATTTCAGGATAGGAAATCCCGAGACGACAGCCACGATGACCCAGCATAGGGTTGCTCTCTTGCAGCTCATTGGCACGGCGCATCAATTCGCCCGCTGGAACGCCAATCTCTTTTGCGACTGACTCAATATCTTTTTCTGTATGTGGAAGGAATTCATGCAAAGGCGGGTCGAGCAATCGAATGGTACACGGCAGCGCCCCCATAATGCGGAATATCGCTGCGAAGTCGTCGCGCTGAACGGGGAGGATTTTCTCAAGCGCCAATTCACGGCCATCCTTATCTTCGGCCAGAATCATTTCGCGGAAATTGGCAAGACGGTCAGCTTCGAAGAACATATGTTCTGTGCGGCAAAGCCCGATGCCTTCCGCGCCAAATTCAAGCGCCGTTGTCACATCTAAGGGCGTCTCCGCATTGGTACGAATCCCTAGGGTACGGACTTCATCGGCCCAGGTCATAACCTTGGCAAAATTCCCCGAGAGCTCTGGCTGTATCATATCAACCGCGCCCGCAAAGACTTGGCCCGTTGCGCCGTCTACGGTGACAATATCACCCGCTTTGACCGTGCGGCCCATGACGGAAAAGCTTTCTGACTTATAGTCAATGCGAATTTCGCCCGCGCCAGATACACAAGGCGTGCCCATACCCCGCGCGACAACCGCCGCGTGAGAGGTCATGCCGCCCCGCGCTGTAACGATCGCTTCAGCGGCATGCATGCCGTGGATATCTTCTGGCGAGGTTTCAATGCGCACCAAAATAACCTTATGGCCCGCTTTGGCTTTCGCTTCGGCTTCGTCGGAATTAAAGACCACTTCCCCAATGGCCGCACCTGGAGAGGCCGGCAGGCCCATCGCGATAATATCGCGCGGTGCATCGGGGGAGAGCGTCGGGTGAAGGAGTTGATCCAGCGCAAGAGGGTCAATCCGCGATAGGGCTTCTTCTTTCGTAATCTGTCCAGCTTCGGCCATATCCACAGCGATTTTCACCGCCGCGCGGGCTGTGCGTTTTCCGGTTCGGGTTTGCAGCATCCAGAGCTGGCCTTGTTCAACCGTGAATTCAATGTCCTGCATATCGCGGTAGTGACCTTCGAGCGTCACGAAAGTCTCCGCTAGCTGGGTGTACACCTTTGGCAAAGCCTCTTCCATGGACGGGGCGGTTTCGCCCATTTCTTCGCGGGCGCGTTTCGTTAGGGTTTGCGGCGTGCGGATACCCGCGACGACATCTTCGCCCTGCGCATTAATAAGAAACTCGCCGTAATATTCATTCTCGCCCGTGGACGGGTCACGCGTAAAAGCTACGCCCGTCGCAGAGGTTTCGCCCATATTCCCAAAGACCATCGCTTGGACATTTACGGCGGTGCCCCATGCCGCAGGGATATCATTGAGGCGGCGATAAACCACAGCGCGGTCATTCATCCAGCTGCCAAAGACAGCGTCCACCGCGCCTTGGAGTTGGTCCTGCGGATCCTGCGGGAAATCACGGCCCAGCTCGCGTTTTGTCGCGGCTTTGAAGGCAGCGATGACCACCGCCCAATCCTCGGCGGTCATTTCCGTGTCGAGCATATAGCCCTGATCATCCTTATGGTTCTCAAGGATATCTTCATATGTGTGGTGATGCACACCCAGAACCACGTCAGAATACATCGTGATGAAGCGGCGATAGCTATCAAGGGCAAAGCGGCGATCGCCCGAGAGTTTCGCGAGGCCCTCGACAGTTTCATCATTGAGGCCAAGGTTCAAAACCGTATCCATCATCCCCGGCATAGACGCCCGTGCGCCAGAGCGGACAGAGACCAGCAGCGGATTGCTGGCATCGCCGAATTTTTTGCCGGTCAGATTTTCAATATGC
>CALLBD010000020.1 GCA_938001915.1 uncultured Caulobacterales bacterium | reverse complement strand
ACAGCGAAATCGAAACAATGAAAAAACAACGCCCCCCACAAGAATCATATTGGACAGCCCAATACCCTTGGCTGAGTGATAAAAAATAAGTTTAAAAACAATTTTTGCTGGTCAAAGCTACGGTAAAACTTTAGCTGCTTTTCGAATATGACCCACCGTATCAACCAAACTTTCGCCGCCCGTAAAGCCAAAGGCCAAGCTGCTTTTGTCGCATATATGATGGCGGGCGATCCGGACCGCGAGGTTTCGCAAAAATTCCTCAATGCCCTTCCCGAAGCCGGGGTGGACATCATCGAATTGGGCATACCCTTTACCGACCCCATGGCGGACGGCATTGTCATTGAGAACGCGGGAATCCGCGCGCGGAAATCTGGCACGACTTTGACAACCGTTTTGGAAATGGCCGCCGAGTTTCGAAAAACCAATGACGCAACACCCATCATCGTCATGGGCTATGCGAACCCCCTTCATTACATGGGATATGAGGCCTTTGCCAAAGCCGCGAAAACCGCAGGCATAGACGGCGCGATTATTGTCGACCTGCCGCCCGAAGAGGACGCAGAGCTGCGCGCCGCTTTCGAGACCCATGACCTCGCGCTTATCCGCCTCGCCACGCCTACAACTGATGCCGAGCGCTTGCCGCGCGTTGTCGCGGGCACCAAGGGGTTCGTTTATTATGTCTCCATGACGGGCATTACGGGCGATAGTTTTGCCCAAGCCGGCTCTATCACCGAACAAGTCACCCGCGTGCGCGAGGCCGCGAAGCTCCCCGTCGTCGTGGGCTTTGGCGTCAAAACCCCCGAACGCGCGCGCGAAGTCGCCAAAGATGCGGACGGCGTTGTGGTCGGGACGGCGATTGTGAAAACGCTTGATGAAGAAGGTCCAGAGGCTGCACTGACTCTCATTCGTTCACTTGCTGAAGCGGTCCATTCAGGCTAGAGACTCCCGCTATGAATTGGCTTCAAAAACTCACGCCGCCTGGCGTTAAATCCATCTTCACGAAGAAGGACACGCCCGATAATCTTTGGGTAAAATGTCCGAAGTCGAATGAGATGATTTTCGCGGCGGACCTGCCTGGTCTATTTCATGTGACGCCTGCGGGTCATCATATGCGTATTGGGCCAAAACTGCGCCTGCAATATACTTTTGATGACGGCGAATATGAAACCGTCGAAATTCCAGCCGTGGCAAAAGATCCGCTGAAATTTAAAGACGACCAGAAATATACGGATCGCTTGAAAAAAGCCCGTGCCAAAACGGGCGATGATGATGCCATGTCCATTGGCGTTGGCAGCATTCGCGGTGTGAAAACCGTGGTCCTTGTCCAGAACTTTGCCTTTATGGGCGGCTCACTCGGTATGGCCGCGGGCGAAGGTTTTATCCGCGCGGCGGAATATGCGGTTGAAAACGGGCTTCCGCTGGTGGCCTTCACCGCAGCAGGCGGCGCGCGCATGCAAGAAGGCGCACTGTCCTTAATGCAAATGCCGCGTACCACCATCGCTGTCCAAGAGTTACGCGAAAACAACCTGCCCTATATTGTTGTCCTCTGCGACCCGACAACGGGCGGCGTCACCGCCAGCTATGCCATGCTCGGCGATATTCAACTCGCGGAACCGGGCGCGCTTATCTGTTTTGCGGGACCGCGCGTGATTGAGGAAACTATCCGCGAAAAACTTCCCGAAGGGTTCCAGCGCGCAGAATATCTCGAAGAACACGGCATGATTGACCGCGTTGTGGCGCGGCGCGATATGCGCAAAGTCTTAGGCGATATTTTATCCGTATTGATGAAACAAGACGCAAATCACGTGGCGGAGCTAGACCCTGTCTAAGCTCGACACGGTCCTCGCGCAGCTCACAGCGTTGCACCCCAAGAAAATCGACCTCGGCTTAGGACGTGTTGAACGGGTCTTAAAAGCGCTGGGCAATCCACATTTAAACTTACCGCCCGCCGTGCATATCGCGGGGACAAACGGCAAAGGCTCCACCACCGCTTTTCTACGCGCGATGATAGAGGCCGACGGCAAGACCGCCCATATCTACACCTCCCCCCATTTGGTGCGTTTCAATGAACGCATGACGATTGGCTCGCAAGAGATTGGCGATGAGGTTCTACTGGATGTGCTGCGGCGCGTAATGGACGCCAATGGCGGCGAGCCGCTCTCTTTCTTTGAAGCCACAACGGCGGCCGCCTTTCTCGCCTTCTCTGAACATGCGGCCGATTTCGCCCTTATCGAAGTCGGGCTTGGCGGGCGCTATGATGCGACGAATGTGTTCGATCCCGCCGTCAGTATCATCACCCCCGTCAATTATGACCACGCCGAATTTTTGGGCCGAGACCTCGCGGGAATTGCGCGCGAGAAAGCGGGCATCATCAAAGATCATGTCCCCGTCTTTGCGGGGCGGCAGGAAGATTTAGTGAGAGCCGTGCTGCGCAATGAAGCCGCTAAACACCGCGCACCCATTCAATTCCTCACCGAAGACTTTCGGGCCTACCGCGAACAAGACCGTATGGTATTTGACGCGGATGATGTCTTGATGGATTTGCCGCGCCCCGCTTTGATTGGCGCGCATCAAATTGACAATGCGGGTGTCGCGATTGCGGCCGCGCGAAGTCTCGGCTTATCGGACAAATCGATTGCCGCAGGTCTAAAACAGGTCCGCTGGCCTGCGCGCATGCAAAATCTCACCACGGGGCCCTTTGCAGATATGGTGGCAGAATCTGGCGGAGAGCTTTGGCTCGACGGCGGGCATAACCCTCACGCCGCAGCAGCCCTTGCAACGGTCATGGCGGAGCTTCAAGACAAAACAGAAAGACCGCTTATTCTCGTCATGGGAATTTTAGGAAATAAGGACGCTGGAAAATTCTTGGATGAATTTTCTGGTCTCGCCAGCGCGCTAATCGCCGTGGACATTCCTGGCTCGCCCGCACTGTCGCAAGACACACTCAAGGAGCTCGCTGAAAATCGCGGGATATTAGCCCAAGTGGCAAAAAACCTGACGGACGCCGTGCAGCGCGCCATTAACACAGGCGAGGCTTTGTCGCGCCAAGACGCAGCGGAACCGATTATCCCGCCGCGTATTTTAATCTGCGGCTCTCTCTACTTGGCGGGGCAGGTTTTATCCGCTTAGGTTAAGCGTGCTCTTCAAGCCATTCCTTAAGTTTGGCCTTGTTCATTTCTCCGACTTTCGTGGCAACGACTTGCCCGCCTTTGAAAATCATGAGCGTTGGGATGCCCCGCACATGGAATTTGCCGGGTGTATCGGGATTTTCCTGAATATCCATTTTTGCGATTTTCGCGCGGCCATCGAATTCTTCCGAGACATCCTCTAGCATCGGACCCATTTTTTTACACGGGCCACACCATTCTGCCCAAAAGTCTAGCAGGACGGGCGTGTCAGAATCGAGAACATCTTCTTTAAAACTGGCGTCTGTGACGGCTTGTGTGGCCATAGGACTCTCCTGAATGGAATCATTGTGTGACTCAGGAAATAGGGAGCGCTGCGACTTTCTGCAAGGCAGCATCCAATAACTCCTCAGGGAGCGGCATTAAATACGGACCATCCGTCCACAACAAAGCACAGTTTATTGTCCGGTCGGGGTAAATTTCCCGCGCCAGTTCGCGGTAAGCTGCCATCTGCCCCAAATATAAATCCGCGACATCTTCGGGCCGAGTGGGCGGTGGACGGTTTGATTTATAATCCACAATTGTCACGCTGTCTGACGTGACGCAGAGCCTGTCAATTTGTGCATTCAAATATAGCCCGTCTGGCAAGCCTTTGGCGGAGCCTGCCAAACTTACTTCGGCACGCGAGCCCGGCGCAAAAATCTCTGCGAAGTCTGGATGTTCCAGAACGGCGAAAACCTCTTCCGTAATTTGTGCCCGTAGTACCTCGGAAACATCACTATAGGCTGAGAGCATTTTCTCGGCGGTGTCCCGCCTGCGCATCGGCGCGATATCGGGCAGGATTTCCAACAGCTTATGGATAAGGTTGCCGCGCCTAAACACGTTAGGGTCAGACGATAATCCAGGTGAGCGCACAGGCATATCGATGGGGGGATTAGATAAAAGATGCGAAGGTGTCACGCGCTGGCGGTGACCTTCTTTCGCGGCTGGCGTGTTCACCCAATCAGGTAGCTCTGAGATTTCACTTGGCTCAAGCTTAGTCTCAGGACCACATGGTTCTGGCTGCGCGCCATATCTAAGGCCCGTAATCACCTCGCCGTTCACTTCGCGCGTAAAAGGCGCATCATAGGCATTGGCCTCAAGCGCCTCTAAGCCGCGCTTCATCCAATCATACCAACAGCCTGGTTTTAGCTTTGCATTTTCTTTGCCTACATGCGGTCCGCAGACAATCAGGCGCGATTCCGCCCGCGTCATAGCGACATAAAGCAGGCGAAGCTGTTCTTGCTCCATACGCGTTTTGGCCGCCTCTTTGAGGGCGTCGCTATGGACCGAACCGCTCTTGTTCCAAATCTGTCCACCAGACTCATCAGGCAAGAGGACCTCGCGCAGCGTAGGCGTATTTGTCGTATCTGGTAAAATTACGATCGGCGACTCTAGGCCTTTCGCGCCGTGGACGGTCATGACCCTTACTTCGGAGAGGCTACTATCCTGCTCGCGTTTGATCTGAACCTCGCCTTGGGAGAAGGCGTTGAGGAAAGTTTGCAGGTTAGGCGCTGTGCGGCTTTGATGTTCTAAAGCTTGATGCAAAAACGCCTCTAGCGCATCGCGGGCTTCGAGCGATAATCTTTGGTAAAATCTCTCCCGCATGGCGCGCCCATCTGCGTCTTTATAATCTAGCACACGGGCGTAAAAATCATAAGGCGTCAGGTTTTGTGAAAGGTCGATGAAATCCGATAAGACTTGATGCGCGTCGGGCGCACGGCTTTCTAAAGCCTCCCAAAGCGAGGCGGGGCGATCAATTGCCACCTTCATCAATGCCGCGTCATCAAACCCAAAGAGCGGCGACTTCAACGTCTCGGCCAAGGATAAATCATCCGACGGCAAAAGGCAGACACGCGACAATGCAATTAAATCTTTGACAATTATCGCCTCCGACAGCTCCAAACGGTCCGCCCCTGCAATAGGAATTTCATGGCGTTTGAGCTGCCGAATAAGAGATTCAAATAAAGGTCCGCGCCGCCGCACAAGAATAAGAACATCTTGAGGCTTTATGGGCCGCGTCTGTTTCCTGGCGCGGTCAAAAACGGGCGCGCCGTCCTCAATCCAAGATTTGACGGTAGACGCGATTGTTTTGGACAGGACTTCAATCTGATGCCCTTCCCCCGCTGCGTCCACGGGCGTGGTGTCCCAAGCTTCCCTATCTTCAATTTTTTCTGGCGGCGGCGTTACAGGCCAAAGCTCGACGAGGCCCTTGTCTTGCCGGTACGCAATATGACGCACCTCATCACTGGCGGGCGGAAACTCTTCCGCGCTGAACATGGCTTGCATAGCGCCGCAGTCAAATAAAACGGCGTCGACGACATTTAAAACTTCCTGCGTGGAACGAAAAGACATCGCCATGCGAATATCTGTTGTGGCATGTTCTGAATGTTTGCGAATTTCCGTCAGGAATTCCTCCGGCTTAGCCCCTTGGAAGCCATAGATAGACTGCTTCTCATCCCCCACGGCAAATAAGGTTCGGGGCTTACGCGAATCCTCATCGGGGCTAGGCTGGAAGAAGGGCTCTGCGAGAATATTTATAATATGCCATTGCTCTGGTGAGGTATCTTGCGCTTCGTCCAAAAGGATATGTTTAATCCCGCCGTCCAATTTATAGCGTACCCATTCTGCAGCTTCTGAGTTTTGCAGGAGACGCCGCACAAAAAGAATTTGGTCCGAATAATCCAACCCACGCGCACGGCGCTTGGCCTCGGCATACAGCGCCGCATATTGTATAGACAGAGTAAATACGGATTCCGTCAGCGCAAATATATGGCAGGCGCGGATAGCTTCATCCGCCTCCGTAATATCCAGCGAATGGCTATCAATCCAATTCTTCGCAATCTCTTTCGTTTTTGCGTCGTAAAATTTTGACTTTAAGTCGGGCTTATTCTTCGCAAAATAAACATGCCGAATTTCGCTCAACGCTGTTATCGCATCGGGCGCAGACAAGGCCGCATCAATCATGACGCCGCGTTTTACATCATTTGCGCCGCCCGTTTTCAGGGCCGCTGAAACCGCCGCCATTTCTGTGCGGTCAAGCCGCGCCCAAAGTTTAGCCGCAACCCTATCTCGGTCTCTTTCCTCTCCGAGCTTAAGGCTCTCTGCCAAACTCTCCAGGCCTGCCGCTTCCCATGCCGCAATCTTCTGCGGATTAAAGGCCATCCACGTAAACAACTCCTCTAATGAGGCATCGGCGCGCTCTAATGTCAAAACCGCCAGCGCATTGGCAAGTTTTCCATTGGGCAGCGCCATGGCACCGCGTAAAATTTGCGTCTCCACTTCGCCGCGCAGCGCCGCCATTTCGACATCATCCAACGGCTCAAAGCCGGGTAAAATGCCCGCTTCAATTGGAAAACGCGACAAGATGCGTTCACAAAAGGCATGAATGGTCTGAACCTTCAGGCCTTCGGGCGTTTCCAACGCTTTCGCGAAAAGTTCCCGCGCTTTCGGCAGCTCCACGGGCGGGGACAATGTCTCCGGCGCTTGGCCAAATAACATCGTCAAACCTCCTCTCAGCTTATCATCATCAAGGACTGACCATGTCCCCAATGTCGCAAAGAGCCGTTCTTGCATCTCGGAGGCCGCCGCTTTGGTGTAGGTCAAACAAAGAATATCTTCGGGCTCTGTCCCGCCCAGCAATATGCGCGAGACGCGGTCGACCAAAACCCGGGTCTTCCCCGATCCTGCATTGGCGGCCGCCAGACGCGTTCCAGACGGGTCAGCGGCCATGCGCTGGGCGTGAGTTGCACGTTCAAACGGGGTCATTTTGGAGAAAGTATCAGGCATCGCTGACATTTCCATCTATACCCGCCCATTCTGCGCGCCGCGCAAGATCATCAAAATCGGACCAGCTATTCGTATATTTGGACCGTACTTGTGATTCATAAGGCGTCTTGGGTTCGTCATATCGGTCGATGAGTTTGGTTAGGGTTTCAACAGACTCATCCACGAGTTGCTCAACCGTTTTTTTCTCTCCGATAGGCGTATATTTGAAATCCCCATTGGATCCTTTGATCCGAATATATCCAAGTCGCGCCGTGCTCGCGGGTTTATGCCCCTTCAAACCGCCTTCACGCAGAATAAAGGCCGCGAGGGGTAGCTGTGGGTCAAAACCGGCTGCAACTTCTCCGTCACTGGCTGGGATGCCCGTTTTAAAATCTACAAAGCCATAACCATCTATGCCGCGTTCGACATAATCCATCTTACCGCGCACGGTGAAATCGCGGTCTGGAATGCTGGCTTCGCCCCAAACTTCCAATCCTTTTTGTTCAAAACTCTCCATCGCCCGCGCATTTAATTCTAAGCGCAAACCTTCCGCGATAACGCGGAAGCGAGCTTCCTCTTTAGCAATGATTTCGGGACTATATCCATAGAGATAAAAGGCTGCATTTAGGGCCTCAACCAAAACAGCATCATCACCTTCCGTAAAGGGAGCTGTGTTATGGGTGAGGAAATTTTCGATTCCTAAATGAATGGCAGACCCGAATTCAGACGCACCATTCTGATGCCCCAAATCTTTCAATCGCCTCAGACCTAATACATGTTTTCCATATATCGAATAAGGATCACGAATGAGCGTTTTCACCTCTGTAATAGATAAGCTGCGGCCTTTTTCCGTTGTCCAGCGCTTATCAACAGCCGGTTTCGGTTGGGGCGCTTTTGCGGGGGTGACCTTTTCGGCAGGGACAAAATCTAGCCGTTGCGCCAAAGACAAATAGTGATTAGCTGTGCCCAGCCGCGCCGCCACGCCCGCTTCGCCCACAGCGCCTTGCAGCAGCGTTTTCAATCGCCACACCCAACGCGAGGCAATTGTCGGTCCAGAGTCAGAACGTTTAGAGCGCGTAAGATAGACATTTGGATTTGAGGCGAGTTCAAAGAAATCATGGGCTGCCAAACCATAGCGGCGCTCTGGTAAGGAGAGCTTCATATCACGCCGCATCCCGCGCGAAAGAAATGGCCCGAGTGACGGCGAGGCTGGCCAAATGCCTTCATTCAATCCGCCCAATACAATAATATCAGCGTCTACCATACGGGCCTCTAACGGCCCTAAAATTGCGAGGCGCGGATGGGTGCCGCCGCGCGGACGAACAACAATACCTGTCATGAGCTGCCGCAAGAGGCGGGCAAACCCAACGCCATCCACCTCTGGCAAATTATCGCCGTAAATAATGATATGTTCTAATAATTGTGCGGCGCGCTCACCCGCTTCTCCGCGCCAAAGATAATAGCTGCCTGCATCCTCTGTCCTCGCAGCAATCGCTTCCGCTGCCTCAATAAGGGCCAGAGTCCAAACAGAAACAGGGCATTTTCCCTGTAACGCGGCAAGCGATTCCAGGGCCTGTTTTAAAGCGCGTTCAATCTCACTCAAGGGGCGCTCTGGGGCGCCAACTTTTGTCTCTACGCGATAAGCCGTGTGTTCAACCTCGTGCCACGCGGCTAAAATCTGCGCAGGTGATTGACCCAATCCCGTCAAGCTATGCCCAAATAATACAGCCTTTTCTACAGGTCCATTAGGCATCTGCGCGACGGACAAAACCGCATCCAAAAACACGCCGATTGGTGTCTCGGCTAAGGGTTCGCCTTGGGACATATCAACATCCACATCCCAGCGCGACAGACGCGCCCTCACCCGCCGCGCCAAGGTTTGATCAGGCGTAACCAGCGCGGCGGTTTTGGATTTATCTTCCAAAGCCTCACGCATGATAAGCGCGATGGCGAGCGCTTCCTCGGCGTCAGAACGGGCTTCAACCAGAGATAAACCCTCAACCGCATTGTCAAATATGACGGAGCCAAAATCGGTTTCCAGCTTCCCTATGCGCGCAAGCCAGTCTGCCGTGCGCGAGGCAGGCACAAGCGCTTCTTCTAATACCCGCGTGCGCGCGAGACGTTTGGTATCTTTTACTTTTGCCCCCGCAACATCGGTTTGAAAATTACGAACCTCACCGCGATCAATGCCGAGCCCATCAACCAAAAGCTTCATCGCATATTGGGGATGTTGTTCGTCAATCTTCGCCCAAGTCTCATCATTATCAGTGGCTTGGAACCCCGGCAAAACGACCATACCACGGGGCAGGTTTGCCACAACACGCATCAGTCTCCGCGTAGCCCGAAGGCTACCCGTGGAGCCTGCAATGATGACGGGATAATCTGGTGGATTATTTTTCCAATGATCGGCCAGGGCATCAAGGAGTTTCACCTTGCGCGTTTGCGGCTCCTCCATATTCAATTCAGCCAAACGAGCTGGCCAGTAATCTTGGATAATTTTATAGAGCGTCGCAGCATCTTGGAAATGTTTAGCCGCCTCCCCCATCAACCGCGCCCAAGCGTCGCTTTGGGTAAGCTTGGCTTCTTCAAGGGCAGCATCATCTAAAATCGCGAGTAAAGGGTCGGCCATCGCGAGCGCGGTCGCCGCATCCAAAGGCAAATCCATCGCGCGCGCATGATAGGCCGCCACAATCTTCGCCATTTCAAATCGGCGCAAAGTGGGGTCAATGCTGGGGCCGACTTTGCCCACTAATTCGCCCGGTTCAAAAGGCGGTTCTTCGGGGTCAATATCCGCAAGCGGGCGCAGGCGCGGGAGGAGCGCGGCGCGGATACCGTCATCTTTTGCGGCTGTAACAAATGCCTCTCCGAGACCGCGAACGGCGCGGCGGGTGGGCAATAAAATTAAACCTGAGTGTAAATCTTCCCCAAATTTAGCGCGCAGTCCCCTGGCTAAACTCTCCAGAAACGGAACGCCTGACGGCATGTTATAAACCTGCGGCGCGCTCATGCAGGGGGCATCCCTGATTGCAGAATTGCCTCAGCTTCACCGCGGGCCTTAGGGTCGCCGACATGCATCCAAAACCCGTCCATCGGATGACCGAAAATCGTACCCGCCTTTAAGGTTTGGTTCCAAATGCGGTTACGGGAAAACGGCTCAATAGGCTCTTGCGCAAGACGGCCTAATGTCGTGATCTGCACGCCTGCGTAAACATATGGCGCAGCAGCGCGCTCGCCTCGGCGCTCTAGGCGACCATCATGAGCAAAGAGAAAATCCCCTTTTCCATGATAGCCCAATGTGCGCTCAATAGGCGCGAGCAAAAGCAAATCTTCCATGATGCTGGCGTCCCAACGGTTCATAAGGGAAGCGATAATCGGCACATCATCTTCCGTCCAAATCGCATCAATATTGCAGGCCAGAACGGGACCCTCCCCCAAGAGCGGAAGCGCCTTGACCATGCCGCCGCCTGTTTCCAAGAGCGCCTCGCGTTCATCCGATATAATAATCTCAGGGCCTTTGGTTCGCGCTTTTAGATGGGCTTCTAGGTGGCCGGCATGGGCGTGAACATTGACGACGGCGCGCTCTATCCCTGCCTCTTCCAAGCGGTCGAGCATATGGTCAATCAGCGGCTTACCGCCGACTTCGACCATAGCTTTAGCGCGGTCATTGGTGAGGGGGCGCATCCGCGTCCCATGCCCTGCCGCAAGTACCATGGCCGTCTTAATCATGAGAGTTCTCCCGGCAAATAGGTGTCGAACCAAGCCCGTAATTCGGCAAAATCTTCGCCTTTTAGATTCCCTAGGAAATGTGCGTGAACGCGGGGGATAAGTTCGCGGTAGGCAGGTTTTCCATCTCGCTCCGCGAGCCTGACAAATATGCCGAGAATTTTGGCATTTCTTTGCGCGCCAAGAACCGCATAGGCTTTTCGGAAAGCCGCTTCATCAGACAATTTGGCCTGCTGGCAGAATTGCGTAATCAAAGGGTCCACCAAAGACTTTGACACGTCGCGGCGGGCATCTTCCAAAAAGCTCACGAGATCATAGGCGGGATGCACGAAAAGCCCATCTTGAAAATCAATTAAACCCACCTTGGAAACCGACTCGCGCTCAGGCAGCCAAAACAGATTTTCCGCATGGAAATCCCGCAGCGCGAGTCCCGGCGCATGAGCCTTGAGAGTTTCGAAAAGCGTAAGCCAAATTTTATCCCATTGGTTTCGCGCGGAAGGCGATATGTCTGCGCCCTTATCCGCCGCATACCAATCAAGATATAAATGTGTCTCCGTCCGTAAGGCCGTGTCATCATAGTCCCGCACGCGCCAACTCTCGGACCGAAAAGACATATATGCGGGGAAAGAACTGCGATAAATTTCTGCGAGACATTCCACAGCCGCGCCGTACAGCTCAGCCTCTTTTGACGGGTCCGATGCAATGACTTTGGCATAAACATCTTGCCCGAAATCTTCGAGTAATAAGAGCCCTGCCTCCATATCCGCTGCCAAAATTTTCGGCGCAGAAAATCCGCGAATGACAAGCTCATTGGAGAGACAGACAAAGGCTGCAGGTTCTGGTCCCGCGAGGCGGGCTAACGCATTATACCCCAAGGCCTTCCGCTCATCCACGCTTGCCCCTTCGGGTTCCGCAGGGGTTTCTGCGCCGCGCGGGGCGTCCATCAGAACCGCAACATCGCTGCCGCGCGTCAGACGGAAATAACGACGCGAGGACGCATCGCCCGGAAAGCTCTCCACGGCTGCACCACCCCAGCCAGACGCCGTGATGAAAGTCTGTCTTTCAGCTTCCCGTTCAGACATCGCGCCCCTCCCAGCCTCGCAATGAAACGCGGCGCCCCTCCCCGTCGAAGGTAATTTCTACGGTCAAAGCGTTTTCTGGCAATAGACCGCCTAATCTGTCCGGCCATTCGAGGAGGCATACATCTTCGCCTAGGGCATCCATGAGACCCAGCTCGTAAGCTTCATCAGCATGTTCTATCCGATAGAGGTCGCAGTGCCACAGCGTATATTCTGGGAATTCATAAGTCTGCACAAGCGTATAAGTTGGCGAGGGGACTGTCTCGTGCGGCAACAGGCTTTGGACCAGACCGCGCGCCAAGGTTGTCTTGCCTGCGCCCAAGCCGCCAATCAGGGCCACCGTATCGCCTGCGCGCAAGACGCGGCCCAACCGCGCGCCTAGCGCCAGCATTTCCGTGTCACTATTTATCGATAACTCATGCACGTCTAACGGTCTAGCGTCTTGCAATCATGGTGCAAGCGCTTAGATACGTTTCAGACATACAGGATATGAGTGAGAGCTGACATGCCAAAAATCATCTTTATCGACCACGCTGGTGAACGCCGCGAATTTGAAGCAAAAACAGGCGCCTCTGTCATGGAAGTTGCTGTTCAAAATATGGTCCCAGGTATTGATGCGGATTGCGGCGGCGCTTGCGCCTGCGCAACATGCCATGTCTATGTCGGCGAGGCCCACCTGCCCAAGTTGAAAGAAAAAGATGACATGGAAGATTCTATGCTCGACTTCGCGGAGGGCGTTCAGGATAATTCTCGACTGAGCTGCCAAATTCTTATGTCTGATGAGCTTGATGGCATTGAAGTTACGACACCTGAAAGTCAGTAGTTTTCACTCTGCGCTGCGGGTTTAACCCGCAAAGTGCATCAGGAAGCAAGACCCCAAAACCGGCCCTTTATCCTTCAAACAGCTCGGGATGGCCTGCATCAGCCGCCGCCTCTTTGGGTAGGTAGCATGTTACATGGGTGCCTTGACCTTCGTCACTTTCCAATTCCACCCAGCCGCCATGGCGTTCGACAAAGCGTTGCACCAATGCGAGGCCAAGGCCAGCGCCGCCGCGCGAGCTTTGGAAGCTCTCAAAGACGCGACTTTGTTTATCGGTCGGAATTCCGACGCCGTCATCTTTCACCCAGATTTGCACACCGCCGCCTGGCGCGCGTTGACCGCCCAGCATAATGAGACCACCGGGCTTTGTGAAACGCAGCGCATTTGAAAGCAGATTATAAACAACCTGTTTAATGCGGGTTTCATCTGCTCGAATAATGCCAATGTTAGGCGAACAATCCAGCTCCATGGATATCTTCGTATCCTCAGCTTTTGTCGCGACATAATCTAGCGCATGCGACAAGATTTCATAAATATCGACATCACCCAAATCGAGGTCGAGAACATTGGCCTCTATCGCGGCAATATCAAGAATATCATCAATAATTTTCGCGAGATCTTCGGACGCGCTTTGTATCGCAAAAACATATTCGCTCTGCTTATCATTCATCTCACCTGCACCGCCATTTTGTAGGAAATCGGCATAGCCGGAAATTGTCGTCAATGGCGTCCGCAGCTGATAGCTCACATGACCCACAAATTCAGATTTCATGCGGTCCGCTTCCTCTAAAGCTTCTGCGCGTTCAATCAACGCGGCCTCTGCTTTACGCGCTGAAGTGACATCATCCCATGCAACTAATGTCGCCCCGTCCGGCAAAGGTTTAGAGAGCCATGTCAGCATACGGTCGTCCGACCGGCGAATTTCACCTTCAACCTGCCGCCTCACTTCGGGATTGGAGTCCGTGGCGCGCGCCTTGAGATCGTTCCAGAAGTCACGCTTATGATAAAGCGGCAAACACAAATCGATGAGAGATGAGAAACGCGGAAACTCTTTTAGATCTTCTTCGTTCAAATTCCACATGCGGGCAAAAGCATTATTGTGAATCTTTAACCGTCCGTCTGTTCCGAAGACCGCAATCCCTTCGGAGAGCTTATCCAGCGTTGCGCGCTGTACGTTAATAAGCGTTCCCAGACGTCCCTCCAAATCAATCCGGTCTGTCATGTCAGAAAACATCAGCGTAATGCCGCCCTGAGGGTCACGCATTCGAACAAGGCGCAATGTACGGCCATCTTGCAAATGCCACAACGTTGGCGGCATTTCAGACGGCCATTCCCTATAAAGACGAAGCTCTTCGGCTTTCCAACTGGCGTGATCAGGCTGTGCAGGAACTTGGCCTCGCTCCCGCATATGATCTAGCCATTCCCCATGAGAAGGCCGGTCTCTTGACCATGACTTATCTAAACCGAACATGTGACGGAAAGCTTCATTTTCGAAACTTGCTTTCTTGTCGTTCCCAAAGATAACGACAGCCTCGTCCATGGAGTTTAGTAATTTGTCATGGGCTTCGATTTGCTGATTGAGCTCTCCCCGCAAACTCTCTGTTTCATCCGCATTTGTTGCAATTCCAGCAACGCCGCCATTAATCGGGAAAAGCGAGATGGATGTGGCCAGTCTTTCTTGGTTCAAAACAATATGCCGCATCGAATTGTGCGGGGTTTGCGTGGACAAACAGGTCTTCGCATCTTCGATGGACTTTTGATCTAAATGAATTTGGTTTTGCGTCACGTCTCTAACATCCGACGCGCCGACGGCTTCGACATAAGCTGCATTGACCCAATTTATGCGCCCCGCACTATTCATTCTCCATAGCGGAAATGGCGCACGGCTCATCATTTCAATAAAGGCAATGGGGTCGGTTTCCGATGTAATGCGAGAATTCTCGAATCGAGAAATCGCCGCCCGCTCATCTTCGCCGCGAATAGAGGCATCCTCTAGCCATAGTACCACTTGCCGGCCCGCGACCCGTCCATCCGCTTCAATAATATTTCCTTCTGGTAAAACGATTGAGATAGAAAACGACTCGCCCTTTGTCCGAAGTTTCTGGACATAGGTGCGCAGGGGCTGAGAGTCTGGGCGTTCAGAAATCGTATTCAAATCGCCGACGCCATCCAATACACGCATAGCAAGCTGACTGGACGGCCCAGGATCTGCGAAACGCATCATGGAGGCAAGGGCAGCCGGGCTTCCAAGGACTTTTGGCTCGCCCCATCCTTGGACAGAAGCTTCCGTTTCTTCCTCCCAGACGAGGATGAGACCCGGATAAGCCCCCATTATCGCGTCATAGGACCCTAGACGATAATCAAGGACAGTGGCCTTCTTCTTCCAGCGCGCCGCAGAGGCGCCCTCTGCGGAAGAGAGACGCAATGCAAACATGACCGCAACAAAGGCGACAACAACTGCGCCAAGACCCACCCATGTCATTATGTCAGCCCCTGAAAACATGGACGACTTCCCTTAAGACAACCCTCATGTGCCAGTACATAAGTTTGTTATTCGCTTCGGCTCTACAGAACCAAAACCTTAGGGGAAAGGTGAGATTGTAGTCCACAGGACAATTTTAAGGGAGCACCGCAGTTCAGGTTAGAGAAATGGACTTCCATCTTCTAATTTTAACTGCGCCACAATCTTTTTCACATCTTGAGATTTATCGAGGTTGAGGACCAAAACCGCCCCATCTTTAACGATAATGGCGAGATTTTCTACGCCGACAGCCGCCACAAGTGGGCCATCTGTCTCGATGAGGCAATCTTTACTCTGCGACAAGCGGATATTACCCGAAAGAGCAAGCCCGTCAGTGTCGGCCTTTAACGCCTTCAGAGCTTTAAACGACCCAATATCGTGCCACCCTAATTCACAAGGGAGGACGCCCGCCTTGCCTGTCTGTTCCATAACAGCTTTATCAACGGGCGCGCTTTGACAGGATGCGAAATACTCGACGTTCAGATTCCAAACATCGCCAGACTGACTGGCCGTCTGGTAAGCGGCTGTGGCCGGCCCTGACACGCCGGGGGAGAATGCCGCCATCTCAGCCAAAAGCGTCTGGGCGTGAAACAGAAATATACCCGAATTCCAATAATACTCACCTGATGCGAGATAGGTTTCAGCAACGTCTTGTGGCGGTTTTTCTACAAAGCTATCGACAACAAAGGCCCCCGGGCTTAGCGCCTCGCCTTTTCGAATATAACCAAACCCTGTCGCTGCATGGTCTGGCGTGATACCAAATGTCATCAAATATCCGTGGGCAGCGACAGGCCCGCAGGCCGCAACAGCCCGGCGAAACGCATCTGGCTTTTCGATGTGATGGTCGGCAGGGACGATTAGAACAAGCGCATCTGTCTCCAGCGAAAGCGCATGCAGAGCGGCCACAACCGCTGGCGCAGCCGTGTTTCGCGCAACTGGCTCGATTAAAAACCCGCCAATCTCAATATTGATGGCTTGCATTTGTTCGCGAATGAGAGGCTCATGTTGAGCGGCGCAAATGAAGACGGGGGGGTGATACATGTCAGAAGAAAACCGAAGTGCGGTTTCTTGTATCATAGTTTTTTCCGTGACCAATGGCAGCATTTGCTTTGGCGCAGCCGCGCGCGAGGCGGGCCATAATCGGCTGCCTGCACCTCCCGATAAGATTACCGGTACGATTTTCCCTACTTCACGCATAAACACAGACTATAGGATGCAAACGTTAACTTTTCCACCATCGCCTTCAGTAAATAAAATATTAACACCGCCCTAACTCCCTAGATTAGCCTGGCCTGACTGATATCTCAGCAAGACACGGCAATTGAACAACGGGGCTTTGGGTGGGCGAAATCTCCAGGCGCTGACCGCAGAAATAGACGCTTTGTCGAAGGTTCCGCTGGGCACAGATTTTTCAATCCTAATATTTTCCGTTGTCCCCGCCGCATCCAAATCTAGCCGCACAATTGTCCAGCCTTGTAGACCGTTACGGAAAGCAGACTTCGGATAGGTCGGCATATCAAATTTTATAGCCGCCAAATCTTCCCCGCCAATACAATCATCCGGATCTGAATAGCCTTTCACCCAAGGATCAGCAGGATAGGCAGAGCGCGGCGTGAAGACAGTCGTTGAGCCGCACGCACTCAGACCCAAGATAAATAAAGGCCAGAACGGCTTCATTCGCCTTCTCCGAACCCATTTTCAATTAGCTTGGTTAAAGCTTCCACGACGACATTGGCTTCAGGGCCTTCAGCACTGACCGTTATATCCTCACCACAGGCCGACCCGAGTAATAGAAGCTCCATCACGCTATCGGCTTCGACGCTTGCAGTGCAGACATCATTGTGACTGCGTACACGCACATCCGCATCATACCGCATCACGCATTCCATAAACTTGTTGGATGCCCGCGCATGTAATCCGCGTTTATTCACCAAAGTAACTCTGGCTGACGCGGAGGCCATGCGCTTTAGGCCTCACCCGACAGGATCTTAGACGCGATAGCAATATAGCGCTGCCCAGCTTCTTTCGCCTTTACGCTTGCAACTTCCAATGAAGCAGTCTCGCGCGCCTCAGCAAGTTTTATCAACATGGGTAAATTGACGCCTGCCAGCACCTCCACCTTACCGTCTTGCAGCATGGAAATCGCAAGATTTGACGGCGTCCCCCCAAACATATCTGTTAGCAAAATTACGCCGGCCCGATTGTCGACTTTCTCGACAGCCGCTCGAATATCTGCGCGGCGCTTTTCCATGTCATCATCAGGCCCTATGCAAATGGTTTCCATGGCATCCTGCGGCCCAACAACATGTTCTGTTGCGCGACGAAGCTCTATGGCCAATTGGCCGTGGGTTACAATAACGAGACCGATCAAGCCGACACACCTCAATTTAAGAAATCGAGCTTTCACCCTAATCAAAAAAGGGGAGCGCTGTGAAGTGTTAATTCCGCAATAAACTGGGATTTATCATAGTGGTCAACTACCCGATCGCAATGAGGTTAGCCTCAGTTTCATCGCGGTGCTTTTTTAGGTATTTCATGAAAGGCGTTCCGCCTGTCCCAACATCCGTATCATTTCCAGCCGCTTTGCGTTGCTGCTTATTTATGTAACTCGCAGCATACTCCAAATGGCGACTTCTAAAGTCAGCAACGGCCTGAATATTCGCATTGTAGCTTGCCGACAATTTTGGGTCTGCTGCCTGTAAAACAAAGTCTCGCAGATGGCTCTCTTTGCGTAAATCATCGATAAAGCGGCGGTGCCCTGGCGGGCGATAAATATGAAGCTCATCAAGATAGGCTTTCATAGGATCAGCGGCATGCCCGACGCCAAGCAATGCATCCATACAGGGCACAATTGAGGATTGCGATCCGGTTTGCCCACGGTAGCTTTGCGGCACCCCGCCATGCGCAGTTACGCCCTCGTATAAAACGCCCCCTGGAAGCGCTGGATTATCTTTCCAACCATGGATATAGGGCCTGACACGCTCAAAATAAGCATAAGGATCGCAGCGCTCGGGCATACGATCAAAGATATGCTTCAAATCGACCCAAACCTCGGCAATTTCCCTCAATAGAAGCGTTACCTCCGGTGTATTTGCTGCCTCTACGGCCTCAATAACGGCGGGCATGCGCGCCAATGCAGCGCCTGCGCGGGCCTCAATCGCGACATGGACAAGAATAAACCAGTTCTCATCTTGGCCGCCTAAGAAATTTTGGATGACATATATGTTGGACAGATCAATCGCGCCCTCTGGGTCATGTAGTCCCCAATTATCAAGCACATATCCACTATAGGGTAGCAGCGGTTGTTGCCCAATTTTATCCGCTAAGGCGCAAATTGGGATAGACAAACACGCTGGTAAAACCGCAGAAGCCTGCGGCTCCCCCCAAACATATGACTGAACCATAAAACTATAATGGACCATGGCAGCGCGAGCCTGAGGCTCTGACAGCGGCTCGACATCTTGCTCCGTAAGTATGGGCAATTGCGCTTCTAACAGCTGTCGGACCCGTCCCGTCGTCAGCATTTGAGGTAAGCGGAGCGCAACGTCCCGCGGGCGCCGCCACGCGCCCCTTAATTCCACGGCAGCAGCATCATAGCTACATAAGAACCCGCGGGCTTCGCTAATGTCATATGAGTCTAAGCGCGATATGGGCATAGTGAGTCTCCCTTGTGACGAATAAATACCGCGTTAGGTGCCGAATTTCCTTGCATATTGTGTTAGCGAAACAGTATTTGCGCAATATATGATAGATTTGGACACCATAAACGCCGCGATATTGCAACAGCTGGAGAATGATGGTCGCATCAGCAACATTGATCTCGCAAAGCGGGTTGGTCTCTCCCCTTCGGCTTGCCTGCGCCGGGTTCAAGATTTAGAGCAGCGCGGCATTATCAAGGGGTACCGCGCGATCATTGATCGCAAAGCGCTCGGCGCGGATGTCATTATTTTCGTTTTGGTGGGGCTGAGCGGTCATTTACGAAAAGATTCGCTGGCCTTTGAGGCAGCTATGGATACCGCGCCAGAGGTGAAAGAGTGCCACAATATTACGGGCAGTGTGGAGTATATTCTCCGCGTCGAGGTCGCTGACCTATCCGCCTATAAAGCCTTCCATTCAGATCGATTAGGCACCTTACCTATGGTGGGCAGCATAACCTCCCACATCGTCTTGGGGGCCTCCAAAGATCGGCTGGAGTGAACGCCGCTAGTTCTCACCAGAGGGTCGCTGGCGCGGCACATCAACCGTAAATTTGGCACCGATAATCTTGCCGTCTGCGCCGACGCGGTTTTCCGCAAATATCTTACCGCGATGCGCCGTAATAATTTGACGGCAAATCGCAAGGCCGAGGCCAGAATGACTACCAAAACTCGCGCCTTTAGGCCGTTGCGTATAGAAACGCTCAAATACCGTTTCCAAATTATCTTCTGGAATGCCTGGCCCTTCATCTTCGACAGTAAAGATAACGCGGTTGCCGGCTTTCTTCGCTGTCACAACAACCTCGCCAGTATCAGGTGAAAATGTGAGGGCATTATCGATGAGATTGCGCAAGACTTGAGCAAAAGGGGTCTCATAAGCCCGAATATAAATCGGCGCATTGGCATCAATAGCGCTAGCATTAACGACGCGCGCGCCCTCTTTAGATCTGGTTTGTTCGTAAAACTCGACAATGTTCATCGCTATTTCACCGACGTCCAAAGTTTTTGCCGTCTCGCGCGCCAAATTGGAGTCGACTTTCGAAGCTTTGGAGATATCGGAAATCAAGCGGTCCATGCGCGACACATCTTGTTGGATAATATCAATGAGTTTTTCGCGCTGCTCCGCTGTCTTTGCAACACGCAGCGTATCCGAGGCTGAGCGCAGGCTGGTCAGCGGATTTTTGATTTCATGGGCGACATCTGCCGCAAAATCCGCAATGTCATCAATGCGGCTGTAAAGCCCTTCCGTCATATCCCGCAGGACCAGTGAAAGATCGCCAATTTCATCCCGCCGACGCGACAGGTCGGGGATAGCGTCCCGTTTCTTTGCGCTACGCGTCACAATCTCTGCGGCGCGCGCGAGGCGGCGCATGGGCAAGCTGATAAATAGGGCGAGGCCCAAGGATGAGAGAAACATGGCCAAAAAAGCGAGCCCAATAATTGGCGCGAGCGCTTGCCGCTCTGCTGTGACAATTGACGCAACATCATAACTCTCAACCGTGACAACGCCGAGCACTTGTTGAACGCGTCTGATAGGAACAGAGACAGTCACGACAAGATTATCGTCGGCATCAAATCGCTGCCCGTAGCTACTGTCCCCCGCTAAGCCCGCACGCACTTCGGATTTTAGATTGCGGCGTAAATTTTCGCGTCTGGCAACGCGCCACGGTAAATTATGTAATTTGTCGTCAATCCATGCGCGAATATTTTCCCGCCATATTTCTTGCTTGGGTCTTTTGGGGCGTTCCGATAAAATTGGGTCGAGTAGCTCTATCTCAAAGACATCATTTAACTGGCTAGTATCGGCAACCAACTCACCGGACTTATTGTGAAGACGAACCCGCCAACCCTCTTGCACATTGACGCCGCGCAAGACTTGCCTTGCCCCATCGACGTCCAAAACGGCTGTCCCGCCAAAACCTGTTGCCTGTTCCCCAATGACAGTTGTGATAGTAGAGGCTAGCGAGCGCAGATTATCAACCTTGGCATCAATCAACCCCGCTTCGAAACGGTTCATGGCTAAGGCCCCGGCCACTAAAATTATAAGGCCAATCAGATTGGACAAGAAAATCACGCGCGTCAGGCGTGACGTCCAAAATGAGCGCCGTGCACCCCGCCGACGATTTCGGCGCGGGCGCTTTCGCTTAGTTTCTGGGGGGATTGTCTCTGGCATGGTTGACCCTAATATCAGGTCAAACCCGCAAGGTCTCGCGCGAATTTACAAAAGCGCTAAGCTTCTTTATATTTATAGCCCACGCCATAAAGTGTTTCGATTCCATCAAAACTTTTATCAGTCCTGCGAAATTTTTTCCGTAAACGTTTGATGTGACTATCAATTGTACGGTCATCGACATAGATTTGATCATCATAGGCCGCGTCCATGAGCTGGTCTCGGGATTTCACATAGCCAGGTCTTTTCGCCAAGGCTTCTAAAATCAAAAATTCGGTCACAGTCAGGCGCACCGCATTACCATCCCAAGAACAGGCATGACGGTTAGGGTCCAGCAAAAGCTTGCCCCGGCGAATGACTTTATCATCACCCTCTTGCGGTTCAGGCAATTCAATATTGGTAAGTTTCGCGCGGCGCAGCACGGCCTTGATACGCTCGCCAAGCAAGCGTTGGCTGAAAGGTTTGGTGATGTAATCATCCGCGCCCATATTGAACCCAATCGCCTCATCAAACTCATCATCTTTGGAGGTCAGAAAAATCACAGGCAGATTGGAGGTTTGGCGTAAACGACGCAAAAGCTCTAGGCCATCCATACGCGGCATTTTAACGTCAAAAACGGCGAGGTCTGGTGGGGATGCCCGCAGCGCTTCTAGGGCCGTTACGCCGTCATGGAATTTTCGGACTTCATAGCCTTCACTTTCCAAAAACATCGACACAGAGGTCAGGATATTTTCGTCATCATCGACAAGGTATATTTTAGGCATAGTCCGCTCCCCAGCAGAATTGGCGACACGCCGCGGTGAATAATCTCTTTGTCTAACTAGGCTCATCGTCTGCATGGCTCAACCCTTCTCCTGATATGCGTATTGATTTTAGGGTTTAGAGACCATCTTCGTCAGAGGTTTGACGAGAATAAGGCAATGCTGTGGCGAAACACCTTGCCGAGAGGCGGCGCGCTCCCTAGATAGGACGAAACTAGAAAGAGCCCCTTCCATGAATCTTCTCGCGTCCCTGATTACTTTTTTTATCATGCCGCTTTTCAGCCTGATATTCTTTGTCTTCATAATCTATGTGATTTTAAGCTGGTTATTCATGCTAAACATCGTCAGCCCGCATAATCCAACGGCCCGGCAAATTTTCGGATTGTTAAGCAGTATTGTGAACCCAATTGTGGCGCCATTCCGGAAAATTATCCCCCCATTAGGAAATTTCGATATGGGGTTTTTCTTCGCAGCGATGCTGGTTTTATGGATTAACCAATGGCTTCTACCAATGGTTGTCTCCGCACTTCGCTAAGTTTTAGGTTTATCCAAAAGACTATCTAGCCTGTCGGCTAGGCCTTTTTCTTGCGGCTTGCCCTCTGCGGCCTCCTCGGCAGCGGGCGCTACCTCCCCCGCCGTTTCACCAGGCGCATCCTCAACGCCTGGCAAGCGGAGCGGCCCGCGGCTGTCAACACGCGGGTGGATAAGCTCGCCCGTATCTCCAAATGAGAAAACAAGACGTCGCCAATCTTGCGGCGTGTAGTCAAAGCTCTCCCCGCTTGGGTCGAGGTCAGACCAATCCGCCTCCCGCGGAGCAATCGCCGCACGCTGTAACCAGAGCTTCGCATCCGTTGGGTTATTGAGACGGTCTTCAGATTGTGCCGCAAGGAGGCAGAGCCGTGAGGACGGCGGCGTATCGCCGCGCAAAAGCGGGCTCAAAATAGCCCAGGCTTTCACTGCATCGCCGCGACGCAAATAATCTTCCGCCTGAATAATTTTCGTTTCACGGTGCTCAGGCGCCTGTTTTACGAGCGCTGCGAGTTTCTTATCTCGGGCCCTGCCGTCTACATCCTCTAATGTATCCAAGAAGGACAGCGAGAGCGCAGGATGGGCAGCCTGCGACCAGCTTTTTTCAATCAACTTGGTGGCCGCCTTCGGCTCGCCTTGGATTTTATATAGCTTGGCCGCCAGCGCCGTTGCAGGCGCAAATTCTGGCGCGAATCTATGGGCTTTGACCGCGAGCTCCAAAGCGGCCGCATATTCACCCTCATCATGCAACCTATCCGCCTCGGCTGTATTCAATACAGCGCGGCGGCGGCGCGCGATATTTTTCTCGACGTGTTTATGCTGTTCACCTTTATCCAGGCTTTCTTCGGCATCTAGCCACTGATGATTGGCAACCTCAGCTTTGAACAAGGTATCAAAGGCCCAACGCGCATCCGGATTTGTTGAATAGGCTTCGCGGCATTGCTCGATTGCGCCCGGAATATCACCCGTCGCCAGCATATTTTGCGCCAGACCACGCTGGCCTGTGGCGCGGGTTTTATCGCTTTCCAGCATGGCCTGATAATGCTCCACGGCGACATCCCGGTCGCCAGCTGCCTCGGCAGAGAGTGCGGAAATCACGCGGCCCAGCTCTGTTGAGCCAATGAGGTTGCGCGCGACCTCGGCTTTTTTGCGGGCTTTTTTGACGTCGCCTTTCGCGCCCGCCAGCAGGGCCTCTTCCATCGCGTCCAGCGCTTGGTTGCGGCGGCGCAGCCCTACGCCTGATTTCACGCGCCGCGGCAAACGCCACAGCCACAAAAAGAGCGACCAGAGGGCAATCAGGCCGAGGGTTGCCACGACCACGCCTACGATAACGGCCTGCCACGACATGCGAATTTCACCAAAGGCAAACACGCCAGAGGTCGCTGAAGATGTCAGCGTCAGGAAGATATCTCCGCCTACCCAAAACAGTAGCGATAATATCGCGACGAGAAAGACCAGAATTGTAATAATATATTTCATCATAAACTGGCTCTTACACTCTCGGACCAAGCCTGTCCTGCCGCTTTTACGGGAGCAGGCAAGCGTTCAAATTTCTCAAGGGCCGACGTCAAGGCCCCCGCGCTTAAGTCCTTTTCAATACCTTCGATTAAGGTCAATGGATCATTGGCATCTTTCACACGAATATGTCGAGAGAGCGTCTTTTCGAGAATATTGCCCTCTTGCGTCTTATCGGCGGCTTCAATGAGGGCGTCTTTTGGGAAGGCGAGAATTGAAACCCGCTCTACAACCGGTTCTGGCGGCGGACGATTTTCAAACGCTTTGAGCCGCACTTCTACAGCGGAGAGCCTCTCAACCGCCTCTAAGGCACCGCTTGAAGAGGTTTTCAAATCTTCAAAATTATTCTCAAGCGCGGTCAGGCGTTCGCGAATTCCTGCAGGCACGTCGGTCTCTCCCTTTGCCTCAGACTCGCTTGCCTTTACTTCTGTTGCCCGTGTTTCCCTAGCCTGAGTTTCACTTTCAAGCGCAGCAATGCGCGCCTCCAAATCCGAGACATCGGGCCATTCAAACCCATCGTCTTGTGCGGATTTTAGCGCTGTCAGGGCCTCCGGATTTATGTCAGGACGGGGCGCGCGCTCCAAAGCCGCGAGACGCGCTTCCACATCAGACAAATCAGTCGGCTCAAATTCGGGAGCCGTCACAGCCGCGCGCGATTTCAAATCTGACTCCGCCGTTTTCACGCGGTCCGAGAGACGGCTTAATTTTGCTTCCAAGGGCGACAGGTCAACGGTCTGGGTCGCTGCGGATTGCGGCGCCACTGTTTTCAGCGCCGCATAAAGGCCGCCGCCGCCTAACGCCGCACCTAGCAGACCCGCCAGAAATCCCGTCAGGATAAAGGCTTTCCAAGGTGACTTGGCGGACTTTTCTATCACCTCAATTTCGTCTTTGCCTGCGGGCGGTTCTAACGCGGGCTCAGTCTCATTTTCTATTGGGTCTTCATGTTCCATGGGTCTAACTTAGGGTGCCTTCCCCCTTCACATCAAGGGTCTGTCTCTATGCGTCTTTCGCAGCCATAATCAGTTCATCTTCACGCGGACGCGCGGCGATATGGATGGCTTTCAGCGCCAGTCCCGAAAGTTCATCCGCTGTGGCCTGACTTATACAAACGGCAGACAGGGACGACGGTTCCCGATTAACGGCGACCTCAGCAAATGTCGCCGCCGCCAATGGCGAGTAAAACGCCGCAAATGACACCGAAACATCTGGCCATACAGGCCGGGAAATCGAGCGATAGACTTTCACGCGGTCCGCTTTATAGCCCGCCGCCCGCAGGTCTTCCGTAATTGATCCGCGAATATGCCAGCCCGAGACATGGCAAAGCGCCTGCGAAGTCGGAAGATTGGCTTTGACCCAGCCCGTGACATCCTCAGAGGTTCCGTCAACTGAAACAACATCTGTAAATCCCGCCGCTCGCGCCTTTTTGGCCGTCGCATCCCCTACACAGATCGCGCGCTGACCATGACACGCCACATGGTCAACCGCATTTTTTGATGTGAAAATGAGGCAGGTAACTTGGGATAAATCCTCATGCGCGACAGATTGAACATCCAGCAAAGGCTCCACTAGCGGGTCAAACCCTGCCGCGCGCCAAAGCTGCGCACTCTCATCGGCCGCAGGCTGTGTACGCGTAATCCAGACCCTATTCATCAAAGGTGATACGCCCATCCGTCTCGGTGCGGACGGCTTCCCCAAGCTTAAAGCCCAAATCATAGGCGTCTGCGACTGACGTCACTTCCGCATACGTCTTTTGGCTTATTCGCAAAGACCCATCCGTTGCCAAAATCTCGCCCTCTAAGGAGAGCTGTTCCCCTTCGAGCCGCGCCAGGGCCGCAATCGGCGTGCGGCAATTCCCGTCTAGCGCCCGCAAAAAGGCACGTTCAGCCGCCGTTTCTAATTGCGCGGCACGGTCATTTAGCGGCGCGAGGACGGCATCTAAATCTTCGCGGTCCTTACGGATTTCAATGCCAATTGCGCCTTGCGCGGGCGCAGGGAGCATCACATCGGTTTCCACCGCCTCGGTGATACGCGCATCCTGCTCTAACCGGCGCAATCCCGCACAGGCCAGCATAGTCGCATCGCAAATTCCTGCCTCTAATTTCGCGAGGCGCGTGCCGACATTACCCCGCAAGAGACAGAAATTTAGGTCGGGACGTAAAGCAGCAAGCTGCGCGCGGCGGCGCAGGCTGGCCGAGCCAATTAAAGCCCCCTCAGGTAGCTCTGCAATCGAGCCATGTTTTACAGAGATAAAAGCGTCGCGCACATCGGCGCGCGGCAAAATAGCGCTCACCTCTAGGTCGACATGCCCCACCGTCGGAACATCTTTCATCGAGTGTACCGCTAAATCTATAGACCCGTCCAGCAAGGCCAGTTCTAATTCCCGTGTGAAGAGGCCCTTGCCGCCAAAATCCTTAAGGTCACCTTTGATGGTGTCGCCGCTTGTCGTCAAAATCTTGATAAGCACCTGTTCGGGCGGACGCCCCGACGTCTCGCAAATCAGACGCTGCACCAGCTTCGCTTGATAAAGCGCCAGCGGCGAGCCGCGTGTGCCGATAGTGAGAAGAGATGATTGCATAATGTGGCGTCAGTCCTTAGGTCAGCGCACATGGCACATGCCCTTAAAATGACGACAAAACAAGATGGCCCGCTGATAGTTTTAGGTCTTGAGTCCTCTTGCGATGAGACGGCCGCAAGTGTGCTGCGCCGTGATAAAGATGGGCGCGTCGAGCTCCTGTCTAATATCGTCGCCAGTCAAGATGAAGAACATCGCCCCTTTGGCGGCGTCGTCCCAGAAATCGCCGCCCGCGCACATATGCGCAAAATAGAGGCTATAACGGCAAAAGCCGTCAGAGAGTCTGGCCTGCCATGGGAGCAAATTGACGGCATTGCGGCCACGGCGGGACCTGGCCTCATTGGCGGGGTCATAACAGGGCTCATGAGCGCAAAAGGCCTAGCGATGGCGCTAGGGAAACCCCTTATCGCCGTGAACCATCTGGAAGGTCACGCCCTCTCCCCGCGCCTGACGGAAGACTGCGCTTTCCCCTATTTACTCCTGCTCGTTTCGGGCGGTCATTCACAGCTCCTCAGCGTGACAGGCCTAGGCACCTATACGCGGCTGGGCAGCACGGTAGATGATGCGGCGGGCGAAGCTTTTGATAAAACCGCCAAGGTCATGGACCTTGGCTTTCCGGGCGGACCGCAAGTGCAAAAATGGGCCGAGCGCGGTAATCCAGAGGCCATTAATTTACCTCGCCCAATGAAAGGACGCGACCATGCGGACTTTTCTTTTGCAGGTCTGAAAACCGCCGTCGCCCGCGCCTGGGAGGCCAGCGATAAATCCGACACGGCCAAGGCTGACCTCGCGGCGAGTTTCCAGCGCGCCATGACGGAAACCATGCTCGACCGCGTGAGCCAAGCCATGACGCTTTACCGCCGCAAAACGAGCGAAACAGATCAAGCCCGCCTCGTCGTAGCGGGCGGCGTGGCCGCCAATACGGAACTGCGCGCAGGGCTGAAACAGCTCGCAGAAAACCGCACGTTTGATTTCATCGCCCCGCCTCTAAAGTTCTGCGGAGATAATGCGGCCATGATTGCGCTTGCCGGCGCAGAACGGTTAGCGGCAGGGTTGATAGACGGCTATGACGCCCCGGCCCGCCCGCGCTGGCCGCTAGACAGTGCCGCTGCGGCCAAAGCGCCAAAATCTGGTTTCGGCAAAAAAGGCCCGAAGTCCTGACAACGTCGAAATCCTGGCACGAAAGACCTCCCAACAAAGGATATCCAAACATCTGACAAAACCTAACATTCACAAATGCGCTTTGACAATTGCAGCCTTTTGCGCATGGTTTATGCGCAGGGTTTGTGCGAAGGATTTTAAATTATGTTTCCAGCAAATACACGCCCGGCCCTGGCGAAGAGCCTGCCGCCTAGGCGCCGGCTTATCATTACGGTTTACCACGCAGTACTATTCCTATCCAAAATTATATGCCTTACACAAAAATTAAATGGAACAAGGAACCAAAAATTCTCTCAAATAGCGTCACCCTTTCCATTGAACAATTCATGATGGAATTAGGATAAAACCGAAGTACCAAATCTATGCCCGCACCTAAGATAACCTCCTCAACAATCAAGACCGCTGATTTGGCGGGGCGTTATAAATCGACAGCAGGGTCACAAGATCAAATAGACCCAGAGTTATTGTCAGACCTCCTGCAAAGTCTCAATAAAGACGGATATATCATCGTTGAAAAGCTCTTTTCAGATGAAACTATGGACGCCTTAAAAGCAGATGTGCTTCCTAGGTTCAAACATGAGGCTGGCCGCAATAACTTCGAAGGCCTCGCAACGCAGCGCCTCTATTCTATGATGGCCGAAACAGATATTGCGAACCCGATGGTAGAGCACCCGCTTATTTTGGGACTGTTAGACAAAATATTTGAGCCCAATTATCTGCTGTCCCAACTACAAGTTATCAATATCTGTCCCCATGAAGCCGCGCAGCCGCTCCATTATGATGATGGTTTTTATCCGTGGCCGCGCCCGCGCCGCGCGCTGGGAGCGGCGACCATTATCGCTGTGGATGACTTTACAGCAGAGAACGGGGCTACAGTTCTTTTACCGCAATCCCACCTCTGGGGAGACCGCATTCCGACAGAGGATGAAAAGCAACTGTCCATCAAAGCCGTCATGCCCAAAGGCTCTGTTCTCTTTTTCCTCGGCCCGCTCTGGCACGGCGGCGGTGCCAATCAAACCGAGGCCTCTCGGATGTGCCTGACGGCGCAATATTGCGCGCCATTTTGCCGGACACAGGAAAATTTCTCGCTTTCCATTCCCAAAGCCCGCGTGAAAACTTTTTCAGAAAACATCCAACGCCTACTCGGATATTCTATCCATCCGCCTTTTATGGGAATGGTAGAAGGTCAGCACCCGAAACGGGTTTTGCTGGATTAAACGCCTCATTTTTAGATGATTTTTCCGTAATCCCAGAGCGTTCATCTAGATGAATTGAACCTAACATCGGGTTTCAGACTTCGTTCAACTACCTTTACTTATCTTTCCCTATACAGCCGAATTTCTCGAAGGGTTTCTATCTTCGCTTCGCCTGTTCGAATGGAGGTATTTATGAAACATATCATATCATCGACGGCTTTAGTCATGGCACTTTCACTGACTCCAGCTCTCGCCGCAGCCAATAGTTTTGGCGGCCAAGGTAACGCACATGATCGCTGCAAGCGCGATGAAGATACAAAACAAGTGCTTGGCGGGTTGGCCGGCGCTGTGGTTGGCGGCGTGTTAGGGTCTCAGGTGTCTGGTAATGGCGCGCGCACGGAAGGCAGCGCGATTGGCGCTGTACTCGGCGGACTGGCGGGAGCGGGCATCGCAGATAAAGCTATTGATTGCGACCCAGTCTATGACACAAATTCATATCAGACGTCGGGCGGCAGTTACCCTGCCAGCACCTACCCAGCGAGCACCTATCCCGCTTCGACTTATCCTTCGGGATCCTATCAAACTGGGTCATATCAAACGGGGTCATACCCCTCTGGCTCATATCCTGTAGCGTCGACCAGCTATGGCAGCAGCACGCAACCCTATTACGAGGACCGCGTCACGGTCTCTAACCACCCCGTCTATTCTGACCCGACATATGGCGCTGGCGGTATTTCCCAGGGCACCACCTATTCGTCAGGCACAGTGTCCTATCCGCCCTCTGGCGATAACACCCAATATGCGAGCCGGACCTATAGCACTGTTCCGAGCTATACTACGTCAACATCTTATGAAACGGCGCCGTCTTACGAAACGCTGCCGACTTATAACTCGGCGCAAGGCGCGCGCGTTCTAGCGACATCAACGGCGCCTGTTTACAGTCAAGCGCGGACAATTGTTCAGCCAGCTGTTCATAGCCCGGTCGCTCAACGGACCGTTTACAGCGGCGGGCGGCACCCCCACTTCAGAGCAGGTCAATATTTGTCTCGGGAGTCGGTCCATCGCGGCGGGCTTCACAGACATGGCCGCTTTGAGTGCGACATGGTGCACTAGGGTACGATAAGTTTTTGTCATTGGCCGCGATGAAAATTGCGGCCTTTTTATTACTTAGGGCTTGCTTGTGCGGCGCAAGCCATAATCAGATTGGACAAAAGCCGCTGTAGCTCTACCCCCTCACCCGCTCGCATCTCGGCTAAGGTCGGCGCGGCCTCGAGGCTCTCTGGCGCGCTCATACGGCATTTCGTTTTTTCATCCCCCTGCGTGATATCGGCGTCCAATACGGCCTGATAGCGCTTCCAGTTTTTTGACAAATAGACAAGTCCCCAGCGGCGGACTTTTACCTCTGCATCAGGCAATGCGGCTTGCAGAGAGATATTGGGATCGCTCACAACCCCACCGCTCAAGAGGGCTTCGGCGGAGGCTTTGCGGTTCGCAGACCCAATAAAGCCCTGTTCTGTGCGTAGAGACGTTTCATAAACGAAATTCGACGGCAGAGACTGGGTTGCACAAGACGACAGCCATATCCCAGATATCAATAAGAGAGTAAGGCGTGCTGACATTATATCGCTCTCAAGGGAATGTTCTCATAGTCGGAATGCGCTAATGAAATGAGTTAAAGCAAGCGAGACCTCCCAGTAAGGAGATCTCATTATACACCTTTCGGTGTCTATAATCCTGCGAGCGTTTCAGTTTTAAATTGCTCTACGCATTTATCTGCCAGCAATTGTAGGTTCTGTTGTAAAATTACACCACCTCCGCTGACGAGAACATCATATTCCGGACTTTCCGCCTTGGTCTCTGGATATTTATATTCACAATTCGTGGAGGCGATAACGTCGCCTTCTGGATCGATAAGCCGGACGTTACCCGTGTAATAGGTCTGGTAACTCGTCCAATTTAAGGGGAAATAGTTCAGTCCCCAAAGGACGGTTTCGGCATCGATAACATAGCCGCCCTCATTTGTGGGGACATCCGGCACATCTTTGCGAGACTCAAATGTCATGGCTGATGATTTTGTCAGCCCGCTTTTTGACGTCAGATATTCACTGAGCTTGGCCTCGACGGTTAAGGACGGGTCAGTGAGGACGCCCTTGGCGACTAATTTTTTCCCCGCATTTATATTGGCGGCCGCGCCCAACAGGCCAAAGCCCGCTTTTGACGATTGTGAATGCATGAGATCAGGTGCCGGCTCGGTGACCGTTTTCAAACTCCCAGAGGCGGTCTTTAAATTCGCCGAATCCTTCACGGCAACCGTGTCCAATTTTGTCGCGCACCCTGTTATAGAGATAACAGCCAACCCCATGATTGCAGCTTTTATCGTTGTCAGTTTCATATTTTCCCCTTCAAATTTTATGCGCCGCCTAGACACTGATACTGACCCAAAGACGAAAAACAAGTCACTGCAACCAAAAATTATTGGAAAAAAGCGGGCCTCCCTGCCCTGAAAATTTTAGGGCTTGCTAACCCTTTTCCCCAACGCAATTTTCACGATATGTTGCTAAGTTTGGGACATGGAAGCTGAACCAAAATCGCCGCGCGAACCTCGCGAACCTAAAGGCATCATGCGTTTATGGGTCCAAATTCGTGTGATCCTATGGGCCGTTATGGCTCTGGGGTCAGTGGGTCTTTCCGCAATCTTTTCCCGTTCAGAGCCCTATAACCCCTATTTTGCCGAAGAAGGCAATTCTGAGAATATACCCTCCCTAAGACATTAGCCGCGCGCCAAAGCCGCGCGCCTGCCAGCGTCACAGGGGAAAAATGACCCCGCTGGGACGTTTCCAGTCGCAAAGGCAACATCTTGTGCAGAATCTTCACCTTCTCTCTTGAAGAGTCCGCGCGCCTGCCCCACATGCCCTGCACTGGCGCTCTAACCCTTGGAGTGCCAAGTATTATTTGAAACCACTTAAGAAGAGAGAAGACGCATGAAATTTCGTCCCCTCCATGACCGCGTTGTTGTTCAGCGCGTCAAAGAAGACACAAAAACAGCTGGCGGGATAATCATCCCAGATACAGCGACTGAAAAACCCTCCGAAGGCAAAGTCATCGCCGTCGGCCCAGGCATCCGTCAAGACGACGGCAATTACGCAGAACTTGACGTCAAGAAAGGCGACCGCGTCCTCTTCGGCAAATGGGGCGGAACTGAAGTCAAAATCGACGGCAAAGACCTGCTCATCATGAAAGAGTCAGACATTATGGGTGTCATCGGATAATTTCGCATAGCGAATTATCCGAAACCGGACGCAGGCCAATCTGGCTTTCACGCAGTGAAAACGCATAAGCCGAGTACCGGCCCCAACTTTCGACTAAAGCAACAACCCGCACTCGACCCCAGCCTTCGCCGGGGAAGCGGAAACTGAAAATTCAGGAGATTTTACTATGGCGGCTAAAGACGTCAAATTCGGTAGCGATGCTCGCGCCAAAATGCTCGAAGGCGTGGATATCCTCGCCAACGCAGTGAAAGTCACACTCGGTCCAAAGGGCCGTAACGTAGTCATCGAAAAATCCTTCGGCGCCCCGCGCACGACCAAAGACGGCGTCTCCGTCGCGAAGGAAATCGAGCTGGAAGACAAGTTTCAAAATCTCGGCGCGATGATGCTCCGCGAAGTCTCTTCCAAGACCAATGACAAAGCCGGTGACGGCACAACCACAGCCACAGTCCTCGCCCAAGCCATCGTCCGCGAAGGCCTGAAACGCGTTGCCGCCGGCATGAACCCAATGGACCTCAAGCGCGGAATCGACAAAGCGTCCTCCGAAATTGCGGGCGATCTTCTCTCCAAAGCGAAGAAAATCTCCAAGTCCTCCGAAATCGCACAGGTCGGCACAATCTCTGCCAACGGCGAAGCGGCCATCGGCGAGATGATCGCAGAAGCCATGGGCAAAGTCGGCAATGAAGGCGTTATCACAGTGGAAGAAGGCAAAACAGCCGAAACCGAGCTGGACGTCGTCGAAGGCATGCAGTTTGACCGCGGGTACCTGTCGCCATATTTCATCACGGACGCAGAAAAAATGCGCGTCGAGATGGACGACCCCTATATCCTGCTGAATGAGGGCAAGCTGTCCTCGCTGCAAACGATGCTGCCAATCCTCGAAGCTGTTGTCCAAACGGGCAAGCCGCTCCTCATCATCGCGGAAGACATTGAAGGCGAAGCGCTTGCGACTCTCGTTGTCAACAAACTCCGCGGCGGGTTGAAAATCGCGGCTGTGAAAGCGCCGGGCTTTGGCGATCGCCGTAAAGCCATGTTGCAAGACCTCGCCATCCTGTCGGGCGGTACGGTCATCAGCGAAGACCTCGGCATCAAGCTCGAGAACATCACGCTGAAAGACCTCGGCACAGCCAAACATGTCCACATCACAAAAGACGACACAGTTGTCGTGGACGGCGCAGGTAAGAAGAAAGACATCAAAGCCCGCGTCGAGCAAATCCGCGCACAGGCCGAAGCCACGTCTTCCGATTACGACCGTGAAAAACTGCAAGAGCGTCTGGCGAAACTCGCCGGCGGTGTGGCTGTTATCAAGGTTGGCGGCTCTACCGAGATCGAAGTGAAAGAGCGGAAAGACCGCGTCGATGACGCCCTGAACGCCACACGCGCAGCCGTCGAAGAAGGCATCGTCCCGGGCGGCGGCACAGCCCTGCTCCGCGCATCCCGCTTCATCGACGTCAAAGGCCTCAATGATGACGAGCAAGCCGGTATCGAAATCGTCAAAGCGGCGCTGCAATACCCCGTCCGTCAAATCGCGGATAACGCCGGCGTCGAAGGCGCGGTCGTTGTTGGCAATATCTTGGCCGAAAACAAAGCCAATTACGGCTATGACGCGCAGAACGACACATATGTCGACATGGTCAAAGCCGGCATTATCGACCCCGTGAAAGTCGTCCGCACGGCGCTTATGGATGCAGCCTCAGTCGCAAGCCTGATCCTGACAACAGAAGCCGCCATCGTCGAAGCCCCAAAGAAGGATAGCGGACCTGCTATGCCGGACATGGGCGGAATGGGAGGAATGGGCGGCATGATGTAAATCGCTT
>CALLBD010000019.1 GCA_938001915.1 uncultured Caulobacterales bacterium | reverse complement strand
CCCTGACGGATAAATGCGATATTCTGATACCTGCCGCCTTAGAATCCGTCATTAATGTTCAAAATGCGCATAGTATAAAAGCTAAGCTTATCATTGAAGCCGCCAATGGCCCCGTCACCGCGAAAGCAGATAAAATCCTGCGCGACCGCGGCATTCTGATTATTCCCGATATGTTCGCCAATGCGGGCGGCGTGACCGTCTCCTATTTCGAATGGGTCAAAAATATCAACCAAATCCGCTTTGGCCGTCTGCAGCGCCGCTATGAAGAAGGCCGCAATAGCGCCCTCATCAATGCGCTGGAAAAACAAGGCATGACCTTCTCGCGCGGGTTTAAATCTGAATATTTGGACGGCGCGGATGAGCTCGATCTCGTACGCGCAGGTTTAGACGACACCATGCGGCTCGCCTATCGCAGCATTAGGGACACGCTCAGAGATAAGCCCGAGCTAGAAGATTTACGCACGGCAGCTTTCTATACGGCGATTAATGACATCGCGCTCCATTACCGTAGCATCGGTCTTTAGCTGCGCAATATTGCGCGTCCGCTTTTACCTGGCCTCAAAGCCCGTTTTAATTGTTTGGGCTTTTGTATCTCTTAGTGTCGTTTGTATCGAATGATACGGGGTGTCTGCGTGGGTGGTTAGGCTCATGCGTATGCGAGTTGCGAATGCGAATGCTTCGAGCCCTCCCAGCTCGTGCAATTCCTGTTCATCAGGAAATGCACTAAGTGCCAGAAAGCCCCACGCAGCGACGCCTTTTTGCGCGATCGGCCGAACTATCCAGTCGAGGGATAATCAGCTCTCAATCGGCCGCCCAACTCTGCTGACGTTACCCAGCATTGTCCAACGACAAGCGCCGCTTTTCACCGAACAAGCCAACGTACGCTTGGTCGCCCGTTGTGAAAAGACAGCTTAAATATGCCCCCCTAACCCCAAAGTGAGGACGCATCTTTTTGAAAAAATTATAAGCGCTTGAAATCACGCAAGACTTTCTTTGCAAAGGGCGGCGCGAAATGAGGATTAAAATATAGCCGTGCGATATTGCACTGAGCGCGCGTCTTTAAGTCACTGATATGGAACGGACGTCAAACGCTTTGCAAGGGATCCGTAGGTAAGCGTTTGACGTATCAATGTACGAACTAGTAAATATACTTCAAAAGTGGCTTTAGGCGACCAATTGCACTTTGAGTTTGACGGATTCTCGCAGAAAGAGTACGGTTTTGGTAATCCAGCCACGGTTGGAGGGAGATCGAAAGATCGACGGGGGCTTTAGGCCCCCGCTTCTTTTTAGGGTAACCACTTCAATCCCCACCCCCATATGCGATTGTGATTATCTGGGTTTCTAAAGAATTTTTCTCGCCTCAATATCGTTACCAGCGACTGGCCAAAATCATTATTGACAGTTTCTTTAAGCTTCTGAGACTTCATAAACCTATGAACTGGCTGAGCTAATAAGTCGGCAAGTTGCAATGCACTTATGTTGTCTTTTTTAGTTTTGAATTTTGGCTGTTTAGACAACAAACGGGTTTGAACAATATCAGTTTTGCACCAATCATTCCCCTTATTGTAAAAGTGCGAATATGCCTCTTTTAGCCGCTTATCTTTATTCTTTGACCTCGCTTCAATAACGACATCACCGTAATAATTGTTTCTTTCAAGCCATTGACAAAATCGCTCAAGCATTAACTCAAGGCAATAGTGATAAGGATTGTATTGCCAGCTCGTATATTTTTCGAAATGCGCGTGCTTATCAATAGCGACGGCCATTGCGCGGTAAGAGGTCTCGGAGACGATTGACAGGAAACGGGAATTGAACTCCTGCTCAATTTCAGGGTCATTGAGGGCAACAAATGCATTCTCAAGCCTGACAATTTCACTTCGGTGCAAGATAACAGGGTTTTTGATAGGACAATGACCAAACAGGTCTGTCTTTATCGCCTCTAGTCTAGGGTGAAGTCCATTGTCATGAGTGTCTTGACGCAGGACCACGCCCATAAGCGCCAAATGCCTATCTATTTCAGTTGACTTCATTGAGTCTGTGCCAGTTTCATCTATATACAAACGATAGCGTTTGTTCGGAGGATAAAAAATGCCAGTCAATTTAGATGGCCTCTCTGAAGAGTCAGATAAATTTCTCAAAACCGCCAAAGCATTAGAGCGTGATGAATCCGAGCGAGGTTTTGAAGAAAAGCTAAAGCGAATCACAAAGCCACAAGACAAAACATCATAGGCTTGATTTGCCCAAGTGAGTCTATAACGATTAAAAGGAATTATTTCCTGTTAGGCAATTTTCGTGCTTATACAACTTTGTACACACATTACCGGGGCATAAAAGAAAAGCCCGCTGATAAATCAGCGAGCTAATCGTTATTCAGTAAAGCGTAATAACCAATATACGACTTCCCCTCATTGGTGGAGAAGACGGGGATTGAACCCGTTTTTCTTTATCAGCGTGGAGTATAACATATTTTTGAGCTTACCGCAGCAAGTTGCGGAATTTTGAGATTGTCAAGGACACATACGCCAATAAAAATAGGCCCTATCGTCCGGCAATACCCCAATCTATTTAACTGGCTTCACCCGCATGACGCCGCTTTGGACGATGGTTCGGACATTTGAGCAGCCGCGTTTGCCGAAACGCTGCCTGCGGCTTTTGACTTTATGCTTGCCTGAGTCTGCCGTCAGGCTGCTTAATCCTGCCATCATATTCATGGCATTCGCTTGATGGCGCGCCGCCCCGCCAGTGGCGACAAAGGCGAGCGCTTGGGTTTTATTTTCGACTTTCGGGAGGTCGAGTTTTTCCATTTTCGCCGCGCGCGCGTCTCGGCTCGCCTGTAGGCGCGTATTTTGTTTCGCCTTTAACCGCTCATAAAGGGGTTTATTTTGGCGGATGTAAAAGGCGCGCAGGTCCCTATGTTCACAAGTGGTCATCGCCCACGCCGCTCGTTCAAATTTCAGAACTTCCATTTCCAGCGGGCTGAACCCGCTCACCTTTGCATCTACGCGGTTCAGAAACTCGCGAGCATTTAATCCGCGCCGCGCATATTCATTGCGCATTTTTTGCGCCTCGGAGGTGGGGGCCCTCGTGCCAAACATCTTATTGGAGTCGATTAACCCATCCGAATTCTTCATATCTTGCCTGAGGGCGTAAAGCGGGTTTTCCGCGCGCCGTTTGGCTTCCATATCCGCTTCGGCTTGCTGAACCGCAGCCACGTTTTGGCCGCGAAGCGCCATGAGTGGTTTATAGCTCAAGCCCGCCATCGCGGCGAAAACCGGAATAGCAAAGACGCAGATATAAAAGCCGCGATTGCTTTTCTTCGAAGCGCCCGTTTCAGGCGCTGCGCCCGCCCTACGAAAATCGCGAATATTAAACTCATTACTCATCAGAATGCCCCCGTTTCGCTCTGGTAGCAGAAAAAGAAAAAACAAGGCTTACTCAATATGGTTAGCGGGGAGTTAAGGGGGCCTAAGCTTGGCGCTCCAACCATGCGCGATAACGTTTCGTCAGCTTCCCTGTTTTTATCTGCTGTCCCAATAAGGCCAATAGAGCATTTTGTTTGGTTTTGATTGGCAGGCCATCGCCCAAACGGTAAAGCTGTTGTTTGGTCATCGCCATCCCTGCCAGTGAGCCCATGGACTTATCTTTCCAATTTGCGCGAGAGATGTGAATTTCCGTGGCGGTATTGGCCCGCCAATCTGCGACTAAGGTTGGATTATAGGCAAAGGCGCGGCCCAAGCCGACGAAGTCTACGCCCGCCTCTTCTAGGGCATTTTCTGCCGTCTCGCGTTTGGTTACGCCGCCCGTCACCATGAGCGGCATTTTCGCGGTTTCTGAGATACGCTTGGCGAAATCAAAGAAATATAGCTCGCGTTTCGCAGTAGAGCTCTCCAAGCGGCCATCTTGGGAATTGCCCATCATGGCAGAGCTCTCATAGCTGCCGCCTGAGATTTCCACAAAGTCCACGGCCTCACCATTCAGCCAATCGACGACTTGTTCCGAATCTGCAATGTCAAATCCCCCGCGCTGGAAGTCTGCGCTATTGAGTTTGACCCCGACAATAAAATCAGAATTTACACGGTCGCGAATGGCGCGAACAATCTCCAGCAAGAAACGCGCGCGGTTCTCCAGCGGCCCGCCCCATGCGTCTTCGCGAAAATTTGTTAGCGGCGATAAGAATTGCGCGATTAAATAGCCATGGGCGCTATGGACCTCGACGCCGTCAAAGCCTGCCGCCTGCGCCGCCAGCGCGGTTTCCGCAAAGCGCCGAATAAGGCCGCGAATCTCATCTTCGCTTAGGGCGCGCGCGGGCGCGAACATTTTATCAGCCATGCCCTCTAAGGTAACTTTTGTGTCAGAGGCAGAGACAGGCTCAATGCCCATATTGGCGAAAAGCTGGCGGCCGGGATGGGAAATTTGCATAACGAACTTCGATCCGCCTGCTTTTCCCGCTTTCGCCCAAGTCTCAAATTTCTCACGAAGGTCAGGCGAGTCCAATGTGCCAGCTGCAAGGACCACGCCGCCCGGGCCTGTCATGGCCGTGGGGTCGACCATCACATTGCCCGATAGCATAATGCCGGGGCCTGCGTCCTCGCCCGCTGCGGCATTTGACCAGCTTTCATACAGATTGACGAGGGCCTGCCCCGGAACCTGTCCCGCCTCGGCCATATTCTCTTCCATCGCCGCCTTACACAATCGGTTCTGAATGATAACGCCATTGGGGAGGGTGAAAGGTGTAAAAAGCGGTGAGGGCATATTTTGCAATTTCTAATTTTGTGGGGTCTATGCTATAGCAAATATATGCAAAGACTTCTATTTATTATCTTGGGGCTTATTTTCTGGACGTCCGTCCCCGCCTCCGCGCAGGTTGCGCCTGTCGAGGGCGAGTCAGTCAGGGCTGGATCCGATTGGGACAATTCTTCGCAAGTTGAAGATTGGTCCGTCAGAGCCTTTGTTGGAAAAAAGATATTTGTCGAGGCACGCGCAAAGCCCGAATATATGGATATTAAAATGCCCGATGGGCGCATCGTAACGCGGCGTATCCCTGCTATGGATAGCCGCTATGAGGCGCGATATGAAATTTTGGATGTTGTAAAAGGCCCTCTCGAAGACTCCACCTTCGATTTCGTGGCTTTTGACCATTATGGCCGGCCCAGATTTCCGCATGTAGAGCATGTGTTATTATTTGTCGTTAGCCATGAATCCGAATGGATGCACAGCAAATATCTCTTTTATTCGGTCCACCGCACCACGGATGGCGATTGGGCGATCTGCGGAAAACCCTATGTAGATGAACGCGCAGATGGGGCGCATAAAAAACTCGCGGCGTCTTATGAAGAACCCATAGGATTTATTGATCCCGTTGAACTACCAGATGGCGGGGTGTGCAACACGGGAACCCGGGCGCGCAATCTGTTTAATTTCCAAGAAAAATATCGGTTTATCCCGCGCCGAAATCGCGTGATGTGTAATCAAGAAATTGGCTTGGAAGACTATATCGTCGCAGGTACAGGCCCCAACGCGGAGATAGAAAAGCAGAAACATGCTGCCTGTATGGAAAGGCTTAACGTCGCCGCGCTTTCCAAAGGCCGAAAAGACTAATCCCGAGCCACGCGATTTCGATGACGAAGCTTGCGAGATTAAAACTATAGAAAAGCGAAATGAGGATTAGGAGCGCGCCAAGCCCGTTCCCCGCACTATAACGCCAGTCTCTCGGATCTATCTTTTCCAGCGTCAATAAAGCGTAAGTAAGTAAAATCATCCCAACGCCGAGCAGGCCAATGAGGTCGGGGGAGGGGGGCAAATCAAAGGTCATGAGCGTATTCTTGAACCGCTCGCAAGGCTCGGTCAAACCTGCCAGTCACTATTATTTACCTAGGGTTTCTAAGTCGACCGGCGCAATAGATGTTCCTTCTACTTTCCAGACTTGCCCGCTACTGGAGGTCATAACGAAAAAGGGCATATCGTGAGCCAAGCTGAGAAAAACATGGTGCTCTTGCGGGTAGGGTGTTTTTAGATGAGATGAAATGAGACCAACAGATTTCCCGCCATTCGGCGCCCGCGTCGGAAGGCCAAGACATCCATTCGTAAAGCTGGTTTTGTTAGAGATAGTTCTGCCATCTTTAGAGAGACGAAATCTAAAATGCCTTCCGACGACTGCCAAATTCGGTTTTTTCGTAGCCGACATGACATAGAGATAATGTCCTTGCCCATTCGGGCTAGGTATGACGGCCGAATTCATAGGTAAGAATTCCTCACAAGGCTCTATATCCTTTGTGCTGAAAGCTGATTTGGCACGGATTTGAAATTTCTCATCATCTGTTAATCTACGTCCTTCGGGAAAGGTTATTTTTTTCTTGGCCTTTCGCCCTTTGGTTTCGACATCAAAAACGGAGACAAGCTTTCCATTTAACTCGGCGACAAAGGCTGTTCGTAATTTGCCAGCATCAGTAAGTGTCGTCACCCATCCCTTAGGTGTTGCTGTTTCGGTATATAGCTTCCACGCTTTCTTCTTCTTACGCAGTGCATCTGTTGCAGCCCAGGCTGAGCTATCAAATTCATAAAGGAGATGGCCCAATCGCGCGGCCTCTTTCAGCTCCTCTTCATAGTCCTGCGCTGTTGCGGGCAAGGATATAAAGACAAGCAAGAGAGCAATAAAATACTTCAACATAAGGAAGAATATTTATCGAATACTCTTAGAGGTCAAGTTCCTAATTTTTACAGGTTCACGCGGCGCATGGTGAGATTTATCCGTCCGCCATTTGGGACCAGCGCGCTTTCGCCGTAATATATTTTTGAAACGCTGTGATAGCATTGCCGCGACGCACCGCCCATGACAACGACATCTCCGCTCATGAGCTTTATGCCGTGGGTGGGTCCGCCGCGTTTTGGCCCGCCAATGCGAAACATCGCTGGATCGCCGAGGCTCACCGAGACCACGGGCGCATTGACCGCCAGCTCGTCTCTATCAATATGTGCGCCCATTTTCGACCCCTCGCGATACCAATTCACGAGGCAAGCTTCGGGCAAGTCAGGCCACTCCGCTGTCTCTTTCCAAAGCCGCACCAGCAAATCAGGCAGCGGCGGCCAATGCGCGCCCGTTTTGGGGTGGGCGGGCTCATAGCGGTAGCCTTGCGCCTTATCCGTCACCCAGCCCAGCGTGCCGAAATTCGTCATCACCACAGAGAGCGGCGTTCCCGTTTTAGGCATGGCGGGCTGAAAAAACGGCGCGGTCTGTGTGGCTTGTTTCACGCAGCTAATTAATTCCGCTTGCTGCGCAGGCGAGAAATAAAGCGGGAGATGCTTAAATCCAGCGGGCGGCGATATCTGAGAACGCGTCATGAGAGCTGACTGCCGTTCGGCCTTCGCAAAGTCCAGAGCGGATAGGCGCGGCATTGTATCTTCTCCTTATATCTTATGGGCCGATGACTTATTATTCAGCTGCAAGACGCCTGAATTTATGTTAAGTTGACCCATGCGCATTTTATTCTCCCTCGGTATTTCTGTTATGCTCGCCGCCTGTAAACCTGTCTCTGCGCAGGAGTTTGTTCCAGAGCCCGCGCGCAGCGTTACGGTTGCTGAGGACGCCAAACCGCTCGTCGCGGCGGCCCGCTCCCGCCTAAAATCACTCGTCGTTTATGACCCGAGCTATGTCGGCATTGATTACCCCAATGGTGATGTGCCCGCCACGATGGGCGTGTGCACAGATGTCGTTATTCGGTCCTTGCGCAAAGCTTACGGCTTTGATCTGCAACAGGCCGTGCATGAGGATATGAAAGAGAATTTCAGTGCCTATCCCGCGCTGTGGGGACACACGCGAACCGATAAAAATATTGATCACCGCCGCGTGCCGAATCTGGAAATTTATTTCATGCGCATGGGGCAGGACCTACCTATTACGAAAGACCCGAAAAACTATAAGCCTGGCGATATTGTGGCGTGGCGGCTTGATGGAAATTCAGGCGAGGGCGGCCCCGCTCATATTGGGATTGTCTCTGACCGTTTGGGCGTGACCGGCAATCCGCTTATCATCCATAATATTGGCGGCGGACCAGAAGAAAGCGACATGCTCTTTGGGCATCAAATCACAGGCCATTATCGCGTTGTGCCAGAGAGGCCTTAGGCGAGATGATTTAATGACGGCGGCCTTTAGGGAAATTTGATCGCGGTAAGAGTTTTATTTTCGAAGTTTGCTTCAATGCCTACTGTTTGCATCATGTCGCGCAGCTCTTTGGCGGGGTCTTCGACAGGGCCGTCAACGAAACGCTCAAGCCGCTCTACGATTTGCGTATCGGCACCTAAACCTCCTAATACGATAAAAAACTCTGCGGTCTCATAGGTTTTGTCTTCATCCGCCTGCGCCATGAGCGCGTCCCAAATATCAAACACATCATGTTCGGGTAGAGCGGCGTCCGCAATGCGAAAGACAAAGTCTCCGCAGTCATAATGCGTTTGATTATTCTGTAGGGTTATCTCCGCCATCGAGCTGTTTCGAATGGCGTCGACGCAATATTTAAATCCATCTTTATACCGAGTTTGAATAATTTCATCTGGCACAGTTTCCAACTCGTCCAATAAGATATGCGTTATCGCATTTGCGCCGCCCTCCAATATCCAACTATCGGATTTATCCGCATAAGTGACGCCTTTTGGATGTTGGAAAAGATGGGTGGCTTCGTGAGACAGGAACCAATGGAGGTAGCCCTTCAACCGCGCATTAGGGTCGCGCATCGCATCGCCAGAGGTTTCTAAGACCATCAGCCCGCCAGGTAGAACGCCGCCCGTGTTGGAAAAGCCTTGCGTTTTATATCCGCGAAAGGCGAACATAATTGTGGCCTTGTCCGATAAGCCGTGTCCAAACCGCTTTTCCAACGCTGAAAAAATTTGTCCTAAATCTTCATCAAATCCCTCAACGAGCCATTGCGGAAGGCCAGGGTCTAATACTCCCGAAAAGTTCTTATTCTGAACCAATGCGCCGGGTCCAATATAGGCATAGCTACCATTGCCATTAATGTGGGTTTGGGTCGTGTTCGGATAAACCTCTCCGTCCAATAGTATAGAGCCAGTGGTCTTCAGCACCACCGGGATGTCAAATTGCTCACCGTCCCAAGCGTCTAAATTCCCCTGCAAGACGTTTACCGCTTTAGCATTTTCTACGCGGAGTAATTCAAACGCGCCAAGATAGACGGCCATCCCGCCATCGCTAAAGGGGATGAAGGGCGTATAGGTCCCGGGGAGTGTGCCTGTGTGAGGGGTAAATTCAAAGCTAGCCTCCATGATGCCAGGCTCGAAGATAATGGAGTCAAACCCACCGATACGCGCTAGCTTCGCGCCCGTTGAAAGGGCTGTGTAGGCCTGAATACGGTAGTCATGGGCGGAGCGTGAGAATACCAAAGCGCCTTGCGGTTCAAAGAGATCCACATCTAAACGCCATCTCTCCGTGTCCAAATGTGTTAAGGTGAGTGCGAAGGGCGCTTTTGGGCTCGCCGCTACATGTGGGCTCTCCGCTACAGGTGGCTGTTGCGAACAGGCCAAAAGGACCATACAAGTTAGTCCTAAAAAACATCGCTTTATTGTCGCTATAACGCCCATTTGTCTCCCCGAATTTTTGTCTTTTTAAACGTGCCGGGGAAACTTGGTAGTGAAATCTAGTTAAGGCAATCGACTTGAGGCGCTGCGCCTATAAAATTTAGCGGCAGAAAAATCCCATCTTTCCCCTTGCGAGACTGTTTTGCCGCCCCATATCGGGCGGGAAAGGGTTTTTATGCAGGCTTTTGCTGCGTGGAGACCTTCCGAAATACTCACATCTTGCAGGCGCCGAAAGTGGGCCTGCCTATAAATTGGAGCATGATACATGTCTAAAGTGATCGGTATCGACCTTGGAACCACAAACTCGTGTGTTGCAGTCATGGACGGCGATACGCCAAAAGTTATTGAAAACGCAGAAGGCCAGCGCACGACGCCTTCCGTTGTCGCCTTTACCGAAGACGGCGAGCGCCTCATCGGTGTTCCTGCGAAACGTCAAGCCGTGACAAACCCAGAGCACACATATTTCGCGGTAAAGCGCCTTATCGGCCGTCCGTTCACAGACCCTGCGATTAAGAAAGACGCCAAGCTCGTGCCGTATAAGATTGTCAAAGGCAAAGGCGGCGACGCTTATGTTCAGGGCCGCGACAAAGAATTATCGCCCGCTGAAGTCTCCGCGATGACGCTGACAAAGATGAAAGAAACGGCTGAGGATTTCCTCGGCGCGGCGGTGACGCAAGCCGTTATCACGGTTCCCGCTTACTTTAACGACGCCCAGCGTCAGGCGACAAAAGACGCCGGTAAGATTGCGGGGCTAGAAGTTCTCCGTATCATCAACGAGCCAACCGCTGCGGCGCTGGCTTATGGCATGAACAAGGAAGACGGTAAGACGATTGCTGTTTATGACCTTGGCGGCGGGACATTTGATGTGTCCATCCTCGAAATTGGAGACGGCGTTTTTGAAGTGAAAGCGACGAACGGCGACACCTTCCTCGGCGGTGAAGATTTCGATATGCGTATCGTCGAATATTTCGCCGAAGAGTTCAAAAAAGAAAACGGCATTGATCTCAAGAAAGATAAACTCGCCTTGCAGCGTCTTCGCGAAGAAGGCGAAAAGGCCAAGAAAGAGCTGTCTACGGCATCGACTTATGAAGTGAATCTTCCCTTCATCACTGCGGATGCCTCTGGCCCGAAACATTTGAACATGAAGCTGACACGCGCCAAGCTCGAAAAGCTTGTCGATGATCTTATCAAACGCACAATCGCGCCAATCAAAAAAGCGATTGCCGATGCGGGCCTAACGGCATCCGATATTGATGATGTTGTTCTTGTGGGTGGTATGACACGAATGCCAGCCGTCCAAGAAGCGGTGAGCAAGTATTTCGGTAAAGACCCGCATAAGGGTGTGAACCCTGATGAAGTCGTTGCCATGGGCGCGGCCATTCAAGCGGGCGTTTTGCAAGGCGATGTTAAAGACGTGCTTCTTCTTGATGTAACGCCGCTCTCCCTCGGTATTGAAACCGAAGGCGGCGTCTTCACACGTATGATTGACCGCAACACAACCATCCCAACGAAGAAGTCTCAGGTTTACTCAACGGCCGCCGACAACCAATCGGCTGTGACGATTAAGGTCAGCCAAGGCGAGCGTGAAATGGCGGCGGATAATAAACTCCTCGGTCAATTTGATCTCGTCGGTATTCCGCCTGCACCGCGCGGCATGCCGCAAATCGAAGTGACATTTGATATTGATGCCAACGGCATTGTGAATGTTTCTGCGAAAGACAACGCCACAGGCAAAGAGCAGCAAATCCGTATCCAAGCCTCTGGCGGTCTGTCAGATGAGGATATCGAAGCGATGGTCAAAGACGCCGAAGCCAATGCGGAGTCGGATAAAGAACGTCGCGAGCTCGCCGAAGCCAAGAACCAAGCTGAAGCCATGATTCACAAAGCCGAGTCTGATTTGAAAGAACATGCCGACGCGATTGGCGAAGAGGACAAGACAGCTGTCGAAGAGGCCCTCGCGGAATGTAAAGAGGTTGCCGAAGGCGAAGACACAGCCCTTATCGTCGATAAGGTTCAGGTCCTCTCTGCAGCGCTCATGAAAGTTGGCCAAGCCATGTATGAGCGAGCGCAAGCTGATCAAGATACAGGCCCAGCTTCACAAGCTGACCAAGCGGATGATGACGATGTTGTCGATGCTGAATTTGAAGATGTGGATGACGATAGCGCCGCATAGCGCGCCGTCTGTCTGACCAGATTTAAGGCCCCGCGTTTTAAAGCGCGGGGCCTTTTTCAAATGGGGAACGTAGCACATATCGACCCGCCTTTTGGGCATTTTTCCTTGCCGGCCAAGCGGGAGGCACTCCGCCTGAGTGCCTGGGCCTGCCGTGATACGCGGGTGGGTCGGTGGAAGGCTTCGCTCGCGCGTAAGCGGGCGATAAAGGGGCTGGGCGAACCTTTCGATGTCACCATAGATGAGGCGTTTGGCGTCAAAGCGCGGCTTTATCCCTCCACTAATCGCTGCGAGAAACGCGCGCTCTGCGGGGTGGATATTTGGGACTATGCGGAACGCGAGGCGCTTCGCGCCCATATCGCGTCCAGCACCCAAAACCGTCCTTATGTCTTTTTGGATGTGGGCGCGAATGTCGGGCTTTATTCGCTGTTTGCGAGCGCCTATGCAGCGCAGCTCGGCCGAGATATTCGGACTATCGCCATAGAGCCCAGCGTAGAGATGGGCGCACGTCTTTGCGTCAATGCCGCGGCGAGTAGGGCCAAAATAGAGCTTTACCGCTTTGCGATTACCGCGCAGGCGGGCGAGGTATTTTTATCCGATGGCGGCGGCAATCGCGGCGAAGGGCAAATCTCGAGCAGCGGCGAGCCCGTCAACGCCCTGACCCTTTTGCAATTTTGTGACGCTCAAGATGTGACGCGCCTTGACGCTTTAAAGCTTGATATCGAAGGCCAAGACCTTGCCGTTCTTACCCAGTTTTTCGCGCAAGCGCCCGAGGGCCTGCACCCGAAGATGATGATCTTGGAAATAGATGAAACATCTCGCGACCCCCTTATTGAACTCGCGGGCGCGAATAACTACCTAATTACAACGCGCACGCGCATGAACATTGTCGTGACGAAACGGGATCAAACGTAAATGGCTAAACGCGATTATTACGAAACGCTGGGCGTGGCAAAAAATGCCGATGCAAAGACGATGAAATCTGCTTTTCGTAAAAAGGCGATGGCATGTCATCCTGACCGCCACCCTGATGACCCCGAAGCGGAAGCGCGGTTTAAAGAGCTCAATGAAGCTTACGGCATATTATCCGACGAGCAAAAACGCGCCGCCTATGACCGTATGGGCCATGCGGCCTTTGAACAAGGCGGGGGCGGCGGGGCTGGCGGCTTCCAAGATTTCAATGATATTTTCAGCCAAATATTTGGCGGCGGCGCAGCGGGCGGCGGCTTTGCCGATATGTTTGGCGGCGGCGGACGGCGGCAGCGCGAAACCATGCAGCGCGGTTCTGACCTACGGTATGAATTAGAAATTTCGCTCGAAGAAGCCTATGCGGGCAAAGATATAGATATCACTGTGCCAATCGCCGAAGATTGCGAGCGCTGTGACGGTCTCGGCGCAGAACCTGGCGCGAGCGTTGAAACCTGCTCGACCTGCGCCGGTCATGGCCGTGTGCGCACGCAGCAAGGCTTTTTCCAAATGGAACGCGCTTGCCCAACTTGCGGCGGGCAAGGTGAATATGTCTCTGACCCCTGTAAAGCCTGTGACGGCGTCGGGCAGACGCGCCAAGAAACAGAGCTGGATGTTTCCATCCCTGCGGGCGTTGAAGACGGCACACGTATCCGCCTAACAGGCCAAGGTGATGTGGCGCCAAAGCGCGGCGGCTCTGCGGGGCGGCAGCGCGGGGATCTTTATATTTTCGTCGCTGTGAAACCGCATGAGCTTTTCGAACGCGACGGAGCCAACCTTTTTTGCCGCGCGCCCGTGCCTATGGTGACGGCGGCGCTAGGCGGGGACATTGAAATTCCCACCATCGATGGCGGCCGCTCCAAAATCAAAGTCAGCGACGGCAGCCAGACAGGCAAACGCCTCCGCCTCCGCGGCAAAGGCATGAGCGTGCTACGCTCGGATAAGCGCGGCGATATGTATATTGAACTGGCCGTCGAAACGCCGTCAGGCTTGACGAAACGTCAACGCGAACTGCTGCAAGAATTTGCCGCCGAGGGCGGCGATCAACACTCTGTTTCACCCGAGAGCCAAAACTTCTTCGATAAAGCAAAATCCTTCTGGGATAATTTGGTTGATTAATAGCATTCAGTCTTAATACAGATTTAACGATATAGGTTATGTTGACCTTAATGAAAATTTGTCTATGGAAAAACTATGACAGCTGAAGATACAACTAAGCTTTCCGTTCTGTTGGAGCGTGCAAAGAAGCACAAAATGTCTGAAGCTGAAATTCATGAACAGGCAATCGGTTGGATTGTTGGAAACTCTCCTGAAGGATACCGTCCGACAAGGGAGCAGGTTCTACAAAGCCTTAAACGGGCATAGATCATTAGCTTAGATTGCAATGGTATTTGAAGAAAATCTTCGACCCGAAGCATTTAAAATATTAGTATCCAGAAACCTTTTTCGCCAACATCAATATATGTTGGACACGACATCTCTGGCGTTAGAACATCTTCCTAACGTTAGACTATTTGGAACATATATCCGTGAATTGAATGCCATTGCTACCGCAGGGCTTTGCGCAACGGCAGGACAATATCGTAATGAACCAGCCAGTATAAATACGTCAAACCATCAACCGCCTCATCATACAGAGATAGAAGATCTGATAGGTGATTTATGTGTCGACGTCAGTAAGCACTGGGGACAGACAGACCCAATTGATTTGGCAGCTTATGTGATTTGGAAATTAACCTGGATTCATCCGTTCGTCGATGGAAATGGAAGAACTGCGGATGCAGTGGGGTATTCAGTTCTCTGTCGAAAGCTTGGATTCATGTTACCTGGGGCTAACCCTATTCCAACATATTGGCATGCAAATAGAGATAAACAATATTATCAGGCCTTGGCCTCTGCTGATAGTCAAATGCCAAGTCTACCTCAGGGGCCAGAAGACCTCTCAGACCTCCTTGGGCGAGCATTGATTAATCAGCTTTCGTCGATTCCTTAAAGCCTAGGAACTTAGGTCATTCATAATGTATGGATATGCTAGCTATATTCGACTTGGCTTAATCTTTTTCGGTTAGGCTGGTCCTATGACAACTCTCTCGCAACGCCGAACCTTCGTCTTGCTGATGACGCTCCTCGCGACGCTGACGGGGGCGGCCTATGGAGCCTATGAGACGCGCGGACATCCAGATATTATTGGCGACGTCATAAAAATTGGCGGACTAATTAGTGTGGTCACGCTCTGCGCGAGCTATATATTTTGGACGGCAACCCATCTTAAAGAGGACAGTGTTTTCAGGGGCGGGCTGGCGGGTATTTTGACGGGCCTCGCCATTGTGCCTGCGCCCTATTTTGCCTCTGGCTTGAAGGCCGAATTTTTCTTGCTGTATAGCGCGGGGAATGACGGGCTTATTGTGACATGCCTAAAGGCGATGTTGCCCGCCGTTCAAAATGGTCTAGCGACCTTTCTATTGCTTAGCAAAGTCTCCATTATCGCTGTGACCGCCAGTATGATTTTAGGCGCGGCTATTGCGAAGTGGGTTTTGCCGCGGTCGCATGCGGGCGAAATTTCGCAGACCCCGCAATAATGGATGACCACATATCATCGGCTTCCTCCGCGTCAGGCACATCGCGCGTGAGATGCCAAAGCGTGCGGATAAAAGGCCCGCCTGCATCTTCGCTAATTTGCCCCGTCCAACTCGTTAGGCTGCCATAGCCTTTGAAATTGACCGTAAATGTCAGCTGGTCGCCCTCCATAAATCCCGTCAGCGGAAAGCGAGAGGCGGGGTCTGGGTTGCCTAATTGCGTATTATAATATCCCGAGAGCAGGCCGTCCGTATGTGTGAATGTCACAGCCGAGCCGCGTTCATTCACCCAAACGCCCGTAACATCAGGCGCGCTTTCCTGCGCGCCCGCTGTGCAAGCCCCAAGCAAAACTGCACACCCTAGCAAACCGAAGGCCGTCACTTTAAACATCTTACGCACCGAAAAATCCTAGAATTAAATAAAGTACCGTCGTGATGGCCCCGCCGATGAGCGCATAGGGAAGCTGCGTGCGGATATGGTCAATATGGTCATTGGCCGTTGCCATAGAGGCGATGATAGAAGTGTCAGACGTCGGGCTGCAATGGTCGCCGAAAACCCCGCCGCCGAGCGCCGCTGCAATTGCGAGTGTCGGGCTGACATTCATGCCCTGCGCGAGCGGCACGGCAATCGCAATCATAATGGCAAATGTCCCCCAGCTCGTCCCCGTCGAGAAAGCCACGAAACAGCTAATGAGGAAAATCATCGCCGGCACTAAGGCCGGTGAAATAAAGCCTTTCGCGGTCTCCGCCACATAAAGACCTGTGCCGAGCTCTTTACACAGGCTCCCCAAGGCAAAGGCGAGCACCATCAGGATCGCGAGCGGGACCATGCCTGACATGCCCGATAGAACAGTGTGGAAGCTCTCCCGAATGCCCAGCTGTCCGCCAATTTTATAAAGCATCATCGCGCCCAGCACCGCAAAGCTTGTGGCATAAAGTACGGATTTTGACCCTGACCCGCCCGAAAGCGTGCCAAAGACGCCCGACTCTTTCAGGCTCGTCCATCCGCCACCCGTCATCATGAGGAAGACAATCATCAGACCAACCATAAGCATAATAGGAATGAGCATATTGCGCGCTTTCGCCGAAACCCCTGTTTTTGGTTCAACGTTTGACGCGCCGTCACCCATCATAATTTGCGCGTCTTTGCGGTTCAAAAGTCCAGTCTCTTTGGCGCGCGCTTCCGCGCTTTTCATCTCCCCAATATCGCGCCCGCTTAAGATAACGAAGACCAGAATAAGAATAACGAGCATGGGGTAGAAATTCAGCAAGGTCGCGCCAATGAAGATATTTAACGGCGTATCATCTAATCCAGATTGGGCGGCAATCAACCCAATGATAAAAGCCCCCCAAGCATTAAAGGGAATAAGAATAGAGGAGGGCGCTGACCCGCTATCGGCGATATAGGCCAGCTTTTCCCGCGGGATGCCCAATTTATCAAACACGGGTCGATAAAGCGCGCCCACCGTCATGATAGAAATATTACTCTCAATAAATAAAAGAAGCCCGGTACCGAGCGCGAGCAGTTCGACAAGTTTTCTTTGGCCGCGACTCTCTGCCTTGTCCGACACGGTTTCCAGTTTACCCATCAACCAATTTACGAAGCCTGCCACGCCGCCTGAGCGCTGAATAAGCGCGATGAGCGCGCCGACAATGAGCGTGAAGAGGATGATGCGTGTGTTACCCGCGCTCTCAAACACGCTGACAATGGCGTCTATCGTATCAAAGGTCCCTGCAACCGGATTGCCGCCCGCCAGAATGACAAAGCCAATCCAAAGGCCCGTCGCGAGAGACAGAAAAACTTGCCGCGTTAGAAGCGCCAAACCAATCGCCAAAATAGGCGGGAGTAATGAGAGAAAGCCGATAGAATTTTCCATGCCCCGCGTTAGCGCGCCCGGCTCCATGCGGAAAGGGTGTTTTTGTGGCCCGTTAGATTTTGCGCCTGACGCCGCCGCTTTCTAGTCTTTGCAACTTTCTGTAAAAGGGCCTATGGATATTCAAACTTGCCTTTCCTGAATTTATGAGTCTTTAGACGCTATGATAAAACGTTTTTGCCTCGGTCCCTCTACGCTTGCGCTTGTCTCTTGTGGGGGCAGAGGCGGGTCAGACCCAGCCCCAGCCCCAGTCGTGGCTGCGCCGCTGGGCGCGGCAATGCATCTGCTACAACAGGGCATAGGAACCCTTTGGGACGCGCTCTCTGACTGGGCGGGCGAAGGGAAATTTACCCCGTAAGTCCGTCATGAGCGCCCCTATCGATATATGCATCCAAGCCGAAGGCTGGCCCGAGTGCGCCGCGCTTTCGGCCCGCGCTATTGCCGCCGCCGCAGCGGAGCTAGAGGCTCCGCGCGAGGGTGAGCTGTCTTTGGTTCTCTCCGATGATGCGCAAATGCGTGCCCTTAACCGCGAGTATCGCAATAAGGATAAGCCCACAAATGTATTGTCCTTCCCGCAGACGGGCGCTCTGCTGGGGGATATTGTTCTGGCGCGCGAGACGGTTGCGCGTGAGGCAGCGGAAAAACATATTTCATTTGAATCGCATCTAACGCATCTCATCATTCACGGCTGGCTACATTTGCAGGGCTTTGATCATCAAACTGAGGCTGCGGCCAAAGAGATGGAAGCGATTGAAATTTCGGCTTTAGCGGCGCTAGGCATTGACAACCCTTATCAGGTAAGTGACGAATAACCCCATCATGACAGACGACACCTCGACCGTATCACCGTCCAAGCGCCGATTGCGGGATTTTCTAAAGCGCACATCTGATGACACGCCTTCTACGCCTAAAGCGTCTGATTTGTCTCAGCGCCGTATGGTCAACGCAGCCGAGCGGTTTCACCGCCTTCGCGTCGATGATGTCATGGTGCCGCGCGCCGATATTGTGGCGGTGGACAGCACCTCAACCCTCACGGATTTATCCCAAGCGTTTAAAGCGGCAGGGCATTCGCGCCTACCTGTTTATAAAGAGACGTTAGATGACCCGACGGGTATGGTGCATATCAAAGATTTGCTCCCCTATCTTATGCTGGATGCAAAGGGACGAACCAATAAAACCTATCCCGATAAAAAAGTGCTGCAATATATAAAGCGCGAAGTTCTCTTTGTGCCGCCCTCAATGCTCGCGCAGGATCTACTGAGGCGTATGCAGGGCCGCCGCATTCATATGGCGGTTGTCGTGGATGAATATGGCGGCACGGATGGCCTCGTGACCATTGAAGATCTGATTGAGACAATCGTCGGCGATATTGATGATGAGCATGATGAGCGCGATCCTGAAGTCCAGATTGTAACTGGCAAAGGCGGGCGTTCTGTTTGGGAAGCCGATGCGCGCATTTTAATCGATGATTTTGAGGCGGCCTTAGGACGCGATTTCGCAACGCCCGATGAGGAAGATGATGTCGATACATTGGGAGGCTTGATTTTTACGCTGGCCGGCCGCGTCCCAGAGCGCGGTGAAATTATTCGCCATGCCTCGGGTGTCGAATTTGAAGTGATTGATGCGGATTCCCGCCGTGTAAAACGTCTTCGCATAAGTGATACGCACCGAAAAGACTCGGGCGCGCCCGCAAAAATAGCCGTCAAAGTCCCAGAAACGCTCGAGCCTCCAAACTCAAAATGAACCAGAGTTTTTTATTGCGAACAGATGGCTGGGCCGGGCGCGGGATAGGGTTGGCTTTGGGTGCGCTGGCTATTTTAGGGCAGGCCCCTTTTCATTTTTGGCCGATAACCCTGGCCTCACTGGCAGTTTTATTCATGCGCTTAAACCAGAGCGCGAGAGCGGAAAAGCCCGCGAAGGCGGGGTTCTCTACCGCCTTCTGGTGGAGCCTGGGCTATTTTGCCGCGAGCACTTATTGGACGGGCTCCGCCTTTATTGAGCGCGGTCCAGAATTTATTCCCATTATGCCCTTCATGGTGGGCGGCTTCGCCTTATTATTGGCCGCATTTTGGGGCGCGGCAGGCGCAGTTTTTGCGCGATCAAAAGCGGTAGGTCTCTGGGCGGTCATTGGCTTTACAGCTAGTTTTTTATTGGCCGAGCTCACGCGGGGACATATTTTCGGCGGGTTCCCTTGGAACCTCCCCGCCTATATATTTGAGGCGGGCTCCCGGCCCTCTCAGATGGCACGGTGGATTGGGGCGTATGGTTTGTCTGCCCTCGTTTTATTCATAGGCGCTGCGCTAGGGCAGGCTGTCCTGCGCGGGAAGGCTGTCTGGCCTTATGCGCTTTCCGTCCTTCCAATTATTGGGATTTACGGGATTGGGCATGTGCGGCTGTCTGGCGCGCAGCTAAGCTACCAGCCTGATGTAACGCTTCGGATTGTGTCTGTGCCGTTTAAGCAATCTCAAATGATGTCGCCGAATAGCGCCGTGGCGGTCACGAATGAGTTTATTAAAACCAGTATTGCCCCAGGTATTAAAGAGGTCACCCATCTCGTCTGGCCCGAGGGCGCTGTGCGGGGATTTAACGGACCCTCGATGAAAGACCCAGAGCTTTTAGGGGCGATGGGGTCCGTCCTATCGCAAGGCGATGAGACGCCGCCAGTCTGGTTGATGAATTCCCTAGAAACAGAATTAGAGGGCACGCGCCTTCGCGTATATAACGCCTCGGTGGCCATCGAATTTAATGCCGATGGCGTGCCAATAAATTCTGTCAGCAACCGCAAGCGGAAACTTGTCGCCTTTGGGGAACATATTCCGTTGATGGATTGGTTTGAGGATGTGCAATTCCCTCTGATATCTACCAATCTGGCGTCAATCTCTCCTGCCAAACATAAACGCCTCGCAGATTTTCCGGGTCTGCCGCGCCTGTCGCCGCAGCTTTGCTATGAGGTGGTGTTTCCAGGCCTCACCCCGCGCGGCGACGGAAATCCTGCCCAATTTATCCTCAATCAATCTAATGACGCGTGGTTCGGCAAAAGCGCAGGACCCGCCCAACACGCTAATACGGCAGCCTACCGCGCGATTGAAACGGGACTGCCTATTATCCGCGCGGCATCAAATGGTGTAAGCGGGCAATTTGACCCATATGGAAGGCTACAAGACAAGGTTGCATTTGGAGAAAACGCTTTTATTGACGTTCCGCTTTTTAAGCCTCTGAAAATAAATCATAATATCAGATTGCTGAATTTCATCTTGCTATTGATAACTGTGTCATTATGCCTCATAACTCATATTAAGAAAGGCGGGGGAGTGGGATCTCACGCTTAATTAAACTGATGAAGAGTAAGGCCTGAAGGTTTTTGGTGGAGGCACCGAAGAGCGCTTATTTTAAAGCACAGGGCTAGATGGGACGTAATTATGAGTGAAAAACTTGGCCCTCGGTCGCCAAATCCAGTGGACGTGCATGTTGGGGCGCGTGTTCGCTTACGCCGAAAAATTCTAAAGCTTAGTCAAGAAAAATTGGGTGAGCAATTAGGGGTAACTTTCCAGCAAGTGCAAAAATATGAACGAGGCGCGAACCGCGTAGGCGCAAGCCGCCTTTGGAAACTATCGGAGGTACTCGATGTGCCTGTGAATTTTTTTTACGATGGCCTGTCGACAGAATATGGCGGACAATCTGAAAGCTCGGCTTTGTTGTCTGAAACGCCCGATCAATCCCCTGTCGTTTATGAATTTATCAATTCAACCGATGGCGTGAGTCTCGCGAAAGCTGTGCTCAAAATCAAAAATAAGGCGGTTCGGCGTCAGATTTTAGAGCTTGCGCGGTCTTTGGGTGATAATCAGGACGAATAGCACTTTATAGTTCAGCCCGCGCCGCCTATAGGCGCGGCAATGAGCTTTGACCGTGATACCGATAAATTCCGGACCTTCGGCCGTGCCAAAGGCCGTCGTCTCTCGCCGCATATGCAGACGGTCTGGGATGAGACTTTCCCAAAGCTGAAATGGGACATGGCTGCGCCTCTGCCTGACGGCGAGCTCTGGCTGGAAATAGGTTTTGGCGGTGCGGAACATTTGCTGTGGCAGGCGCAGAATCATGCAGATATTCATCTCATCGGTGCGGAGCCTTTCCTTAACGGCGTCGCGAAAGCTGTGCGTGGCGCGCATGATGCGAGCCTCGAAAATCTATCACTGCATCACGGCGATGTGCGAGAACTCTTGGTCGCGCTGCCGGATCAGTCGCTATCGAAAATATTCGTCCTCTTCCCTGACCCGTGGCCAAAAGTTCGCCATCATAAACGCCGCTTGCTGCGCGCGAAGTTTATTGCCGAGCTGCACCGCGTGTTAAAACCCGGCGGGGAGTTGCGCTTTGCCAGTGATATTATCCATTATGTCGACTGGACGCTCTCGCGGCTAAAGCGCCATGGTGGCTGGGATTTTACACATACCGAAAGTTCCGAGTGGCGGGTGCGGGGCGAAGATTGGCCTGGTACGCGCTATGAGGCCAAAGCGGGGCGCGAAGGCCGTCCCTGCCATTATTTCAAATTCGCCCGAATAAACTAAACGACTTTACAGCAAATAGGATTTCCCATGCGCCCCAATAACCGAGCCCTTGATCAACTTCGCAACGTATCTTTTGAACCTGGCGCAAATGCCTATGCGGAAGGGTCATGTCTCGCAAAATTTGGCGGCACCCATGTGCTGTGTACGGCATCCATTGATGCAGGCGTTCCGCGCTGGCTCAAAGGTAAAGGCCGCGGTTGGGTTACGGCGGAATATGGTATGCTGCCGCGCTCCACGCACACACGAAATTCCCGTGAAGCCGCGCGCGGAAAGCAAAGCGGACGCACGGTAGAAATTAGCCGCCTGATTGGCCGATCGCTTCGGGCCGTGATTGATCTTGAAAAATTAGGCGAGCGCCAAATCATTGTCGATTGCGATGTTATGCAAGCTGATGGTGGCACGCGTACGGCCTCTATTTCTGGCGGCTGGGTGGCGCTGTGGCTGGCCTGCGAAAAACTCGTCAAAGATGGAGAGCTAGAAGAAAACCCGATGTTCGCTAATATGGCCGCGGTGAGCTGCGGGATTGTTGACGGCGACTGCCGCCTTGATCTGGAATATACGGAAGATAGCGCAGCCCAAGCCGACGCCAATTTCGTGTTGACTGACAAAGGGGGAATCATTGAGGTGCAGGCCAGCGCCGAAGATACGCCCTTTACTGCGGATGAGATGAACGAATTAACGCGCTTGGCCGTCAAAGGTATTGGAGAGCTCTGCGCGCTCCAGCAGGCGGCGATAAAATAATTCACTTGCTTTCTTGCGTTCAGCGTCACTTTTTGAAAACGGATAATTAAATGACTAACCGTGATATACTTCTGGCAAAGCTCAAAGCTGAGGCTGACCGCGATATTAATATTAGAGCGTTGTTCGCGGCAGAGCCTGATCGGCTCTCGCGTTTTGTTATGCGCGAAGGTCCGCTGCGGGCTGATTTCTCGAAACAGGCTTTGGACAAACAAGGCTTAGACGCCTTGCTGGACCTGGCCGCGAAGTGCGACCTCGAAGAATGGCGCGCCAAATTATTTGCGGGCGAGCGCGTCAATACATCCGAAGACCGCGCGGTTTTACATATGGCGCTGCGCGGCGTGGGCGGTACCGCTGAGAATCAAAAAGAAGTCGCGGAGATGCGGGCGCATATGGCGGCTTACGCCAATGCGGTTCGCGAAGACGGTAAATTTAAAAACATCGTGCACATCGGGATCGGCGGCTCGGACCTCGGACCGCGCCTTGTCGCAGACGCTCTTGAGGCTGCCGCCGAACAGAGCCTGACCCTGCGGTTCGCCGAAAATGTTGACGGAGCCTCCGTCAATGATGCGATAAAAGGTCTAGACCCCGCCGAAACTTTGGCGGTCGTTGTGTCCAAATCTTTCGGCACGCAAGAAACCAAAATGAACGGCGAGAGCGTGCGGGACTGGCTCGGTGAATTTGGCAGCAAGAATATGATTGCTGTGACGGCTAATCGTGACCGCGCCGAAAACTTTGGCATTGCAGCTGAGAATATTTTTGATTTCTGGGACTGGGTGGGCGGCCGATATTCCGTCTGGTCCGCTGTCGGCCTGTCTCTCCAGATCGCTTATGGGGCCGATGTCTTCGCAGAGTTTTTGGACGGCGCGAAAGCGATGGACCTCCATTTCCGCGACCAGCCCTTACAAGAAAATCTGCCTGTTATGATGGCGCTCGTAAGTGTGTGGAACCGCAATGGTTTGGGCTATGGTTCGCAAGCCGTTATTCCTTATGCGCGCCGCCTGCGGAAATTCTCCGCTTTTCTGCAACAGCTCGAAATGGAAAGTAACGGCAAATCTGCCACGCGCGAGGGCAAGGCGACAGGCCTGACCTGTCCTGTGATTTGGGGCGATGAAGGCACAAATGGCCAGCACGCCTTTTTCCAATGGCTGCACCAAGGCCCAAGTGAAGGCCGCTATGGCGGCGCGCCCGTTGATTTCGTCGCGGTGTTGAAAGATCATGAAGACCGTCCCGCCCATCATGCGGCGCTTCTCGCCAATTGTTTCGCCCAATCTGAAGCTTTGATGTTGGGTAAGGACGAAGCTGTTGTGCGCGCCGAAAATGCAGAGCGCGCAGATATTGACGCGCTGGCCCCGCAAAAGACTTTTCCCGGTAATCGTCCGTCAACAACGCTTACTTTGGATGAATTATCGCCCACTGCGCTGGGTCATCTAATTGCGCTTTATGAGCATAAGGTCTTTGTTCAGGGCGTCATCTGGAATGTGAATAGTTTCGACCAATGGGGCGTCGAGCTTGGCAAGGTTCTTGCCAATACAATTCTGGATGAAATGGGTGCTGGAGAGACCGGTGACCATGATCCGTCAACGACGGCTTTGATGGGGATGGTATAGTAAAAGGGGCGGGCAGGGAACGGCTCAGGGGGCAACCAGCGCCACTCAACCTGCCCAGGTCAGCTACGTTCATCCCCCCAGATGTGTACGCTTCCGACCTTGGCTCTTAGCTATGTAAAAGCGGGTGAATGCAATCTGAATATCTGTACATCTTGTCATCAGTGGCGCAGGGTGAGATATGCGATTGTTCATTTTCAGTTTATGTTTCTTTATGGCGGGATGCGCTGCAGAGCGGCCAAAGCCTGCGGCCGCCCCTATCGTCGTGCTTGAGACCCGTGCGGGCCTAATAGAGATTACGGTCTTTCCCGAAAAAGCCCCCGTGAGCGCGGGAGATTTCCTTCGCTATGTGGATGAAAAGCTCTATGACAATCAGGGATTTTACCGCACGGTGCATGCGCAAAATGATCCGCGCAATATGGGCATGAGCCTCATTCAAGGCGGCCGCCTCGACAAAGAAATCGTCTACGGTCCCATCGCGCATGAGCTCACGACTGAGACGGGAATCAGTAATGCGGACGGCGCCGTTGCCATCGCGAGGCTCGCGCCGGGGACGGGCAGCGCCGCCTATTTCTTCATTAATATTGGAAATAATGATTTTCTCGACACGGGCGGCACCCGAAATCCCGATGGGCAAGGCTATGCGACATTTGGAAGGGTCACCAAGGGGCTTGAGGTCGCGCGTGATATTCAGAATATGGAAACCGTTCCAGATGAGGGCGAAACCGTTACGCCGGGCCAAACGCTAAAGACCCCTGTCACTATCGTTAGAGCTTACCGAAAATAATTGGCGCAGATAGGGACTTTCCAAGCGCAGCTGCGCGCAGTAGGACGCGCCCATGGCTAAGAAGAAAAATAAACCCTTTCGTCCCAAAGCGCGCAGGCCGCGCGGATTTGAAGATCGTAGCTCTGATGTTTTGCGCGCGGAGACGCGTCTGATTCAAGCGGCCTTCTCTGTTTATGACATGCATGGGTTTGAGCCGCTGCAAACTCCTGCCTTTGAATTTGCCGATGCATTGGGGAAATTTCTGCCTGATGAAGACCGCCCCAATACAGGCGTCTTTGCGCTTCAGGATGATGACGAACAATGGATGAGCCTGCGCTATGATTTAACCGCGCCGCTCGCACGTTTTGTCGCTGAGAATTATGACGCGCTGGCGAAACCCTACCGCCGCTATCAAGCGGGGAGTGTCTATCGCAATGAAAAGCCGGGACCGGGCCGTTTCCGCGAATTTACACAATGCGACGCAGATAGTGTCGGGGCCGCGGGCGCGGCGGCAGACGCCGAAATGATAATGCTGGCCGCTGAGGTCATGCGCGCCGCAGGGCTAAAGGACGGGCAATATGCTATCCGCGTGAATAACCGAAAATTGCTCGACGGGATTTTGGAAAGCTCAGGCGTACCCAATACGGCAGAGGGCGCGGAGCAGCGCCTGCAAATTTTGCGCGCGATTGATAAGCTCGACCGTCTCGGCGCAGCAGGGGTAGAAGCGCTTCTCGGGGAGGGCCGCGAAGATGAATCGGGCGATTATACGGAAGGCGCAAAACTGAATGCCGCAGGGATTAAGGCGGTACTTGGGTTCACCACGGCGTCTACGGACAATCGCGCGGATACGATACGCACGCTGGAGAGCCTGATGGGCACATCCGAACGCGGCCTGGCTGGGGTGCAAGAACTGATTGAGATTGACACGATTTTAAATGCGGTCGGCTTTGGCAATGAGCGCGTGAGTTATGACACCTCTATCGTGCGCGGCCTTGGCTATTATACGGGTCCCGTATTTGAGGCGGAGCTCCTCACGGAAATTAAAGACCGCAAAGGGCGACCTGTTCGTATTGGCTCCGTCGGCGGCGGCGGACGTTATGATGATTTGGTCTCGCGCTTTCGCGGACAAACCGTGCCTGCCACGGGCTTTAGTTTCGGCGTCTCGCGTTTCCTCACCGCGCTGGAGCGCATGGACGCGCTAGACTCTAGCGTGAAACCGCCTGTCGTGATTTGCGCCTTTGACCGCTCCCTCATGGGCGAATATTTCAAATTGGCGGGTGAGCTTCACGCCGAAGGCATTCGCGCTGAAGTCTTCGTTGGCTCGGGGAATGTAACCAAACAGATGAAATATGCCGACCGCCGCCACGCCCAAGTCGCCGTCCTTATGGGCAGCGATGAGATGGACGCAGGTCAAGTGACGCTCAAAGATTTATATGAAGGCGCGAAAGCGGCCGCTGCGATTGAATCCAATGAAGAATGGAAATCTTCCCGCCCCGCACAGGAAACCGTTGCGCGCGGTCAATGGGTATCGGCGGTAAAGGCGATGCTGGCGGGTTAGTCTGCCTGCCTTCACTCGGCCCTTTTACATCCTTATTTACGGCGCGCTGCGTAGCTAAAGTATGCTGGCTGTTAAAGCGGGTTGAGCAAAGGGTAGCCAGATGGATGAAACTCCGAAGAAGGATAAGGGCCGCGCGGTCCCGTCCCGTCGTCTCTCCCGCCTGATGGGATTCGGCGGTATGGCCGCCAATATTGCGGGCGGCGCGGCGCTGTCGGGCGCCAAGCAGCTGGCCAGCGGAAACCGGCCGACAGCCGCCGATCTTTTTCTAACGCCAAAAAATATCAAGAAGCTCACTCAGCAGCTCTCGCACATGCGCGGAGCGGCGATGAAATTGGGCCAGATGATTTCCATAGATAGCGGTGACTTTCTGCCCAAAGAGCTCGCCGATATTTTGGCTCAGCTGCGGGCGAGTGCCCATCATATGCCCGCCCATCAACTCGGCCGTGTTTTAAAATCCGAATGGGGCAATGATTGGCTGAGCCGATTTGAGCAATTTCAAACCCGCCCGCTCGCCGCGGCCTCTATCGGTCAGGTGCACCGTGCAAGCTTGCCCACGGGTGAAGCGCTCGCGGTTAAGGTCCAATATCCCGGCGTGCGAGAAAGTATTGATAGTGACATTAATAATGTCGGGTCTTTGTTGCGCTTATCGGGCCTCGTGCCCGCCTCAATGGATGTGACGCCCCTGATCGAAGAGGGTCGCCGCCAATTACATCAAGAAGCAGATTATCACCGCGAGGCTGAATATTTACAGCGCTTTGCAAAGCTACTGGAGGCGGATGAGGCCTTTCAAGTCCCCGAGTATTACGCAGATTTATCGACGGATAAAATCCTGACCATGTCTTTCCTCAAAGGCCGCCCCATTGAAGAGATGGTGGAGGCCCCTCAAGCGGTGAGAAATAGAATGGTCTTAAAACTGATGGAGCTGACCTTGCGAGAACTCTTTGAGTTTAAGCTCATGCAGACAGATCCCAATTTCGCTAATTACCAATATAATGCGGATACGGGCCAGATTATTTTATTGGACTTTGGCGCGGCGCGGGACATCGAAGACGATTTATCGCGCGCCTATCATAAGCTTTTGGAGGCGACCTTATCCTTGGATGCTGCCGCCATTTTGGAGCAAGCCATAGAAATGGGCCTTGCGCCAAAACATATGTCCGAAGAAGCTCGCGCCACAGTCTTAAAGATGATTGAAATGGGGGTTGCGCCCTTGGCCGCAGATGCGCCTTTTGATTTTGGCAATATTGAATTGCCAGCAGCCTTGAAAGAGGAAGGGTTTGAATTGGCGCGTGATAAAGACCTTTGGCATGTCCCGCCTGCGCAGAGCGTTTTTATTCAGCGTAAACTCGGCGGCATGTATATGCTGGCCACGCGGCTTGAGGCTAAAGTGAATGTCGCGGCCTTGATGAAAGACTATGTCGAAAGATTCGCGCCCTAAGAGATAAGATACGGTTATAAAATAAAACCCGTCTCGACTTCTCGAAACGGGTCTTATCGTGATGGTCCACTATGCGGCTAAAGTGCTGGGTTTGGGGGAGGTATCACCAAAGCCAATGGACCTTACAAATACTGTTGTGACAAACTCAACCTGTCGGGAACTTGTCTAAAACATGACAAAATTGCCATGTTGCGCATTTGCGTAGGTGCGGTCATTTTTGGCCCCCTCTTGACCTCGTCTCTGAACCGACACAGATGAGTTTTATGGCTCGTCTTGATTTAAAACTTCTCCCTGTCACACCTTTTGCGCAAAATTGTTCGCTGCTCTATGATATAGATACTAAAGAGGGCGTGTTGGTTGATCCGGGCGGGGAAGCGCCGCGCCTAAAAGAAATTCTCGAAGAGTTGGGTATTGAGCTGAAAGAGATGTGGCTCACACATGGCCATTTAGATCATGCGGGCGGCGCGGATGAACTTCGCGAGGCTCTCGGCGTCTCTGTGATTGGCCCGCATAAGGATGATCAATTTTGGATGGATGGCATTACCGACCAATGGACGAAATATGGTCACCCCGGTATGGGCCGCGCCGTTATCCCAGATCGTTATTTGGAAGACGGGGATGTGCTGGAGCTTTCAGGTGTAAAGTTTCACGTGCTTCATACGCCTGGCCATACGCCAGGGCATGTTGTGATTTATAATGCGGATATGAAGATCGCTTTTGTGGGGGATGTCCTCTTTCGCGGCTCAATTGGACGGACGGATTTTCCCAAAGGCAATCACCAGCAGCTATTAGATTCCATCACGGGTAAGCTTTGGCCGCTGGGTAATGATATGCGCTTTGTTCCAGGTCATGGCCCGATGGGAACATTTGGCGGAGAGCGCAAAGATAATGCCTTTGTCGCGGATGATGTGATAGGGACAAGCGCGCCAAACCGCTCTGGCCCAGGGTAAGACAAGGGAGAACTTACTCCCCGACAATGGCGCCTTCTGGCAGTCTTTTATTCCGCTTAAAAATTTCTGATTTTACTTTTGCATTGCTGTCAAAGCTTCTCGCAATATTAAAAAGCTCGCCTTTGACGGTGACATCAAAGCGGAAGGGCTGCCGATTAAGTACTTTTTTGTTGGAACCATCAAAGATTAATCCAATTTCCACGTCCCCATTTATTGGTCCGTCGAGGGAGGCTCTTAACTCGCGATATCCAAATTCTCGTAAGGCGTCCTGCGCCAAAGCCGCATATTCATTTACCCGCTTTTCACGCAGCACGGCAATTGCCTCTTCTTGATTATAGGCCTGAACGCCTGGGCCAGGGTCATATTTGATAACCCCGCCCTTGGGGACGGAAATGTGCCCCTTTTCGATCAGCACATCGATGCCACGTATAACAATCGGAAGTTCGCCCACGACTGTGCCAGTCGCTTGAATTTTTGTATTCTGAAAGTGATTTAGGAAATCATTTAGCTCGATATTGTTGAGGCGCATGGTGACGCGGTTTTCTTCTGCGGTATAAATCCACGTAAAGGGATCAAGCGAAAACCAGCCATTTCCAATGGGCCAGTTCGCAGCGTCAATCTTGACGCCGTCAGGCACAAAGCTGAAGGTCATCTTGCCATTATCTAAAGGAAAACCAGGATTGAAGTTTTTCATCGTTAGTGTTTGCGGTCCGTCGGTTTCCAACGGCAGAAGAGAGGTAAAGCGCAAGGTCGTATTTAACCCCGTTATTGGCCCCGGCGCTGTACCGACTGCCATATCGATTAAATCCACGGTGCCGCTGGACTCAGTGAGAACGCCGTCCGCGAAGGCGATATATAGATTGGCCCGCGCTTCGCCGTCTACGCGAGCAATTTTCCCTTTGAAGGCGGGAATGAGACTTTGGGGCTGTAGGCCGTTAGGTTCGAATAGGATGGACGGCACGGTAATGTGTGCTGTGCCTACGCCTTCTACATAAGTGTAATCGACTTCGACGCCCGCATCATTGGCTTTTTCAACATTTAGGCTCGCTTTGCCGGTGAATGCACCATTGGCGAATTCTACACGTCCCGTGGCAGGGATGCTCCCAAGGCCCGCCTCCTTGGCGCGCTCGGCAATTTCGGACCCTCTTATGAAAATCATACCGCCGCTATGGTCTACCGTATATCTGTCGGGCGTGCCTTGCATAGCGACTTGAATATCTGAGGCAGAGAGTTGCGGGGTTTCAACAAAAATGGCGGGGCTATCAAAGGTGATTTGGGGCGCCTGGCCTGGCATCAACTGCGCCGTCATATTCGCGGTCTCCGCCGAAGCCGTTGTCCCCGATCCAGGCAGGGTTTCGCTGCGATACTCGGCTTGCGTAAAGGCCATCGTCCAGTCCTGCATCGCATCAGGGTGTAGCGTCCCGCTAACGTTCATCGCTTGGGCGCTTAAATCGAGGCGCTGCGGCGGGCCGTCCTCTATCGCGGGTTGGGTTAGGGTGAAGTCTGCCGTTTCCAAAATGGCTGCAAAACTAGATTTTTGCGCCGTGCGCTCGAACAAATTTTTTGTCGGCGGCAGCAGGAACGTGATATCTTCGCCTCGCCAATTCGTCGGGGTTTCTAAGGCGCCCATCGTCACAACGCTGTCTTTGCGCGGTGTGAAATCCAAAATTTGGCGACCCTCAAATAGGCGTACATCAAGGCGGCCATCCAGATTTAGGCGGTTTACATAGCTACCCGGGAGAGCGCCGTCATAGGTGAGGGCGGTTGTGACAGATAGACGCCGCGGCGCGCGGTTCGCCGCATATCTCAGATTAGCCGATAGTGGGCCCAAGCGCGCAGGGCGATTACCCGAATCCGTAGTAGTCCAAGTGTCTTTCGTCACCAGACGCGTTGAAAACCGTGAAATCCCCTCAAGTCGTAGCCCATTATTGGAGGTGGCTTCGAGCTGAATATCTTCCAATGTTAGGCCGACGGGTCTGTCAAAACTGGCATCCATTTGCGCCATGATTGCGCTCGAGGGTTTCTCAAATCTATAAAAATTTTGATTTGCCCGGGGGCGCAGCCTCAATTGGTTGCGCGGGGTGGCGACGTCTAGCGTTCCGATAGGATTAATCGTAAATCCGTCTGGCCCATAGTCAAGGCGGCCTTGCCCTGCCACATCAGCGCCCTTGATAAAATCGAAGACAAGCTTGCGCATTTGAGGCGCATAATGTTCCGTCACGGGAACAACACTCAAGGCGGGATATAGGGAGAGAGTCTCTGCGACCTCATAGGCCCGTTCGGTCCGAGGCGAGCGGGCATTTTCGGCAGAGATCAACCAGGTTCCTGAGGCCCGTAAGCCGTCTTGTGGGGCTATGGATCCATCCCATCCAAGGCGGGTCGGTCCAGAAGCAAAGAGGTCGCTGGATATGCTTTCGCTCTCAAGAGAGGTGCTGCCTATGAACTCACGCGTGTCCAAATTTAATAGTCCGTCGATCTCTAAGTCGGCCTCTGCGATATCGACGATTTCATTGGAGAGGGTTTCGGTTTGCGCCTGTCCAGTTATACGCAGCGCGTGTTCCGTTTTGTCTAATGTGACGACCCCTGCGCCCCGCGCAGAATATCCGCCATAGGATAGGTCAGACGAGGCCAAGGTTATATCTGCGGTAAAAGTCTCGGGCGATTTCGCCTGTGCATCAATAAAAAATTCTGCCGTCCCGATAGGCGCGGTGAGGTTAAATGTGGCATCGGTTAAAATTATCCCGTTTTCAGGGAAAGGAAAACTGTCCCCAGAACCGCTTTCTGAACTTTGCGCTAAGAGGGCTTTCATCCACGCTTGTGTTGGCTGCCAATCCTCACCCAAGCTGACCCAAGCGGTCGCGCCAGAAAGATCTATCTGTTTGATTTTTTTGTCCCGAACGTCCGGCCAGACATAGGCGGCGACGGCGGAGTCAATGCGCAATATTTCTTCTCCGTCTCGGGCGAGGCGGATATCTTTAATTTTTGCCTGAGTGGATGTGACGGAGACAATGTCTAATTCCGTTTCAAATCCCGCCTCTTTGAAACTGGCGATGATACGGTTTTCGGCGAGTTCATATTTTTGCGTCCAGGCCCAAAACGCCAGCATAGCAACACTCAAAATGAAGCCGAGAAAAATCCATAAACCTATGGCCCACCACCGACCATACCAAGATTTGCGCCGGGGCGGCTTTTGCAGCGCTGTGTTATTTTCGTCTTGCACGGAAATGGCTAGACCTCCTCCTATCTCGCTTAGAGGACCTTCGGTCTCATGGCCACTAAAACCAACCCTTACAAATCGGTCAGTTTACATATCATATCAGAACGCGTTAAGTTAGAATTAGGGAAGATAGGAGAGTTAGGACAGTGTAAACTATAGCTCGTCCTTTCGAGAGTTTCAGGCATTAATCATGAGTGAAAAAAATAAGACTGCAGGCGAGCTGACATCAGAGGCCGAAATGCATCCGGTAATGTCTGCACTTCACGAGCGCGCCGACGCTTTTGCGCGTTTTCGACACACGGTTATCCCGCCGGGAAACCGCTACCGTTTTTTAGGCGTCGCCGCCGTAATTGGCGTTTTGGGGCTTCTCGCGTTTCCAAATCAACGTGAGGCGGATGTGGTTGAACAACAGGCCGAGCTGACCTCCGCGCCAAGGCTCGACATTTCGCGTTTTGATATGGGATTAGAGCCGAGCTTCGCCACTGAAACCTCAGTCAAGACGATTACGCTCAAATCCGGAGATAATCTGGGACCGCTTTTGCAGCGCAATGGTTTGACAGGCCAACAAGCCTACCGCGTGACCGAAGCTTTTGGAGAAGTCTTTAAGCCGCGAAATTTACGCGCAGGCCAAGATTTTCAGTTGCATTTTACGGGGAGCACCCTCGACCATCTCACTTTTAAACCGAATATCGAGACGACGGTCTTTATCGATCGTCAGGGCGAAGATTATTTAGCCCGTAAAATCGAGGCGGATTTCAAATATGAAACTATTGCCGTGAAGGCAGAGGTGGAAAATTCACTTTATGTCGACGCCACCCGTCTGGGTGCGCCTGATAAAGTCGTTGTTCAATTTGCGAATATTTACGAATATTCCGTCGATTTCCAACGTGATATTCAACCAGGTGATGCCTTTGAGATGTTTTTCGAAGTTGCGCGGAACCAAAAGGGCGACATAGTCAAAGCCGGTGATTTGCTTTACACGTCTTTTTCGCCGCGGGGGAAAACTTCGGAATATTGGCTTTTCGAAGATAGCAAGGGCCGCGAGAATTTTTACGATGCGGCTGGAAAGACGGCCAAACGGAAATTACGCGCGACGCCCGTAAATGGCGCGCGTTTGTCGTCCTCATTTGGCCGAAGAAAGCATCCAATTTTAGGCTACCGCAAAATGCATACGGGCGTGGATTTCGCGGCCCCGCGCGGCACGCCCATTTTGGCGGCGGGCTCTGGTACGGTTGAGCGTGCAAATCGCTATGGCGGTTACGGCAATTATATTCGCATTCGTCACTCCGATGGATATAAAACGGCCTATGCCCATCTTCAGAAATTTGCGCGCGGCGTAAAATCTGGCGCCTATGTCAAACAGGATCAAGTTATCGGATATGTCGGCACGACGGGTCGCTCAACCGGGCCGCATCTTCATTATGAAGTGCATTTGAACGGTAAGAAAATCAATCCACGCCGCTTGTCTCAATTGTCAGGAAAGCCTTTGTCTCAGGGCCAGCGCCCCGCGTTCAAATCACAGCGGGACAAAATCGAGGTCATGCGCGCGGAGTCAGAAGTTATTTCGCCAGAAATTTACGTCAGTGAAGCCGCTGGATTTGAAGGCTTGCCTGAATAAACGCGACATAGGTAAATATAGTTTTGGTAAGCGGGCACAATCCCGGGGCCAAAATGGAGGGCTTGCGAAATTCCCTAAATTTGGCTAGCTAAGGATTGGGCACCGTTCACATCCGAGATTTCTATGAAAAACCTTCTCAATTTCTTCTTTTCTTTTGATAAATTATTTAAAGAAAAACTGATTGTCCCCTTTTTCTGGTTGGCAATTATTTATTTTGGCGTGAAGTTTCTCATCGAAGCTGTGGATACGGTCCAGCTCGACCCCTTGCTATGGATTATTGTGCCTGTTTTTGGCTTAGTGAAAATTCTTTTCACATTAGTATCTATAAGAATTGTAGCTGAACTTATCGTCGCTGGATTTCGCATCAATGATAATCTTTCACCCGATGGCGGGAAATCAGAACTCGCAGATATTGACCCCGTGGCCGAGGCGCGCAAAGCAGCGGAACTTGCAGCGGCGCGGACCCGCGAAGCAACGAAAACCATGCGCGAAAATGTCGGCGAGATGAGCGAAAATGTGCAAGGCAAAGCGAAAGCCGCTACAGCCAGCGTTCGCGAAAAGGCCGACGATCTCAAAGCTAAGACAGGATTAGAGCGATCAGCAGACCCGGCGCTTGAGACAAAGCTCGACGCTGCGCCAAAAAAACGCGGCCGTCCAGCTAGCACGAAGGCAAAGACCACGGCGGCGAAAAAGCCTGCAAAGAAGCGCGGCCGCCCAGCGGGGTCTAAGAATAAAACGACAGCTTCAAAACCGACCACTTCAAAATCAACTCCGTCAAAAACAGCTGCGAGAAAGCCAGCTGGAAAACGCGGTCCGAAGCCAGGGTCTAAAATTCCGCGGGATGCGGACGGAAACCTTCTCAAAAAAGACGGCACGCCGCGTAAAAAACCCGGACCTCGCAAGTCTTAGGGTAGAGATAAGACTTAGAAAAGCGGCCCTTGGTGGCCGCTTTTTTATTTCGTGATGCGCGCCGCCAAAACACTTATGGGAAGGCTGATTTCAATAGTTTTATCGCGGTGGGTTTTTAGAAAATTCTTTGATATAATCTTAAGTTCATCTGCAAACCCGTCTTCGCGGGCTTTGAAATGCGCTGACCAACTTTCCACAAAATTGACAAGTTGTATTTTCGACCACATCCCCCCCGCATCGAATTTCGGAGCGGGCAGGAGCGGAAGAGGACAGTTGAGGTTATTTGCCGAATAGCCCGCCATGCAGATTTGGTTTCCCTCGGCCCAATAGGGGTCAATCAAAGCAAAGACGAGGTCGAGAAATTCCTTGTGAATCGATGTATCGCAAATGGGAAGTTGATAGGTCCACGCGCAAAACAAGGCGTGTTTTGCCGCAACGCGAGAGACTTCTTCCCAAAAACTAGTGTCTGAAAACCAATGCACGGCTGTTGCGACACTTATACAGGCGGCGCTTCCGTTCGGCAGGCCAGAGTTTTGCGCAGGCGCGGCATGATATGAAATTTGAGGATGCGGTTTTGCTGCCGTGATTTGCTCGGCGGAGATATCGGTCGCATGGACCTGTTTAAAATATCGGGTTAGCGCGATAGCCGCTTGCCCAGACCCTGTTCCTATATCCCAAACAAGATCATGTGCTGGGCTGTTTTCAGCTATCCAGCGATAGAGCGCATCTGGATATCCGGGGCGTCCTTTTGCATAAACTACGGCTTGTTTCCCAAAGCTTGTCGCATTTTCCATATTTCACCCTCACGCAATCTTATGAAAGAGGAAAGCTCAAATAATGGGCAGCGGTTATGCAAATTGGGGCAAAGGCCTACGCTTTGCTCATGCGGATTTTCCCGCCTGCCACGTTAATTTTGATCGTATCGCCGTCATTGATGCGTCCGCTTAAGAGCTCTCGTGCGAGTTCATCTTGGACTAATTTTTGGATTGCACGCTTCAGAGGCCGCGCGCCAAAGCTGGGGTCATAGCCGGCTTTGGCGAGGTGTTCCCGCGCCGCGCCGGAAAGCTCAATCGTGATGCGCTTTTCTTTCAGCCAGCTTTGTAGGCGCGAGATTTGGATGTCGACAATCGCGCCCATATGCTCAAGCTTTAGCCGCTCAAATAGAAGAATTTCGTCTATACGGTTTAAGAATTCTGGCCGGAAATGCGCGTTAACTTCGGCCATCACGCCAACCTTCGCGCCCTCAACCGTTTCGCTCTCCGCGAGGTTCAATAAATGTTGCGCGCCAATATTGGAGGTCAATATAATCAGCGTATTTCGAAAATCGACCTTGCGCCCTTGGCTGTCTGTTAAGCGGCCTTCATCGAGCACTTGTAGTAAGACATTAAACACATCGGGATGCGCTTTTTCGACCTCATCAAATAGGATGACTTGATAGGGTCTGCGGCGAACGGCTTCAGTGAGCGCGCCGCCTTCATCATAGCCGACATATCCTGGAGGCGCTCCGATTAGGCGCGCGACGGAATGTTTCTCCATATATTCTGACATATCCATGCGCGTGATGGCTTGGTCATCATCAAACATAAATTCGGCTAAGGCCTTGGTCAGCTCTGTTTTCCCCACGCCGGTCGGCCCCAAAAACATAAAGCTACCGATGGGCCGCTGCGGATCGCGCAGCCCTGCGCGGGCGCGGCGGACCGCATCAGAGACGGCTTCTACCGCGCGGCTTTGACCAATCACCCGCGCGCTTAGGGCGGTTTCCATGGCGAGGAGTTTATCGCGCTCGCCTTCCAGCATTTTTTCAACCGGTACGCCCGTCCAGCGCGAAACGACAGTGGCGATAATTTCTGATGTGACGGTCTCACTGGCAAGGCTCGGTTCATCAGATTGAGTTTCCAGCTCTGCCGCTTTGGCCTCAAGGGCTGGAATATCTTCATGCTGCAAGCGGCCTGCGGTTTCGTAATCCCCGCGCCGCACAGCATCTTGGAGCTCAAATCTCGCCCGGTCGAGTTCCTCGACAATGTCGGTGGCGCTGGCGAGTTTGGCTTTCTCCGCTTGCCAGGCCGCGCTCATCTCATCTGACTGGGATTGCAGCGCGTCAATTTCTGTTTGCCGTTTGGCGAGACGCGTTTTTGATGCCTCATCCTTCTCTTTTTTCAACGCCTCAACCTCAATGCGTAGCTGCACGATGCGGCGGTCGATTTCATCCAGAGCTTCGGGTTTGCTATCGACTTGCATGCGTAATCGGCTGGCCGCTTCATCCATCAGGTCGATGGCCTTATCGGGCAGAAAGCGGTCCGTGATATAACGGTTTGAGAGCTGGGCCGCAGACACAATCGCGCCGTCCGAAATCCGAATGCCGTGATGGACTTCATATTTTTCTTTCAGTCCGCGCAGGATGGAAATGGTGTCTTCGACAGTGGGCTCCCTGACAAACACACTTAGGAAGCGCCGCGCGAGGGCCGCGTCTTTTTCCAAATGTTTGCGGTACTCATCCAGCGTGGTTGCGCCAATACAATGTAGCTCGCCGCGGGCGAGGGCGGGTTTCAAAAGGTTCGCCGCATCCATTGCGCCGTCACCTTTACCTGCTCCGACTAACGTGTGGATTTCATCAATGAAAAGGATGATTTGCCCATCGGCTTTTTCAATTTCTTTTAAAACGGCCTTTAATCGCTCTTCAAATTCGCCGCGATATTTTGCCCCCGCGATAAGCGCGCCCATATCCAGCGCGAGCAATTTCTTATCACGCACGGATTCGGGGACATCTCCGGAGACAATCCTGACGGCAAGCCCTTCGGCAATGGCTGTTTTCCCGACGCCAGGTTCCCCAATGAGTAAGGGATTATTTTTTGAGCGCCGCGAGAGGACTTGCAGCGTTCTGCGGATTTCTTCATCTCGGCCGATAACGGGATCTAATTTTCCGTCCCGCGCCGCTTGGGTGAGGTCGCGTGCATATTTGGATAGGGCTTCATATTGGTCCTCCGCCGAGTCGGAGGTCACAGGTCCGTCTGTTCGCACCGATGCAATGGCGTCGCCCAATTTCCGCGGGTCCAGTTCAGATTGCGAAAAAGCTTCCCGCAGGTCTTTATCGGCTTGGGTGACTGCCGCGAGTAACAACCGTTCCACGGTAACAAAAGCATCCCCCGCGTCTTTCGCAGATTTTTCGGCGGTGGCAAAAACTTTAGTAGCAGCTTTTGACAAAGAAAGGCCTGAACCCCCTTCGACTTTTGGACGATTATTCAGGATATGCTCAACCGCAACCTCAAGGGTTTCGACTGCCCCGCCCGACATTTGGATGAGGTTACGCGGTAAACCGCCTTTGTCTTGCAAAAGGCCATATAAAATATGTGCTGGGACCAGTTGTTGATGATCGCGTGTTACCGCTTCAGTTTGCGCGCCTTGTATCGCACTGCGCGCGCGCTGCGTATAAGCTTGTATATCCATGTTCGACCTCGGTCAGGCATTTAGTTTCGGACGAAAATCGCCCGCTGTCCTGTTCGAGATAGGAATTTAGTCATCCGCTTCAAGATGCAGAGATGCGGCGCACCTGCACGTCGTCATCTGATAAATCTTTATCCAACACCTATTCGGCGGCTTCAATACGCTCTTCAGATTTACGAGAGGGCGCTTTACGGCGGCGTTTAGGCGCCTCTTCCGCTGTGTCTTTTTGGACTTTGGCGTCTGCCTCTATGCCGGTTTCTGTATCTTCTGCCATTTCGGCGGTGTCAGCTGTTTCTTCTGCGGGTGTCGTTTCGCTACGGTCCCTGCGATTATTATTGCGGTTATTTCGGCGGCTGCCGCGGGTTTCATCCCCGTCGTCTTCGCCTTCACTTTCTCCGCGCTCTGCGCGGCGGGCCGCCCGTTCGGCTTCGGCTTTTTCGCGGGCTTCTTGCGCTTCGCGTTTGGCCGCCTCTTGGACATTCATGAGCCGCAGATAATGTTCCGCATGCTGAAGAAGGTTTTCGGCGTTGACCCGGCTACCGCCCATTTTGGCGTCACGTGCCAGCGCCGTGTACTTTTCATAAATCGTTGAGGCATTGCCCCGCACTTTTACGCCCGGTCCTTGGCTATCCATAGACCGATTGTGGTTATTATGATTATTATTACGGTTATTATTTTTATTGCGATTACGGCCGCGTTGACGCTTCATCGGTTTTCCTCAAATGGTGCAACAGCATGGCGGGAGATGAACGTACGGAAGGTCGTACAGGGCCCCTAGTCTGTCGGCTATAGCAGTGACGTTCGCATTAATTTGATATCGAACAGTCTGGCCTGCGACTCCCGCGTAGCAAAGCGGAACCCGTATGAAAAGCGCTTTTTTTAATCAAATTTCAGCTGAAATTTGCGCCCAGACAACGCGGTCTAAACCGCCTAAATCTTTTGTGACAGTAATGTTCTGCCAAGTCTCTGATTTTAAGAGCAGTTTCAAGCCGGCTGCTTGATCATAGCCGATTTCCAGGCCCAGCCAACCATTTGCTTTGAGATATTCGGGCGCGCCAGAAATAATGGCGCGATAAGCGTCAAGCCCATCGGAGCCGCCGCGCAATGCCACATCAGGGTCAAAATCCAAAACTTCGCGTTCTAAGGCTTTCATCGCGCTATCTGTAATATAGGGCGGGTTGGAGAGGATGATGTCGAATGCGGCGTTCGCCGGCACAGCGCCCCACCACGCGCCTGCGTAAAAGGATGCGCGCTCTGTGAGGTCGAGCGAATCTGCATTTGCCTTCGCAATATTTAGGGCCGCCCCCGAGAGGTCGGTCGCTATTAAGTGTGCGTTTGCGATTTCCGCCAGTAGCGTGAGGCCAATAGCGCCGCTGCCCGTTCCAAGGTCAAGTAAGGCCGGCGCGCCCGTTTTATCTATACGCTTTAGCGCGCCTCTAATGAGGGTTTCCGTGTCGGCGCGCGGGGATAAAACATCTTTGGATATTTGAAAGCGCCGCCCATAAAATTCACGCCACCCCAAAATATTGTCAATAGGTTCTCCAGACAGGCGGCGGTATTTATAAGCTTCAACCAAGGCAGACATGTCTCGAGTCAGGGATTCGCTACCGCGCAGGATCATCGCGTTGTTATCAAACCCCGTTGCGGCCAGAATAATCTCTAGTGCGTCGTCTTCTGCGAAGGGGAGACCCGCCCCGCTAAACACTTGCGTCAGGGCGCGTTTGGCGCTTCGCACCGATTTAGACATGAGTGATGTCTGTGATGGCGGTTTCAATGTGCTTCAGATCACTGACTCGAGACAGGCTATGATCGCCGCCGCTGACGAGTGTGTATGTGACATCAGCTGACGTCAAAACATCCATCAATTTTTGAGAATGCGACCAGGGCACAACTGTGTCCTCATAGCCTTGCAAGATACGTATGGGACAGCTGAGGTCTATCGGCGCGTCCAAAATTTGCCGCGCGCGGCCATCTTCTATCAAGGCTTTGGAATAGGCATAAGGCTCATCATAGCCTGAGGGTTCATAGACCACCCCGTCATTTTCCAGGGCTTTGATTTGGGCTTCGCTCCAGCCCGCCACGGTGAGTTTCTCTGTGAAATCAGGCGCAGGGTTTATGAGCACGAGGCCAGCCACATTGGCGGGAGTATCAAGCGCCGCCAAGAGGGCCGCCCAACCCCCCATAGACGAGCCAATTAAAATGACGCGGCCACTGCACAGCTGGTCTCGGACGGTGCCAATATCCGCCGCCCAGCGCGACATGGTGCCGTCAATAAAATCACCGCTGCTCTCGCCATGTCCAAAATAATCAAAGCGGATGAAACCTTGCCCTTTTGATTTGGCCCAGCTGTGCAAATGCACCGCTTTGGAGCCTTCCATATCGGATTTCAGTCCGCCGCACCAAATTAGGGTCGGCCCATTTCCGTCCGATTTTTCATAGGCGATTTTTTGGCCATCAGATGTTGTGAGAAATTCGGGCATTTTTCATTCGCTTCGTTTAAGGAGGTAATATGAATGTGCTGCAAATTTTGCCAGAGCTCAATGCCGGAGGTGTTGAACGGACTGTTTTGGAAACCGCAGAGGCTTTGGTCGCAGCGGGTCACGGCGCGCATATTGTGTCAAATGGGGGGCGTTTGGTCTCCGAATTGGAAGCGCTTGGCGGTATCCATCATAAAGTAGATATGGGCTCGAAGAATATTCTCTCTGTGCCTTGGCGCATAGCGGGTCTGCGCCGCCTGATTGCAGAACAGAAAATTGATATTGTCCATGCGCGTTCGCGCGCGCCAGCTTGGCCGGCTCTTTTCGCGGCGCGAGCGGAGAAAGTACCTTTCGTGACGACTTATCACGGTATTTATAATGCAAACTCGGCGCTAAAACGCGCCTATAATTCTGTTATGGCAAAGGGCGATGTTGTTATCGCAAATTCTAATTTCACCTCTGATCATATCCTGCGCGAACATGGGACCGACCCTAACAAAATCACCGTCATCCCGCGCGGGGTGGATATGGCACTTTTCGACCCAGAGAAAATTTCGGCTGAGGCCGTTAAAACCAAGCGCCAAAAGTGGGGCGTGCCTGAAAACACCATCTTGGTTTTATTGCCGGGTCGTCTCACGCGCTGGAAAGGGCAAGGGGTGGCGATTGAAGCTCTGTCGCGTCTGCCAGAAAACACGCATCTGGTTTTATTGGGCGACGCTCAAGGGCGCGACGCTTATGTAGCCGAATTGAAAATGCAGATGCAAAATTTAAACCTGTCGGGTCGCGTGCATTTCCCCGGACATGATACGGATGTTGCCACCGCCTATCTCGCGGCGAATGTCGTTATTTGCCCGTCCACAGACCCCGAAGCCTTTGGGCGAACGGCGGCGGAAGCCCAAGCCATGGGGCGGCCTGTTATCGCCGCAGATCATGGCGGCGCGGTGGAAGTGGTTGAGCACGGCGTCACAGGCTGGCGCACCCCACCATGCGATGCGCAGGCACTGGCTAATGCGATAAAACAGGTTGACGAATTGAGCGGGGTTTCAGGGGCCCGCGACCGTATCGCGGCGAACTTTTCAAAGACCTCACTGCAAAAAGCCCTGTTATGGGTCTATGAGGGCTTAATCTCGCCTCTGCCAAAATAATCGGTTTCACTTGAATATGCGGATTAAAACCGCCATATCGCCGAATAGAGATTAAATGATTGTAACAACCTCAGGAGAACCCAAATCGCTAGAAGACCTCTTTCGGCCCAACCTGCCAAAAAACCAAAAGGCCCGCGCATCAATCGTGACATTACCGCCGATAATGTCCTGCTCATTCTGGCCGATGGTGAAAAACGAGGAAATGTTCCTCTCAGTGAAGCTTTAGCTGCCGCCCGTGAGGCTGGACTTGACCTTGTCGAAGTCGCGCCGGGACTAACGCCTGTTTGTAAGGTGCTAGATTACGGCAAGATGCGCTTTGAAAATCAAAAGAAAAAAGCTGCTAACCGCAAGAACCAACGGACACAAGCGCTCAAAGAAATCAAAATGCGTCCGAATATCGATGTGCATGATTACGGCGTTAAAACTAAGGCTATGCGCAAATTTTTTGATCGCGGCGATAAGGTGAAAGTGACTGTGCGCTTTAGAGGGCGGGAAATGGCGCATATGGACCGAGGTATGAACCTTTTAGCCCGCGTGAAAGAGGATTTCGCCGAAGATTGTAAAGTTGAGTTTGAACCCAAAACCGAAGGCCGTCTTATGACAATGGTTTTGGCACCCAAAAACAACTAGATTGAATTAAACGTCATGAAAAAGCCGGGCTGTTTCGCCTGGTTTTTTTATGCCAACAAAAGACGTTCTGTGACGCTGTTCAGAACAAGCCGTCCTGTTTGGCTCGCTTTCAGCCTATCGCGCTCATTTATCAAAAGCCCGCCTTCTATGAGCGGCTTGAGCTCTGATGAATTTAACGGGGCGCCTGCTAGGGCTTCATAGCGCGAGAGTGAAATGCCCGCTTCAATCCGCAGCCCCATAAGCAAATATTCTGCCGACCAAGCTTCGCTGTCTAAAAGCGCTTTATCGTCAATGCCTGTGCCCGTATTTGATACAGCTTTCGTATATCTCGCTGGGGTCAAATAGGTCGTCGTGGCGTGGCGTTTGCCGTTTGTTGTTATCCGCCCATGTGCGCCTGGACCCACGCCTACATAATCCCAGCCCCGCCAATAGGCGAGGTTATGCCGCGATTGGTGACCCGCTTTGGCAAAATTTGAGACTTCATAATGATCAAATCCTGACGTGCACAGAGTCCCGCGCACTATGTCATAAAAATCAGCTGAAAGCTCGGCGTCTATAGCGCGGGTCTGTCCTCTCTGCTCGGCCCTGGCAAAGGCTGTCCCGTCTTCGATAGTCAGCTGATAGGTGGAAATATGCGGCGTGCCCGCGTCCAATAAAATGGACAGATCAGACGCTAGCTCTGTTGGGCTTTGTCCCGCCCAGCCGAAAATTAAATCCGCAGACGCGCTGGGGAATATTTCAAGCGCGAGGTCTAAGGCTTTGCGTGCGGCCGTTCCGTCATGGTCACGCCCAAGGAAAGCTAAGGCCGCGTCATTGAAGCTCTGCACACCTAAGGACATGCGGTTTAGCCCTGCTGCGCAATACGCTCGCCACGTCTCAATATCCATTTCATGGGGATTGGCTTCAAGCGCGATTTCAATATCGCGCATTCCCCAAAGTTTTTCGACAGTTTCAACAACCGCGCCAACTTGGGTGGCCGTCATTAAAGAGGGCGTGCCGCCGCCAAAGTGGATTGACGTAATCTCTCGCGGGCCAGAGAGGTCTCGCCAATGTTTGAGGTCAGCCAAAATTGCCGGCAATAGGGCGTCATCGGTTTTGCGCTTATAGACATTGAAATCGCAATAGGGACAAATACGCGCGCAATAGGGCCAATGAATGTAGACCGCGAGCTTTTCCATCTTATGACGGGAATTGGTCCGCGAGGAATTTGGCGAAAGCGTCGGCGCGGTGACTCACCGCATGTTTCGCGGCGGGCTCAATTTCTGCAAATGTGCGGGTTTCGCCGATTTGTTGAAACATGGGATCATAGCCAAAGCCTTTATTGCCGCGCGGCGGCCAGACCATTTCGCCTTCAACCGTGCCTTCATAGACCTGCGCCTCGCCATTGGGCCACGCGAGACAAAGCGCACAAATAAAGCGGGCGCGGCGGTTGTCTGTATCGCCTAAGCGGTCATTGACATACCACATTGCCATATCAAAGTCGCGGCGCTGTCCATAGGTTTCTTTCTCAATGCGCGGAAGCTCCGCCCAGCGCGCGGCATAGATGCCCGGGTCTCCGTTCAAAGCATCCACGGCCAAACCGCTATCATCGGATAGCGCTGGGAGATTTGCCACCGTCGCTGCCGCGAGGGCCTTTAATTTCGCATTGCCAGAAAATGTTGTTTCGGTTTCCTCAGGTTCAGGCAAGTTCAATTCAGCGGCACTGACAGTTTCTAGGCCAAAGGGCCGGAGCAGGTCCCGAATTTCCCGTACCTTGCCTTCATTATGGGAGGCAACGACAATTTTGTTTCCAGAGGTAAGTTTTTGCGTAGTCATGAAATGCGCCTTAGGCCGCGCGCCGCGTGGGAGCAATGCTTGCATGTCGCAAATTATTGTTTATCAATAAGGGCATGATGTTGGAGACCCAAATCGACATAGCAGATCGTCCCATGGTGAAAATGCTATCTGTCATTTTGATGATTGGACAAGGGATATTGGCGCTCAGTGCGTTTATTTGCATTCTTGCCGCTATCCTATTCTGCCTGCCCGAATCCGTGAGTCTCTCCATGAAGGCAGAATTTTCTGATAAGCTCGATACCTCCTTAGTGCTGGGCGAACTTTTGTCTGGGGCCATTGTCTCTTTGGGGTGGTTCTTCGTTCTCTATTGCTTACGGAAAGTTGCGTCGGCTCTGATTCACGGCGATCCGTTTTCACCCGAGAGTATCTCTCGCATTCGGCTTATCTTACTTCTCGTCACGGCCACGGAAATCATTCGAATTGCCAAAGTGTTTTTTCTGGGGGCTTCGGACGTACCGTCGGATGTCGCCGTTTTAGATATACGGGCGGGAACGCTATTCCTTATTTTCATTATCGCCGTTATCTCCGAGGCCTTTCGTCATGGCGCAGCTCTTAGAGCTGAGCAGGAGCTGACGATCTAATGACGATTAAAGTAAATCTCGACCGCGTTTTGCTCGACCGCAAAATGTCTTTGACGCAATTGGCGGACCGTGTGGGCATCACTATGGCGAACCTGTCTATTTTAAAAACAGGTAAAGCGCGAGCTGTCCGCTTTTCCACGCTAGATTTGCTTTGCAAAGAATTGGACTGCCAACCCGCCGATATTTTGGTCTATGAGCCAGAAGATGAGATAAAACTCGCGGCGGAGTGAGCCAAGAAAATCCGCCCTATTCTAGCGCGTTTTTCAATATGTCATGGGTAAGCACCTGCGGTAAAACCTCAGGCTCTTTCGCGCCAGGCTTATAGGCCAGATAAAGCGGCACGCCAGCGCGGCCAAAGCGTTTTAGCTCCGCCGCAATAACATCATCCTTATTCGTCCAATCGGCAATTAAAAATTCCGTATTTGTGCGCGCGAATAGTTTTTCTGTTTTCCGTGTTTTCAGTACTAAGCTTTCATTGACTTTACAGGTCACACACCAGGCGGCCGTGAAATCGACGAAGACGGGGCGGCCCTCGGCGCGGGCGCTCGCCACCGCCTGCGCTGACCAAGCTCTAGAGCGCAAATCTGCCGTTTCGCCAGAGGCAGATAGTTTAAAGGGTAAAAGACAGGCGAAAAGAATAGCTATCGCGCCCAGGATTTTGACGAGCGGCTTGCGGGTTTTTATCAGCCAAAGGCCAAAACTTAAAGCGAGGCTGGCTATCAGAAGTGTAAGCGTCCCATCGGCCCCCGTTTGCAAGCTGAGGACCCAAGCCAGCCAAATCGCGGCGGCAAACATGGGGAAGGCCAAAAATTGTTTGAAGCGCTCCATCCAAGCCCCCGGTTTAGGCAGCTTTGATAGTAGGCCCGGGAGATAACCGACTAGGAAGAAGGGCAGTGCAAAGCCGAGGCCCAAGGCAAGGAAAACCGCGAGCGTCACCCCCGCGCTACTGGCCAAGGCAAGGCCCACAGCACCTGCCATGAAAGGCGCGGTGCAGGGGGTTGCTACAATAACGGCAAGAACGCCCGTTAAAAAGCTGGAGGCGGGTCCAGATTTATTGACACTACCCGCACCCATATTTTGCAGCCGTCCGCTGAGCTCAAACACGCCCAATAGGTTCAGGCCAATCGCGAATAAAAGCAGCGACAAAAAGCCGACCAGCCAAGGCGATTGTAATTGGAAGCCCCAGCCGACAGAGGCTCCGCCGGCTTTCAGCGCGATAATAAGTGCGGCGAAGAGGGCAAAGCTGACAAGAACGCCCGCTGTATAGGCCCAAGCGGCCCGGCGAATTTCGGATCTTTCGCCATGTGCGGTTTTCGCAATGGAGAGGGCTTTCAGTGAAATGATGGGGAAAACACAGGGCATGAGATTCAAAACGAGCCCGCCTAGAAAGGCGCCAATTAACGCGCCCCAAAATCCGATAGAGGTAGTCTGGCCGCTGGGCTGCGCTGCGCCTATGTCAATTACAGCATTCGTCGAAATTGGGACAACAATCGCGCGGCCATCTTCCGCCACAAGTGTGGCTTCGAAATCTTCTGGTGTTCCATCATCCCACCCATAGCCAGCGGTCGCGGTATAGCGAGTGCCCTTTTGTCCCTGGGTGCGTGTAATGGGGTCACTGTGTAGGATAATGGGATTTTCATTTGGGAAAAGGGCTGCTGTCTCAAATCCATTTGGCACATCGGCGATATTAAAGGTGATTTGCCCGTTATCTAACTGCGCGGAACCTTGCGCCTCTGCGAGTTGCGGAATTTTTGCCTGAGCCGATTCGATTAAAACAGAATGCGTAGGATTTGGTTTAGGCGTGCCGATATCAATGGGTAAGGTGAGGGCGCCGCTCTCGGGGATGCAAATATCATCACAGACAAGATAATAGGCCTTCGCCTTTAAGGTAATAGGGGTCGTTGGGTCCAGAGTTTCACTGAGTGAAATTTCGACGGGCAGCCATACATCTTCGTCTAAGGCGTAGGACACAATAGGCCCAACCGTTTTCGTTTTTGGTGCGGGCCAGCTAATGGGGCCTGCGGTGACACCCTCGGGCAAATCCCAGACAATATGTACGGGCTCGCCGCTATCTCCAGCATTTCGCCAATAGGTGTACCAATTTCCGTCAAATTTCATGCGAAGCGCGACCGTAAAGCGCTCGCCTGGCCTTGCCGTGTCGACATCGGACACCAGCATGATTTCAGTATTTCCCGTGTCCAAGGGTAGGCTTTGCCGCGCTTGCGCGAAGCTGCAGCTTATCCACATAACCAAGCTTAGAAATAAAATACGAAACATGGCGTCTACTAATCAATTGGGTTTTCAAATACGATGCACGAATGCGTGTATCTGCCCGTGAGCTGAAACCCAAACGCAAAATGAATAAGATAGCGCAATGGGGCTTAACCGCTTGACTCATATGCCTTCACCCCCAACATCCCCCCTATGGTAAGCGCACCTCAATTACCCGGACGTCCCGCCTCAACGGATATGACGGTTCCGTCTCTCTTGCCGGCTTTTGCGGCTGAACGCGCGGAGTTGACGCGCAGCCTATCGGTGCGCGGCGAAGCGGCTTTATCTTCGGCTCAAACGGTCAGTGCCATTCGCGGCGCATTGGACCGGACGGGCGCCGCGTTTGCGCGCGGCACGGATGATCCCGCTTTGCAGAAAACAGGTCTTTGGCTAATCGAAGTAATCAAATCCGGCGCTGGTGTTTTGGACCGCGCGGTAGCGGCGGATATTACTTATGTAGAAACGGGGACCCCGGGCGGGGGCGTATCAGGCCTTCTGGGGAAACCGAGCTTATTTTATGTCGCGGCGGGCATTTTGGGGCTTGTCGGACTCGTGCAAGGGGCTGGATTGGTGGTCCTCAGCGCGGCGCTATTGGCGGGCCTTCATACGCTAGAGCCAAAAAGGTGGAAGCAATTTTTGTCACTGATGCCCCGCCGAAAAGCGCCTGCCGCCTTAGAAGATCAATCGGGCCGTCAATATAAAGCCGAGGCCCGCCTATCGGTAGATGCCGCAGGGCTTATTGGACAAATCGAAGATGCCCTGAAAACGGCTGACCACATTCTGACGCGTCTTGCAGAACCGCAGGCGCAGACCCATTGGGCAGATACACCGCAACTCGCCGCTATGTTACAAAATTTGCTGGAAGCGGGCGGCGCTGGCGATAGTGATTTTGCCTTGGAGCTTATTGACAAAGAGCTTCCAAGTCTCTTGCGCTCTGGCGGTATTTCAATTGTGAAATATTCGAAAAAGACATCCGAGTATTTTGATGAATTGCCGGGTATTGGCGCGGGTCCAAAAATTGAAATGGCCGCGCCTGCGCTTCTGCGTGAAAATGGGAGTTTGTTGCGGCGTGGTACAATTTGGGTGCGGTCATGAGCTCTCTTGAGTTTATCGGATATGATTTAGGGCATGGCGAAACCGCGCTGGGCCGGGCGCTGGGCGCAACCGTGCGTGAACCTGAAATTTTGGAATGGCGCGGCCGACGCAGTTTCGTAACGGCCGTTGCAGAAGATAAGTCGGGCATTAAAATTGGCACAGATGCCCTGAATGTGACCGCCCTTGGCCCGCATGCAAATGTGGCCATTAAATTTAAATCGCGAGAGTTAGACCTGGCGGCCGTCAGGGAGCCGACCCTTGCTTTTACCCAGACATTGATTGAGGGCCTCACGGCTGACGGTACAATTTTGGGCCCTAAAGACAGTCAATTTATTGTCGGATGCCCAAGTGGGTGGTCAGCGCAAGACCGAGATAATTATCGACAAGTCTTCCAAGAAGCGGGCCTCAAAACTGTACGTATCGTACCTGAATCTCGCGCGGCGTTAATGACGGCCCTAGAGCAGGGATATTTATCTATTGAAGATACCCGTGCCTCAGTTCTGATTGTTGATATTGGTTCTTCGACAACGGATTTCACCTATTGCCGTGATTTGGACGCGCAGGATGTTGGCCATAATATTTTAGGCTCGGGATTGCTCGATACGGCAATTTTTGAAATGAATTTGGCACGGCAAAAAGACCGCAAAAAAATCGAGCAGCTGATTGCGAAATATCCGCATTATCGCCCCATCATGGAATATTGGTGCCGTGAGGCAAAAGAGGCCTACTTTACGGGAGAAGATGTCCCCGTTGAATTATTAAAGCGCTTGCCCATTGGCCGAGGTGTCGTCTTTGATATTCGGATAGATAAAGCCGATGCCGATAAAATTTTAAACACACCGCTCAAGGCGTTAAATGACTATAGCTGGCGGACGGCTTTTGACTATGCGCTCAAAGAAACCGTTGAAAATCTTGGCGGTAAGGAAGAGGGCCAATATCCCGATACAGTTTTATTGACGGGAGGCGCTTCGCGCTTGCCGCTGGTTTTGCCCGCAACGCAAGCCGCTTTTCCAAAAGCCCGAGTTGTGCGCGGGGCCGAGCCAGAATTTGCGATTGCCCGCGGACTGGCCTGGCTCGGACGGTTTGAATATCTCCACGCCAGCTTTAAATCAGAAATCAAAAAACACACGGATACAGGCGGCGTTATTTTTCAAAAGGCTGAGAAAGCCTCGCGAGATTTAGGGCAAACCCTCGCCCCCGTCTTGGTCGATGCGATGACAGAGAGCTGTATTTTGCCCACCTTCGCAGAATGGCGGAGTGGCCAGATAAAAAGCCTAGATGATGTCGAAAGCCAATTAAATGAGAAAGTCGCAGAGTGGCTTTCCTCAGACTCTGCCCAAGCGGCGCTACGTCCCGTTATTGATGTGTGGTTCGCCGGCCTTCAGCGCGATATCGAAACCGTAACGGACCCATTATGCCGTGATCATGGCTTGCCTGCGATGGTTCTGTCTTTGACCGATTCTCAGCATGTCTCGCGGCATTTGGAAGGCTTGTCTCTGGCGATGCCGCATGTTGGATCAATGGAGTCAGATACGGCGCTGGTGGGGACAACGCTCTCCGCTATTCTTATTGGCTCTTTACTGGCCCACGCGAATTTATTTGCCCCGCTCTTTCTCAACCCCTTGGGTCTTGTGGTCGGCGGTGTGTTGGCTGGGGGGAGTTATCTCTATGGCCGCAAAGCGCTATCTGGTAAAATGCGCAGCGCCAAAGTCCCGGTGATTGTGCGTCAAATTTTGACAGACGGCCGCGTCAGGTCAGCGGTCAATAAGCAGCGACCTGATTTGATAGACGCCGTTCAAACCACATGGTCAGAGGCTGCCTCTGAGCGGTTTACGGATGAATTAAATGATATGCTGGGCAGTGCCTTGCGGGAACGCGCGGATGAACGCGCCGTTCTGTTTTTAGTGTAATTAAGCCGCGCCTATTTAAATTCTGGCATAGTAATGTCGATTTCGTTTTCGCCGTCCATATCAATGACGATACGCGTTTTCTTTTTTCCGTCTTTGACAATTGTTTCGCGGTCTATGGATAGGTTTTTCCCCAATCCAGAAATTGAAATGCGGTCTTCGCTATCACGGGAGGTCTTGCGTTGAATTTGCGCGACTTTTGCGCCGTCAAATAGGAGCGTCGTATCTCCGCCGTCTGTTTCCACCTCAATGTCTTCGGCAAAGTCGCCAAACATGGCGGCGATATTGCGGAGTAGGCCATCGTCTGAAAAGGCCTCCTCAAGTACATTCATCGCGACTTCGATGTCTTCAGAAATATCACCATTTGACTTGGCGAGGTCGCTCTCCAGCTTTCGTTTCAGGCGCGCAGAAGACTTTGCGATGTCGACTTTGTGGTCCGACAGCTTCTCCTCAATTTTTTCGGCAAGGACTTCAGTATCCGTATTGCCTTGCGGCGGGGCCGCGAAAGCAGATGTCGTCAAACACAGGCTAGTCAATAGTGTAAGAGAAAATCGAATAGGATGTTTCATGTGAGCTCCCGAAATGAGGTGAAACAACAGCATAGACTGTGGCTATCAACGTGGGTTTTATGATACCACACGTCTGAACCCTCCCTGAATTAAGTTTCACTCATATGGCGCGATTATGCTGAAAGACCGATTTTTCTACCCTTTGGCGGCGTTATGTGTCGCGGCTATGGTAGCGGCCGCCTTATCATTTGGGTCCAACACGGATCTAACCGTCGAGGAAATTCGAAAGTCGGGCTATTTGATGGCGGGTGAAGATTTGGTTCGGTTGACCGCCCAGCCTGGCACGCAAGCGGTTTTTGTTGCGGCGGCCGGCGGGGAGCCTGCCTATGCACGCCTCACAAGTAACGCTGCCCGCGAAAGCTTGCCCAAGGGCCCGGGTGTCTTTGCGCCGCTGGGTCTTATACATGAGCGCGCCTTTGCGGGGCAGGATATACGGATGACAGTGACGGCCCGGGCCTCTCGCGCAAATGGTCTGGAAACATTTGATATTGGATATTTTACGGCAGGGTCCCGGGACAGTGGGTGGAAACGCAAAAGATTAACACCCGAATGGAAGGACTATATTCTGGACTTTAATCCTGGACCTTTGACGGAACGCGTTGGATTGGACCATGCGTCGGTTTGGCCTGGGGAGACGGCAGAGCTTCTAAATGTGGATATAAAGTCCATTCGGGTTGAGGTTCGCCGCCCCGCCGCACAGTAAATATTTTTGAAATGGCCTTCTTAACATGTGTGCGATTTTGTCCGTTGACAGAGGGCGACAAGGCCGCGACGAATAGGCATGCCCATCGATGCCCCTTCATTTCCAATGGTTCTGGCTTATGCCGCTCCGTTCTTTGTATTAAGTATTGCCGTGGAGTGGATGTTGGTGCGCGCGGGCAAACTATCGGGTACCTATGAAACCAAAGACGCTCTGACCTCTATGTTAATGGGCTTTGGAAACCTCCTCTCTGACATCACAATGGGATTTATTAGTCTCGGTGTTCTCTTATGGGCGTGGCAATTTCGCCTTTTCGATTGGGGCGTTAGCCTGCCCATTATTTTGCTCGCCTTAATCGCGCAGGACTTTTTATATTATTGGAAACACCGCGCGGCGCATCGGGTGCGCTGGCTATGGACGGCGCATGTTGTCCATCACAGTAGCGAATATTATAATTTGTCGACGGCCCTACGGCAGCCGTGGAATAATCACTTCACGGGATTTGTTTTGTTGTCTACGCCCTTAGTTTTTCTGGGCGTTCATCCGCTTTTGCTTGGGTTCGTCGCGGCCCTAAATCTGCTTTACCAATATTGGATTCATACAGAAGCGATTGACCGCTTACCCTCATGGTTTGAGGCGGTATTTAATACGCCGTCACATCACCGCGCGCATCATGGTACGAACCCGCAATATTTAGATTCAAATTATGCGGGCATTCTCATTATTTGGGACAAGATGTTCGGGACATTTGTTCCCGAAGCACGAGACGAGAAAGTGACCTATGGTCTGGTGCAAAATGTCAAAACTTTCAACCCGATAAAGATTGCGTTTAATGAAATGTGGGGGGCCATTAAAGATGTTTGCCAGCCCAATCTCTCACTTTTGCAGCGGCTGAAATATTTATTCGCGCCGCCCGGATGGTCCCATGATGGCTCGCGGCAAAGCTCGGCGCGAATCAAAGCTGATCATATTGCAAAAAACCCGCATTTGTCGGGGACGCCGGGATTGCCAGATTTGCCCTAGCCTAGACCATGGAATAGCGCGCGCTGCGCCGCCGATAAGCCTTTCGGAGAAACGGCTTTCACGCTGCCGCCTCGCTTGCGCAGGGTGAAATGAGCTGTCTCGCTTAAGGTGTAATCCCGCGACAAAACGGTATCCACATTGAACATAATGACAGCCGCTTTTTTTGCCGTGAGCGTGAGGTCAACAAAGCCGCTGCGCGTTGCATCATAAAACCGTGCATCTTCATTTTTTTGGGTCAGAAGTAAATTATGCTCAGCCGTTGCCTCGCCCAAATAGGCCGTGAGTGTTTGCGAGGAAACCGAGCTTGTGACGAGCTCTAATCCATATTTCTGGCCTGCTTCTGATGTGAGATCATTGACCCAAAACTCATGCGCATCCCCCGTGAGGACCAACATGTCATGTATGCCGGCTGTCTCTAAGGCTGCGTAGAATTTCTCCCGCGCAACCGGATAGCCATCCCAGCTATCAGGATAGACAGGCATATTATATTTGCTCAATGTCAAAAAGTCGCGAACCTCTGGCCAATCCGCCTCAATCAGCTCTAATGCGGATTCATCAATATAGGGCGTGAAATCAGGGGTCAGCAGCCGCCCCATAATAACTTGGTTCGCCAGCAAACGCCACGGGACGTCATCTTGTTTGGATTGGCTCAGAGCCTCTATGATAAAGGCTTGCTGATCTGCACCAAACATTTCGCGATCAGGCGCATAGAGCACCTCTTGCCGGAATTTTTCTGCGCCGCCCTCAGACGTTATGTCATCAATATAGGACTCGACAATAATAGGCTCGGCGCGGGCGGTGAGGCGGGTTTCGACACAGGTGAGGTTTGCCAAATCCCCAAAGCGGAAATTTCTGTAAATATCAGATCTGACTTGCCCGACTTTGGGTTCGCGAATGGGCATCCACTCGTAATAGGCACGAAGGGCCGCTTGCTGGCGCGTGTTCCAATCTCCTTCGGTTTCGCTTTGGTGATTTTCTGCCCCTGTTTTCCAGCTATCATTGGAGGTTTCATGATCGTCCCAAACAGCAATTAAGGGCATGGCGGCCGTAGCTGCCTGCAGCGCGGGGTCGCCCCTATATTGCGCATGGCGCTGCCTGTAATCTTCAAGCGTCACAATTTCATGCTTAGGGTCGTGAATACGGTCGGGAAGTTTTGCTGTGCTCGGCGCGCCATATTCATAATAATAATCCCCGAGATGAATCATCGCATCATAAGGCATTTCGGCGGCCCGTTTAGCAATGGCGTCATAGGTGTTGAAATAGCCGTGCTGCCAGTTTGAGCAAGATACAACTGCGAAGTGAACCGAGTTTGTGCGGCCCTCTGGCAGGGTACGTGTGCGGCCGATATCTGAGACGACGCCTGCGGCCCGAAAGCGGTAAAAATAGGTTCGGCCGGGCGCCAGCTGGTCTGCGATGATTTTAACGCAATAGTCCCGTGCCGCATTAGTCGTGAAGATGTCAGAGCTTTCTATATTTTCGAAAGAAATGTCCCGCGATACTTCCCAGCGCCCGTTAATATCGCCGTCGGTTTCTGGCGAAATTCGGGTCCACAAAACAACACTATTCGTAAATGGATCCCCTGATGCAACGCCATGTGCAAAGGCGCCTTTTGAGATTTTCGCTTCATTTCTAAGAGTAGCAGATTCAGGAGAGTGACAGGCCGCTAACCCCGCCCCTGCGGTGAGTCCCATAACGCCGCGGCGTGTCAATTTGCTTTGCATATGTCCCGCTTAAACTCGTTCGAACGCAGCCCTACCTATCAGGAATTTTCTTAGCGTCTAGTGACGGATGTGTTTGTGTGCTTTGCAAAGCTATCCAGAGGCCGCACCTTCACAGGCGCGCGTTTAACGACTTTTAACGGATTCCAACCCATCGCGCGTAAGAGCGTGATAAGGCTGACTTGGCGTTTTATGCGCTTCGGCCGAATTTTGGGCCGCGTGAAAAACCCGTGGCGCAGGCCTTTAAAGGTTGGTTTGAACCGGCCTTTGCGAAAGACGCTCACGAGAAGGAAAGCGAGATTGGCGCAGATGTGAGGTACAGCCAGAAAGATAAGCAAAGGCCAAGGCATATTTCCAAAGAAGGTCCAAATCCGGTTTCGCGTCCCATGATATACCGCAAATTCTGAGGCGCGTCCCGAAATAGCGGAACTTACATGATCAATAATCGTGTCTGCACTTTGCACGCAGCGATATCCCGCAAGCCGCATCCGAAAGGCGAGATCGACATCTTCATGATAGCAAAAGAAACTCTCATCAAACCCCCCAAGCGCCTTAAAAACGCTGCGGTCATAAAATGCGCCTGCGCCGCAAGGCCCGAATGTTTCCCGGTCATATATATCCGTGACAGGTCTTCCGAACCCGGCGCGCCAAGCAATGCCAAAGGCATGATATTCATCGCCCAACCCGTCAAATAAATCGGGCTCCAGGGCTAAATATTGCGTGCTGCCGACCATGGCTGTTTTGGGCAGGCAGCTTCGCGCCTTGAGACCCTGTTCCAACCAATCTGGCCGCGCAAAGGCATCAGGATTAAGCAAGGCAATCCACGCCGCAGAGGTTTGCGCCGCCGCGCGGTTATTGGCGACCGCAAAGCCTAAATTCTCTGTGGCATTTATTATCCTAAAGCGTGCATCAAGCGCGGGCAGACTGCTTAACGAGCTGTCGGTGCTTTTATTATCAAATATTATACATTCAAAATTTATGAAACTTTGGGCCAAGAGGCTTTCCACACACGGGCGCAAATATTGACCTGCATTGTAATTTACAATGATTACGCAAACGTCTGGCTGTTCAGGTGATGTGGTCACAGCTCCGAGTTTAGCAGAGATACTGTCAAACGATAGCTTTTCCTGTCGCGGGCGCTACTTTTCGTCACATCGGTGTCTGTGCGCCAAACATGGGCCCGCGCTAGTCCTGGATAGGGCGTTTGACGCCTTGTTCGACGTTAACGCAAAATTATCATATAAAAAAAACGTTATATCGCGTTGACGGCGGTCCAGAGAGCGCGTATTGGCCCGGTAAATTCACAGGGCAATATGTGCCCCTCTTAGGAAAAAGATCATGAGCGCAAAAGATTATGTCGTTAAAGATATCGCCCTTGCCGAGTTTGGCCGTAAGGAACTTGATATTGCTGAAACTGAAATGCCAGGCCTTATGGCGTTGCGCGAAGAATTTGGCGATTCAAAGCCTTTGAAGGGTGCACGCGTTGTCGGCTCACTTCATATGACCATTCAAACTGCCGTCCTGATTGAAACTTTGACAGCGCTTGGCGCCGATGTGCGTTGGGCGTCTTGCAATATCTTCTCAACACAAGACCATGCGGCGGCTGCGATTGCGGCGGCGGGTGTGCCTGTTTTCGCGATTAAAGGGCAAACCTTAGAAGAGCATTGGGATTATCTGGATAAGTCCTTCCTTTTCCCAGAAGGCGCGAACATCATCCTGGATGATGGCGGCGATGCGACATTATATGTGTTGCTTGGCGCGCGCGTCGAAGCGGGCGAAACACATCTCATCGAGGGTGAGCCAAGTTCAGAAGAAGAAGCTGCCATTTTTGCCCAAATCAAGAAGCGTATGGCAGAGTCACCGGGTTGGTTTACAAAAACCAAGCAAGACATTGTCGGCGTATCTGAAGAGACAACAACAGGCGTTCACCGTCTTTACCAATTGCAAGAGGAAGGCCGCCTTCCATTCCCAGCGATCAATGTGAACGACTCCGTCACAAAGTCCAAATTTGATAATAAATATGGCTGTAAAGAATCCCTCGTTGACGGCATTCGCCGCGCAACAGATACAATGATGGCCGGTAAAACTGCCGTTGTTCTCGGCTATGGCGATGTCGGCAAAGGCTCCGCCGCTTCCCTTCGCGGGGCAGGCGCACGGGTCAAAGTCACAGAAGTTGACCCAATTTGCGCACTCCAAGCCGCGATGGACGGGTTCGAAGTCACGACCCTAGAAGACACAGTCGCAGATGCCGATATCTTCATCACGACAACAGGCAATAAAGACGTTATCCGTATTGAGCATATGCGTGATATGAAAGACATGGCTATCGTTGGGAATATTGGTCACTTCGATAATGAAATCCAAGTTGCCGCGCTTAAAAACCACAAATGGACAAATATCAAAGACCAAGTTGATATGGTCACATTCCCTTCTGGAAATCGTATGATCCTGTTATCCGAGGGTCGTTTGTTGAACCTAGGTAATGCGACAGGTCACCCGTCATTCGTTATGTCTGCAAGCTTTACGAACCAAGTGCTTGCGCAAATTGAACTTTGGGAAGATTCCAAATCGAAGACAAAGAAATATAAGAACGAAGTCTATATGCTGCCCAAGCATTTGGATGAAAAAGTTGCGCGCCTGCATCTAGAGAAGATCGGCGTGAAACTCACGGAGATGACATCCGAGCAAGCGGAATATATTGGTGTGAAACCAGAAGGTCCGTTCAAGCCAGAGCATTATCGTTACTAAGATAATTTGGCGGTCCCCCTCGGACCGCCGCAATTTCTCTAAACAAAACAAAAAGCGTAGAGCCTTAAAATCGAGGAGCGAGCAATGAGCCGCCAAACTTACGAATTTACATCTGAATCCGTTTCGGAAGGTCATCCAGACAAAGTTTCCGACCGCATCTCCGACGAGGTCGTTGATCTCTTTTTCCGCGAAGCCATCAAAGAGGGCATGGACCCGTGGCAAGTTCGTGTGGCTGCGGAAACTTTAACCACGACGAATAAAGTCGTGATTGCGGGCGAAACACGCGGCCCGTCTTCAATTACACCCGATCAGATCGAAACTTTGGCGCGTGAAGCGATTAAAGATATTGGATATGAGCAAGATGGTTTCCATTGGAAACATGCCGATGTCGATGTGCTGCTGCATCCGCAATCCGTTGATATTGCGCAGGGCGTGGACTCTGGCGCTGGGCTTCACACAGAAGAAGGTGCGGGAGACCAAGGCATTATGTTTGGTTATGCCTCCCTCGATGTACCCGGCGCGCTGATGCCAGCGCCTGTGCACTACTCGCATAAAATCCTTGAGCGCCTAGCTAAAGCACGGAAGAGCGAAGGCCAAGATTGGTTGGGTCCAGATAGCAAATCCCAGGTGACTGTTCGTTATCATCATGGCCGTCCCGTTGAAGCGTCAGCTATTGTGCTGTCTACACAGCATTTAGATGCCTCGCTCGATAGCCGTGCTATTGCGGAACGGGTGAAGCCTTACATCGAAGAAGTACTGCCTAAAGGCTGGATTACAGGTAATACAATCTTCCACATTAATCCGACAGGTAAATTCGTTATTGGCGGACCAGATGGGGATGCAGGCCTGACAGGACGTAAAATTATTGTTGATACATATGGCGGCATGGCCCCGCATGGCGGCGGTGCGTTCTCTGGTAAAGATCCGACGAAAGTGGATCGTTCGGCGGCTTATGCAACACGCTATTTGGCTAAAAATCTTGTCGCAGCAGGCGTTGCGCCTTGGGTTGAAATTCAAGTCAGCTACGCGATTGGTGTGGCTTCCCCGACGTCAATTTATGTTAATGTTGACGACAATAATCCGATCAAAGGCGAACAAATTGAAAAAATTATCCGTCAGGTTATGGACTTAACGCCGCGCGGTATTCGTAAGCACCTCGATCTCAATAAACCTATTTATGCGCCAAGTGCTGCCTATGGTCACTTTGGCCGTGAGCCGGGTGAAAATGGTGAGTTTTCTTGGGAAAAAATTGACCTTGTCGATGAGATAAAATCCAAGCTTTGAGCGAGGCGTCCGAACCGTTAACCTGCGTCGCAATTATCGTTGGGGCGCATGGCGTACATGGTGCGGTGAAAGTGAAGTCTTTCACCCAAAACCCTGAAGATTTTTCAGCTTATGGGCCGCTTCTTGGGGCAGATGGGCAGATCGTTCTGACGCCTAAAAATCCGCGGCCCGTCAGCAACGCATTCACAATGCGGTCTCCCGAAATTAAAACCCGCGAACAGGCGTTAGCATTGAAAGGCACGCAGCTTTTTGTGCCGCGTAGCGCGCTGCCAGAGCCGGAAGATGAAGATTTCTATTACGCTGACTTGGTTGGTCTGGAGGTTAAATCTACGGATGGAAAACGCTTGGGCACGGTGCGTAGCGTCCATGATTTTGGCGCGGGTGATATGCTGGAAATTCAACCGCCGAAATCCGCTGAGGCGCAGGCAAGCTGGTTTCATCCTTTCACGAAACAAGCCGTTCCAAAAATCGACCTAAAGGCAGGCCGTATCGTCATTCACATTGAAGAGGCGGTTATGGGACGGGCTCCTAATGAAGACTCGCCGCCCGAACAGACCTAATTAGATTAGTGAACCCTTTTTGGGCGCGGTCTTGAAATTAGAGGTTTTTGTCGAACCTTTTGCAAATTTTATTGGGCCTTAGGACACAATGCCTGCTAGGTGAAACGCATGACTGTGGATGTGAAAAACAATACCGCCCCGCCGAGGCTTATGCAGGCCATCCGCAAAGCCATGGCCGGAACGGAATCCGTCCAAGAGCGTCTGGATCATTTTGTTTCCGCTATTCATTCTTCCATGCAGGTCAAAGTGGCCTCAATCTATCTTTTGCGCCCCGGCGCGGAGCTGGAACTCTCCGCCACAGAAGGTTTGAAAAAATCGGCGGTCCATAAAACCCGCATGAAACCCGGCGAAGGTTTGGTGGGGCATGTCGCTTTGACAGCGCGCCCTTTAAATCTAGCGGATGCGCAAAATCACCCTTTATTTTCCTATCGTCCTGAAACGGGCGAAGACTCTTTTAAGAGCTTCTTAGCCGTGCCCATTTTGCGCGGCGGTCGAACCTTGGGAGTCCTCGTTGTTCAAAGCGAAGACTCGCGAAGTTTCACAGAAGCTGAAGTGGAAGATTTGCTTACGGTTGCCATGGTGCTCGCTGAAATCATCACAGATGATGAACGGGTTGGCGGCAAAAAAGCGGCCTTGAAAGGCATTACACTCGCGCCTGTTAAACCCGAAATTTTCGAGGGCAAGACCTTCGCGCCGGGCCTTGTTAAGGGGACAGCGCATTTGCATTTACCGCCTGTTGCGCCGTCCAATTTGCTCGCTGAAGATGTCGGTGCAGAGCAGGCGCGGCTCGAGGACGGGATTACTGTTTTGAGAGCCAGTGTTGATGCAATGGTGTCTGGTGAGGCAGCCTCTCTGTCTCGGGCGTCCAAGGAAATTTATGAAACTTACCGCATGTTTGCCTATGATCGAAAGTGGGTTGGACGGCTTCGCGAAGCGGTATCTTCTGGCCTAACATCTGAGGCCGCTGTCGAGCGGGTTCGAAATGAGCATCGCGCGCGATTGATGAAGGCAAAAGACCCATATCTTCGCGCTCGACTGCATGATCTGGAAGATCTCGCCAACCGCCTCATTCGCGCTTTAGGTGGAGAGCAACTTGGGCCTGGAAACCGTAAACTTGCCGATGATGCCATTTTATTCGCGCGAGAGCTGGGTCCGGCCGAGCTGTTGGATTATGACCGTAAGAAACTCAAAGGCATTGTATTGGAAGAAGGCTCGGCAACTTCACATGCGGCTATTATCTGCCGAGCGCTAGGTATCCCCTTCGTTGGACGCGCTGACGGCATATTGGATCTCATCGAGACGGGCGACCTTGTTCTCGTGGATGGGGAGGCGGGGGTTGTCCATGTCCGCCCGCTGGAAACGGCTCAAGATAATTTTGCCATGCGCATGAATGTTAAGGGCGCGCTGGCGCGTGCCTATGACGCCTTAAAATCGAAACCTAATGTTACGCTCGATGGGCAGACAATATCCCTACAATTAAATGCAGGCCTCCTCGTTGATTTGCCGCAATTGGATCAGGTCGGCGCGGATGGAATTGGCCTTTTCCGAACAGAATTTCAGTTCATGGTCAGTGATTTCATGCCGAAATTAAAGGAGCAAACGGCGCTCTACCGCGATGCGATTGACGCCGCGGGTTCGCGGCCAGTGACTTTCCGTACGCTGGATCTGGGCGGGGATAAAATCTTACCCTATGTGGACCCCGTTCCCGAAGAAAATCCCGCTATTGGCTGGCGCGCTATTCGGATCGCTTTGGACCGGCCCGGGTTGATGCGCTATCAGCTTCGGGCTCTGCTCGCCGCGGGGGCCAAACGGCATTTGCGTATCATGTTTCCGATGGTGACAACGGTTGATGAAATGATCGCGGCTCGGGCTCTATTTGATAGAGAGGTAGACCGCGCGAAATCTTTAGATTTAGATTTACCAGAAAAACTCGAAGTCGGTGTCATGCTGGAAACGCCGTCTCTGGCCTGGCAGGTCTCGGCGGTCTGCGATCATGCAGATTTCGTCAGCGTTGGCGCGAATGATTTGATGCAGTTTTTCTTCGCCGCAGACAGAGATAATGCGCGGGTTTCCGACCGCTATGACCCTTTACATCCCGCGGCCCTCTCAGTGCTGAAATTTGTCGCGGATCGCTGTGCTATAAATAATACGCCTGTTTCCGTGTGCGGAGAGATTGCAGCGCGGCCGCTCGAAGCGGTTGTTTTGGCAGCGCTCGGCTACCGCAGTTTATCCATGCCAGTGACAGGGATTGGACCCGTCAAAGCGGCGCTTTTAAATTTGGACACCCAAGACTTAGCTAATGTGATTGCCCCCTATATGAGTGTGGAATCCCGTTTGTCCTCTTTGCGAGAGATCGTGCAAGATTATTGTCAGAAAAATGCTATCCCCGTTTAGGCCCGAGGTTTTTATGAAACGCTTTATTTTATTGCCTTTGCTTCTCGTGGCGTGTCAGCCGTCTGTCGAGGGGGAAGAAACGCCGCGCAAGGCGGTGAAAACTGAAATCTCCGAGCGCCAGCCTGAGGTTAAATCAGGTGTTGTACGCCTGCGTATTAATCCTACCGTGTCAGAGCCGCTGGCTTGTATCATTCCAATCTCGGTAGAAAATGGGTTATCCGCCCCCACCAGCGTTACCCTGATTGCTTTTAATTTGAGCGGTCCCGGCGAGGATGGACGCGGAAACATGTTTGCGCCTGTGGCAGCGCCAGGTGAAATTTCCGAAGCTCGGGTCATTGTCGAAGGGCAAAGCTGCGACGCTTTCGATACTTTATCGGTCCCCGAAGTTCGCTGCACATCCAGTGATGAGAGCTGTGCGGAGAAGGTCGAATTTATTGACGGCGAAACCTTGCGCTTCTCTCAGGCAGGGTAAACCTTAGTTCTGAAAATTCGCGGTTGAAGGACGGGATTGACCTAAAGCGCCTCTGGATAGACCGGACGGATATCATAAGGAATATCATCGAGCTGATTGAGTACCGTTTTGGCAGCGGCGTCCAAAGGCAGGTACCTATCCAAGAAATGTTTGGCTTGGTCATAATTTCCATTCCCTTGGATCATGACAATTTTACCTGTAAGATCAGAAATCGCTTGCTCCAATTTTTCGAAATCCAAACGAAAGCGCTTTTCTTCGGGCAGCCATTCCGCCGCGCCTGTCTCGCGGAAATAATTATATTGGAAGGCCGCGCCCTTGGCGTGGGCTGCGCCCGTTCCAAAACGCATAGAACGGAACTTGCCGGAGAAATAGGTCGCCAAATATGCTTCTTTATCGGCGATATCTAATTCGCCGCGCTCCATCATATAGAGAATGTTATAGGCCCCCATCACATCGGCTTTGCCTTCTTCCAGGCCTGAAGAGAGGTCTTTGAGCTGCGCATTGACTGTGGTTTCTACGCCGTCCACCGTGATTGTACCTGGCCCAAGAGAGTGCGATAATTCATGGAAAAGCGTATTATTGCTCATCCATTTTTTTGCGGTGAGTTTGGCTTGATCTGGCACCAAGACGCGCTCTCCGATGGGACCAAGAATGCGGTCATATTTCGCGCCGAGGACATTGTTCAAAATAACCTTTTTTGCCCCTTTGGCTTCGCGTACGCGCTCATCATTGGGCAGGTTAAAGGCAATAGTTTGAACGCCGTTCTCATTATCGCCGCCGCCATGGACTTGATAGGTCACGGCGATAGGGCTCTCAAAGCCGCGCGCGAAATTCTTATAGGACTCTGCAACGGGCAGATTCCTTTCCATATCGACGAGGAAGTCTTTATATTTCGCCAGCGCTGCAGACTCGTCTGGGTTTTTGACGGTCACGAAGCTTTCATAAGCAGTTTTATAGGCGAATAACCCGTCATCATACACTTCATAGGGACCAATGGCGATTTCGATAGGTCCATCTAGATCCATCCAGGCCATTTCGCTCTGGAAATACTCATCCGTTAAAAAGGCCTCTGCACGCAAGTTTAGAAATGTTTTCAGATTAGCATTTTCAGTCATAGCCGCCGCTTCGCGCATGAGGGCCGCAGCAGGTTTTAAGTATTCCGCATATTCGATGTGATAGGGTATGGCCGTAAGCCCGCCATCGTCCGTGCGGCGGATTACCGTATAGCCTGATGTGAAGGCAGCTTTGTCCGCAGGATTATCGGCAATCCATTGCTCAAATTCTGCCTTTGTCATATCAACAGGATAAAACCCTGCGCCCGCGGGGCAGGGGGTATCGCCAACGAAAACTCGATTGTCATCTTCCAGCGTATCACAGGGCCCGTAATGTAAATCGAACATGGCAAGTTGAGTGACAGCCTCTACGTCACCTTTGACAGCTCTTTGTTGAATTTCATATCTGAGTTGCGGATAATTTGCTCCGCGTTGAAGAAGGTAAATTTTTGACAGATAGTCACTAGCTTCAATCAGCTTATTGACGACGCCGCGTTCTGTTTCCGTCAGGAAAGACACATCGGGGTTCATGGGAACTTCGGCAAATTTCTCATATTGGCGAGTGATGTCATAGTCTGCTGCCGCGGCATCGGCTTCGGATTTTGGTGCTGGAGCCTCTGTCTGCGTCTCCGTCGTGCTGTCGTTACAGCCCGCCAAAAGCGCTGTGGCCGCTAAGGTCGATAAAAGAAACCGCATTTTATTTCTCCAATTCATTTCTAATCTTTTGCGCAAGCCCCTGTAATTCAGCCATATCCGCCATGCCTTCGCCGTGACTCCCTAAGGTCTGCCCGTCATAGCGCGGGATAATGTGCACATGTGTATGAAAAACAGTTTGCCCCGCAGGCGCGCCGTTAAATTGCGTCACAACAATCCCATCGGGCGTCAGGGCTTTATCAACGGCTTGCGCAACGCGTTGCACGGTCCCGAAAAGGCGGCCAATATCTTTCGGCTTCACGTTTAAGAGATTAACCGAGGGTCCGCGCGGGATAACAAGACAGTGGCCTTTGGACTGCGGAAAGGCATCCATAATCACCAGCGTCCCGCCATCTTCATAGACTTTGGCGCAGGGCATCTCACCCCGCAATATTTGCGCGAATATGTTTTGGTCGTCATAGGGTGTGTGTAAAGCCATAGGCGTTTACACCATGAACTGACCCTTATGAAAAGACATGCTATCAGATAGTCCCTCTATCAGATTGTCTAGGCCGCATGGAAAGGAGACCCGCTTGGATTGGGACATGCTCAAAACTGAAACTCAAGGGATCTATACGCGCAAAGCCGAATTCTGGCATAGCGTCCGCAGTCGCACAGGCTATGAGAATATTTGGCTGGACCGTTTTGCGAATGGCCTGCCCTGCGGCGCGCATGTGCTGGATCTGGCCTGCGGTACCGGAGACCCAATCGCTGCCTATTTCTTTGCGCGGGGTTATCGCATCACTGGGGTGGATTACGCCCCGACCATGATTGATATTGCGAGGCAGACTTTCCCTGACGGAATCTGGGTTTTAGCCGACATAACCGACCTGCCTGATTTGGAGAAGTTTGACGGTATATTAAGCTGGGATGGATTTTTCCACCTGTCCATATCTGAGCAGAGAGCGGCGCTCCCAAAATATGTGCAATGCCTCAAACCGGGCGGGGCGCTGTTACTGACTGTTGGGACGGATGAAGGTCAGGTCACAGGATATATCGATACTGAAACCGTCTATCATGCGAGCTTGTCTCCCGAGGAATATGAAGAGATTTTGAAAAAGGCTGGATTTGCGCAAGTCACCTTTAAAGCCGAAGATCCAGAGTGTTTGGGGCGCAGCGTGCTGCTGGCAACGGGTCTGAAAGCAAGTTGATTAGCCTTTTTTGAAAGGCGTATGTTTCGCCAATATATCCACTTCATGCTCTACGGCAGAACGCTCCCGCATAAGATAATCTTCAACGCCTTGCATCAGGCCCGGATGCGACAGCCAATGGGCGGAATGTGTGACAACGGGTTCATAGCCGCGCGCGAGTTTATGTTCGCCCTGCGCGCCCGCCTCCACGCGGGGCAAACCTAGCTCAAGTCCCGCCTCTATGGCTTGATAATAGCAGAGCTCAAAATGTAAAAACGGCTTATGAATAAGGCTCCCCCAATTTCGGCCATAAAGCGCCTCAGAGCCAATAAAATTAAGCGCCGCCGCGATGGGCGTATCATCTATAGACGCCATGACGAGGCATATATCATTTCGCATTGTCTGCTGCAAAGAGTCGAAAAATTCACGCGTCAGATAGGGCCGCCCCCATTTGCGTTTCCCTGTATCGAGATAGCAGCGATAGAACACATCCCAATGTTGAGGTTTTAAATCATCCCCAATCAGTCTTTTGATGACCACCCCCTCTTGGGCGGCTTTGCGTTCTTTGCGAATATTTTTACGTTTGCGCGAGGCGAGACTGGTCAGAAAATCGTCAAAATCCTCATAGCCGCGATTGATAAAATGAAACTGACGGTCTTCGCGGCCCGCAAAACCTAAATCATTTAAAACGCTACGGTCTTCGGTATCTAAAAATGTGAGATGCACGCCAGACATACCCCATTCCGAACAGGCTTGCAGCATGGCTCTCGCGACGGCGGTTTTGCCTTCTGGCGTTTTAGACAGAAGGCGTGGACCCGTTGCGGGCGTGAAAGGCACGGAACATTGTAGCTTCGGGTAATAGTCAATCCCTGCCCGCATCAAGGCATTGGCCCAGGCGTGATCAAAGACATATTCGCCTTGGCTATGGGTTTTCGCGTAAAGCGGCGCAGCGCCAATGGCTTGTCCTGCTTCGTCTTCGACCCAAATATGCCGCGGCGTCCAACCTGTCTCCGCTACCGCCGAGCCGCTCTCTTCTAGTGCGAGCAAAAAGCGATGAGAGAGAAAAGGGTGCTGGCCTGACGGAATCAGGCCGTCCCATTCCGCAGCGGGAATATCGCCGATATGGGAAAGAATAGTGGCCGTATATTGCGGTGACGTCATGTAGTGCTTACGCGCTGATCTCCACAATGGCGTCTATTTCAACTGCGACATCTAAGGGCAGGCTGGGTGTGGAGACCGCGAAACGCGCATGGCGCCCCGCATCGCCAAAGACCTCAACCATTAAATCAGAACAGCCATTGATGACTTTCGGGATATCGGCCTCAGTGGCGTCGAATGTGGCTTGCACAAAGCCGCCCAATTTCACGATACGTTTGACGCGCGATAAATCTCCGTCACAGGCGGCCTTCATTTGCGCGATGAGGTTTAGCGCCGAAAGACGCGCGGCGGCTTGACCTTGTTCAACGCTGAGGTCTTCACCCAGGCGGCCTTTGACTTCCTCAGCTCCAATTTTGGAAATCTGACCCGAAATGAAAACAAGGTTACCGCTCATGACATACGGCACATAATTGGCCACGGGCGCGGCAGGAACGGGCAAGGTAAGACCGAGGGCGGCAAGTTTATTTTCGGCTGTCATGATATGAGTCTCTTTTAAGAATGAAGTTTGGTCTCTATATGATGTGCAATGACAGATACGCCAAGAATTTTCCCCCGTCCAACACATCGCCCTGAGTTAATCGAATTCCTTGAGGCGCGGCGGTCCAACCTCGCCAAAATTATGTCGGAGCCTGGGCCTGATGCGGCGACGCGAGATAAAATTTTAGAGATTGCAGCGCGGGTGCCCGATCACCGGAAATTGGCGCCCTGGCGTTTTGTGATTTTCGAAGGTGAGGCAAGGTCCAGTTTTGGACAGCATATCTCAGCGGCTTTTATGAGCGCGAACCCGCAGGCACCCGCTGACCGCGCGATATTTGAAGGCGCGCGTTTAATGCGGGCTCCGCTTGTTATTGCGGTGATCTCCGCGCCGGCTGATTGCCCGCGCGGGACGCCCAAATGGGAGCAGGAATTATCTGCCGGTGCGGTGTGTTACAATATGTGCTTAGCGGCGCAGGCACATGGGTTTGGCGCGCAATGGCTGACGGAATGGTATGCCTATGATATGTCAGTGACAGCGGCGCTGGGCCTTCAAGCTAGCGAGCGCATAGCGGGTTTTATCTATATTGGGACGGCCGCCGAGGCCCCCATGGCGCGATCGCGGCCTGCTCTCGAAAAATTGACCAGTTTTTGGAGCAAAAAGTCCTGAAATTGGTTTCTATTTTCAGGTGTAGGGGTGACTTTTTCGCGTCGGTCTATATGAGGAGAGGATGGCAGTTTTATACTGTTATTCGCTCTCGGCCACCATTGCGCCCCGTGTGGTCGAGAGCCCATCACCTTGTTTCGCCAAATAGCTCGCGCCCGATGAGCCAGCGCCTAATCTCGCTTGTGCCAGCGCCGATTTCCATCAATTTCGCATCGCGTAGAAAACGCCCTGTTGGATAATCATTGATATAGCCATTTCCGCCCAGCATTTGGATTGCATCCAGCGCGACTTGCGTTGCTTTTTCTGCCGCATAGAGAATACAGCCAGCGGCGTCTTTGCGGGTTGTCTCGCCGCGGTCGCACGCCGCCGCCACGGCATAGGTATAAGACCGCGCCGTCGAGAGCGTGACATACATATCGGCCAGCTTGCCTTGCATGAGCTGGAACTCGCCAATGGCCTTCCCAAATTGTTTGCGCTCGTGAATATAGGGCAGCACCACATCTAGGCACGCTTGCATGATGCCGACTGAAATACCCGAGAGCACGACACGCTCATAATCCAGGCCGCTCATCAGGATTTCTGCGCCTTGGCCAATTTCGCCGACGACGTTTTCGTCACTGACAAAACAATCTTCAAAAACCAGTTCACATGTATCGGAGCCGCGCATCCCCAGCTTGTCGAGCTTTTGCGCGGTGGAAAACCCTTCCATATCGGGCGTGATCAAAAAGGCCGTAATCCCTTTGGACCCGCCATTCGGGTTCGTCTTGGCATAGACAAATAAGGTGTCCGCCTCGGGGGCATTTGTGATCCACATTTTATTGCCATTAAGCAGATAGCCGCCCTGCGCGCTCTCGGCTTTTAATTTCATTGAGACGACATCAGAACCGGCGGATGGCTCGGACATGGCGAGTGATCCGACATGCGCGCCGCTTATGAGCTTGGGTAAATATTTGGCCTTTTGTTCGGCATTCCCCCAACGGCGCAGTTGGTTGATACATAGATTGGAATGCGCGCCGTATGACAAGCCAACAGAGGCGGAGGCGCGAGAAATTTCCTCTATCGCGATGGTGTGTTCAAGATAGCCCAATCCAAGCCCGCCATCCGCCTCGTCAACGGTGATGCCATGCAAGCCCAGAGCGCCCATTTTTTCCCAGAGATGACGCGGGAATTTGTTCTCCGCATCGACTTGTGCCGCGATGGGTTCAATCTCGGCTTGGGCAAATTGATAAACGGTCTCGCGGATCATCTCTGTCGTTTCGGAGTGACCAAATTGTAGCGAGGGATAAGGGGTCGTGGACATTATTTTTCCTCAATGTCTTCTAGGCGCACAAGCAGCGCGCCATCTATGACAAGCTCGCCTACTTTCGAACCAATTTCGGCAATAATTCCGTCGCGCGGCGCATTGAGCGTTTGTTCCATCTTCATGGCTTCCATCACGATCAGCGGGTCGTCCTTGGAGACCGTGTCGCCAATCGCGCAATTCAGTGCGATGATTTTCCCGGGCATTGGAGCGGTGAGGGTGTCGGAGGAGCCGTTGAGGAATCGGTCATCAAACTTTTGAAAAAAAGCTTTTGTGAATGTACCGTTTCGCGTTAGACTTACATAGTCGTCTCTGATTGCGTACGCCCATTCATCATAAAAGTTGAGTGCTTCTTCTGGCTTATAGAGAGAGGAAATAGGTAAACAGCTTGGTTCGAAACTAATACGAATGCTATGTTCTGAGTTTACTAATGCAATTGCTTCGGAATCATTGCTCGTAAGTATGTCCACCTTCATGACTTTGCCGTCGTTAGAGAAAATCCAAGTTGAGACATTAGATTGATTAAGTCTCCAGCCATCCGTACTGGTGAATGGAGAGCAACTTCGTTTAATGTCTCTTGATTCTAAACGGAGAGCTGCGAGGACGAAAATTTCAGGACGTCCTTCTATGTTCTCTCCGATAAGTTCTGGTCTGTCAGGAATGAAAGACGTCGAAAGCTTACCATCTCGAAACACCTGTTTGTCTAGGCAATTTATCAAAAACCGACTGTTTGTTTTGATGCCACTAGCTTGAATTTCACAGATTCCAAAACGCGTATTTACATTAGCCTCGTCTCGATCGTTACCATACCCAATAACTTTTGCGATCATTGGGTCGTAAAAAATTGAAATATAGTCTTTTGATTGTACCCCGGTATCAATCCGGTAACCCGAGTTGTCTTCATCTTTATCCTTCCAGCTTTCGGGATAAATTGAATAAAGCAAACCCGAACTAGGCAAGAAGTCATTTTCCGGTTCTTCTGCATAAAGCCGGGCTTCAATGGCATGACCGTCCATCTTGACGTCTTTTTGCTTGGGAAGCTTTTCACCCTGCGCCACACGTATCTGCCATTCTACCAAATCTAGGCCTGTAATCATTTCTGTGACGGGATGTTCGACCTGTAGGCGGGTGTTCATCTCCATGAACCAGAAGCCGTCTGTGCGTAGCTTGCCCGACCCATCGACAATAAATTCCACCGTGCCTGCGCCGACATAATTTACGGCCTTGGCGGCGTTAATGGCGGCGTCGGTCATCGCTTTTCGAACGGCATCTGTCATGCCAGGGGCCGGGGCTTCTTCGATGACTTTTTGGTGGCGACGCTGCAGCGAGCAATCGCGCTCAAACATATGGACGATGTTTCCGTGACTATCGCCAAAGACCTGCACCTCAATATGGCGCGGGCTTTGGATATATTTCTCGATGAGCACATCTGCATTGCCAAAACTGCTCGCGGCTTCGCGCCTGCAGCTCGCAAGGGCCGCGTCGAAATCGCTCTCCGCCTCGACCTTGCGCATGCCTTTTCCGCCGCCGCCCGCCACGGCTTTAATGAGGACCGGATAGCCAATCATGCCCGCTTTGGCCTTAAGCAGTTTCGGCGATTGGTCTTTGCCGTGATAGCCGGGGGTGATGGGCACGCCCGCTGCGTCCATAAGTTTCTTGGCCGCATCTTTTAGGCCCATGGCTTCCATGGCCTCGGCGCTCGGGCCGATAAATGTGATCTTGGCTTTTTCGCAAGCGCGCACAAAATCAGGATTTTCGGAGAGGAACCCATATCCCGGATGGACGGCATCTGCGTCCGTTTCCTTGGCGGCGGCAATGATTTTTTCAATCACGAGATAGCTCTCAACCGCGGGCGAGGGACCAATATGCACGGCTTCATCGGCCATCCGCATATGCAAAGCTTTGCGGTCTGCATCCGAGTAGACCGCCACCGTCGCAATCCCCATTTTCCGCGCGGTCTTAATCACGCGGCAAGCAATTTCCCCGCGATTGGCGATGAGGATTTTTGTGATTTTTTTTGTCTTAGTCATATATCTCTTACGTGTGGTGCCGAAACCCAAGGTTTCGGTTCCTTGTCATTTAATCCTCGATCAAATGACTGCGTCACATCCTAAACACGCCAAAGCGTGTCTCCTCTAAGGGTGCATTTGCCGCCATGGCTAATCCCAGCCCCAAAACGCGGCGCGTGTCGCGCGGGGCGATGATGCCGTCATCCCAGAGGCGCGCGCTGGCGAAATAGGGGTGGCCCTCCTTTTCGAACCGCTCAATGATAGGTTTCTTGAAAGCCTCGCGCTCTGCATCGGACCAGTTTGCCGCATCACGGTTTACCGCCGCGAGCACATCTGCCGCCTGCTCGCCGCCCATGATGGAGATGCGCGCATTGGGCCACATAAACATCAGGCGCGGAGAATAAGCGCGTCCGCACATACCGTAATTCCCAGCGCCGTAACTGCCGCCGACGACAATCGTGAATTTCGGGACTTTGGCACAGGCGACTGCATGCACCATCTTTGCACCATGTTTGGCAATGCCGCCGCTTTCCGCTTTGGAGCCCACCATAAAGCCCGTAATATTTTGCAAAAAGATTAGCGGGATTTTGCGCTGCGCGCAGAGCTCCACGAAATGCGCGCCTTTGACGGCGGAGTCGGAAAATAACACGCCATTATTGCCCAGGATGCCGACGCGGTAGCCGTGGATTGTCGCAAAGCCCGTCACCAGCGTCGTGCCAAAGTCTTTTTTAAACTCGGTGAATTTTGACCCATCGGTGATGCGCGCAATAATCTCGCGGCAATCATAGGGCTGACGCAGGTCTGATGGGATTACGCCGTCTAGTTCATCAATATCATAGGCGGGCGGCTCATGGGTTTCATCAGGGCTATATGATAAATCGGCCTTGCCCAATGTCTCCACCACATCGCGCGCCATTTGCAGCGCATGGGCATCATTGGCCGCCAGATGGTCAACCACCCCAGAGGTGCGGGCATGGAGCGACCCGCCCCCCAAACTCTCGGCATCAATATCTTCGCCCGTCGCCGATTTCACCAGCGGCGGCCCCGCGAGGAAAATTGTCCCTTGATTGGCGACAATAATGCTCTCATCGGCCATGGCAGGGACATAGGCGCCGCCCGCCGTACAGCTGCCCATGACAACGGCAATCTGGGCAATGCCCTGCGCGCTCATATTGGCTTGATTATAAAAGGCGCCGCCAAAATCATTTTTGCCCGGAAAAATTTCAGCTTGGTTGGGAAGGTTCCCGCCGCCGCTATCGACGAGGTAAATACAGGGAAGTCGGTTCTCTTGCGCAATTTCTTGTGCGCGCGCCTGTTTCTCGCAGGTCATGGGGAAATAGGTCCCGCCTTTGACCGTTGCATCATTACAAATAATCATGACCTCGCGGCCCGCCACGCGGCCAATGCCGGTGATGAGACCCGCGCTCGGCACTTCATCATTATACATACCATAAGCGGCCATTTGGGACAGTTCCAAGAAAGGCGTTCCCGGGTCGAGTAAGCGCTCGACGCGCTCACGCGGCAGTAGCTTGCCGCGACCCAAATGTTTTTGCCGCGCGCGCTCTGAGCCGCCCTCGGCAATTTTACCCACCTTCTCTCTCAGGTCAGAAACCAAAGCCTCCATGGCGTCTCGGTTGGCGCGAAATTCGGCGCTATCTGGGTTAATTTTCGACTGTAATTTTGGCAAATTTGGGGCCTTACTCTGTCTCTTTTATTTGAAACTATGTCGGCCGCCGCGCAAAGTCCATGCTCGGCAGCTCGCGTTACGGACCGCTAACGCAATTCAGTGCTGTTATTTGCCGCGCAATCGACTATCTATCGCTTATGCGTCAAACACCTACAAAACATTCTCCGGATCAATCTCTCGTGCGGGAAAGTGGATTTGAAGGCAGAGGTTTGGAATTTTTCGTAGATCAAGCGCCAGAAGCAGGAAGTGCCACAGAGCTTGCGCCAGGTGTATTTTGGCTGCGATTTCCGTTGCCTATGCGTGGACTAGACCACATTAATCTCTGGGCGCTTAAAGATGGGGATGGATGGGTCATTGTTGACACGGGGATTGCGAATAAAATTAGCCGTCAAATTTGGGAGTCCCATTTCGAAAGCCTGTTAGGCGGCCGGCCCGTTAATCGCGTAATTTGCACGCATCTGCATCCTGACCATACAGGATTGGCAGGATGGATCTGCCGAAAATTTGGCGCGCCTCTACTAATGACTCGGGGTGAGTATTTTCTCTGCCGCCTCATGGCCGCCGATACGGGAAAGGTCGCGCCTAAAGAGGGCATTAATTTCTATAGGAAATGCGGGTTTACGGACCCGCAAATTGAGCTCTACAAAGCGCGCTTTGGCGGATTCGGTAAAGCGATTGTCCCTTTGCCGCAAAGCTATGACCGCCTGACAGATGGCGAGTTGGGGGTCATTGGCGGGCGTGAATGGCGCGTTGTCATCGGGGCGGGTCATTCACCTGAACATGCCTGTTTGTATTGTCCTGAGCTGAACCTCGCGCTGACGGGAGATCAGCTCCTGCCGAATATTAGTTCGAATGTATCCGTTTGGCCGACCGAACCTGAAGGCAACCCTTTGGAGGATTGGATTCAATCTTGTCATAAATTGAAGACAGCGTTTCCCGAAGATGTTCTGGTTGGGCCTGCGCATGGCATCCCGTTTCGGGGTGCGTATAAGCGGTTATCGAAGTTAATCGAACATCATGAAAAAGCTTTGGCTCGCCTTGCAGAACATTGCCGCACGCCACGATTGGCGACTGAAGTCTATTCCGTTTTATTCCGCCGCGAAATTAATGATGGTAACCGTATAATGGCCGTGGGAGAGTCAGTTGCGCATTTAAATTGTCTAAGAGCGCGGGGTATTGTGAGCCGCCGCCGCAATGACAGAGGTCAGTTTACGTATAAGACCCGGAGAGATTGGCAGCCTAACTAGAGTGATTTAAGAAACAATATTCACAAGACCCGTAGATAACATCGCAAGCCCTAGCGCGGCCAAGCTCATCATACCGTAATAATAAAAGGCGCGTTTCGTGCGGCCAATTATGCAAAGCTCTTCGGCAGGCATCCCAGATCTGAGAAGATAGCGATCGATTATATTTGTCATCTTTTTGCTCCGTGTTGGAGACTATATAGGTGAACGCCAGCTGAATATGAATTCAAGTTAAGGTCACATAGACGTGAGGGAGCAGCGGCTATAAATCGCGTGCAATGTAATCATCAACGATGCGGTCTAAGACGGTCATGGGCACGGCCCCGCCCAATAACACGGCGTCATTGAAGCGGCGGAAGTCATATTTCGCGCCCAATTTGGACTCGGCCTTATCTCGCAAACGGTTAATCGCGATATGGCCTACCTTATAGCCGCAGGCTTGCCCCGGCCACGCGCAATAGCGGTCAATCTCGCCGCGTACCGCATCGGGGTTTGAGCCATTATTTTCGACAAACCACTCATTGGCCTGCTGCCGCGTCCAACCTTTCGCATGTAATCCCGTATCGACGACCAATCGGCAGGCACGGAAGCCTAAAGACTGCAGGTAGCCGAGGCGCCCCGCTGCGTCATTCTCATATACGCCCAGTTCGGCCGCAATTTGCTGCGCGTATAGCGCCCAGCCTTCGGAATAAGCATTGAACGCTAGCATTGAACGAATAAGCGATTGTTTGAAGGTATATTCGCCCTGCCAAACATGACCCGGAATGGCTTCGTGATAGGTCAAATCGGCGAGATCAAATTTCGTATGTAAGTCTGTGCTGCGCAGATTAATCCAGAAATGTCCGGGTTTCGTCCCGTCTACTGAGCCCGCGCCGCCATAGGCGCCGGGCGCGCCATCCTCAACAGAGGGGTCAATCCGCGTGACCTCCAAGAAGCCCGGCACAAGGGTTTCAAAGGCTTGCGGCACGCGCCCTCGAATATCTGTGATGACATTCTCGATGAAGCTCATAATCTCGGCGCGGCCCTTATCGCCAGGCGAAAATTGATAGCGCGGATCCTCGGCCAGCAAGGCCATACGTTGCCCCACGCCCCCGTCCTCATATTGGAGATCACGCAAGATGGGGTCCATTTCAGCGTGAAGCGCTTTAAGCTGCTCGAGGCCAAGCTCATGAACTTCATCGGCGCTCATATTAGTTGTGGTACCCGCGCCAAGTGCCCAATCATAATAGGCTTTACCCTCAGGCCGCGCCCAGACGCCCGCTTCGGGTTTCGCCTGGGGGCCAAGTGCATTTAGCGCTTCGATTTGGCGGTCTATGGCAGGGCCTATGTCTTCTGTTGCAATGCGAATAGCGTCCTTTTCCAATGACCCGTTGGCACTCGCGCCTGATATCAGGGATTTAACGATACTCCAGTCTTCTGGCGTTTGCGCACGCGCAGCCTGTAATTGCCCGATTGTTTTGGCCAATAGAAAATCGGGGAGGATCATGCCTTTTTCGCTGTCCTGCCGAATGCGGTCGGTTTCTCCATCTAGCTGCCCAGCGAAGGCGCGCATGCGGGAGAGGTAATCTTCCGCAGCTCCTAAGGAGTCGACTGTATGGGAGGAATCCAAGAAGCTTGGAATTTCAATGAAGGCACCTGTGTTTTGCGCGGTGACATAGGGACTGTTTCGATAGGACCAATTTGAATTTAAGAGGGCCATGTCGCCAAAGGGAAAGTC
>CALLBD010000018.1 GCA_938001915.1 uncultured Caulobacterales bacterium | reverse complement strand
GCCTTGGTTTTTCTTGGCGCGCAAATAGCGTGTCGAAATGCGCCGTTCGATAGTTCCGAACGGTTTATTCTGCCCCGACTTATTCACGCCTGCCGACATTTACGCGTAGGCCTTTATGACGAGCGTGACCGCTTCATCGGGCGACATATTCTGCTTTTCACCCGTGGCGCGGTCTTTGACTTCGACAGAGCCCTCTTTCAATCCGCGCGGTCCAACCGCGATTTGGAACGGTAGGCCAATCAAATCCATACGCGAGAATTTCACCCCAATTGAGCCTTTTTCATCATCCAACAGCGGGTCAATACCAGCGGCGGCAAGCTTGTTATAGATCTCTTCTGAAACTTTATCTGACTCCTCATGGCCAGGTTTGAGGTTCAGCACCCCTGCCCCGAATGGCGTCACAGACTTCGGCCAAATAATGCCGTTTTCATCATGGCTCGCTTCGATAATGCCGCCTACGAGGCGCGAGACGCCAATGCCATAACTGCCCATCATGGCCGTTTGCGGCTTGCCGTCTGAGTCCATAACCGTGGCCTTCATCGGCCCAGAATATTTGTCGCCAAAATAGAAGATATGACCAACTTCAATACCGCGCGCGGAGAGCTGTTTGTCAGCGGGAATTTTCGCAAATTCTTCAGCGTCATGCATTTCTTCGGTGGCCGCATAAAGCGCGGTGCGTTCCTCAAAAATATGGCTGAGGTCGCCGTCAAAATCGACATCGCCCGGAGGCGCCATTTCGACCAAATCCCGGTGACAGAAAACTTCGCTCTCGCCGCTTTCCGCAAGGATAACGAACTCATGCGAGAGGTCCCCGCCAATCGGCCCCGTGTCGGCTTTCATCGGCACGGCTTTAATGCCAAGCCTTGCGAAGGTGTTCAGATAGGCCGTGAACATTTTATTATAGGACTTCACAGCATCGGCCTCAGTCAGGTCAAAGCTATAGGTATCTTTCATCAAAAATTCGCGGCCCCGCATGACGCCGAAACGCGGGCGACGTTCATCGCGGAACTTCCACTGAATGTGGTAGAGCATCTTCGGCAAATCTTTATAGGAGCGCACGAAAGACCGGAACACATCCGTAATCATATCCTCATTGGTCGGACCATAAAGCATCTCGCGCTCATGACGGTCCGTAATGCGGAGCATCTCTGGACCATAGGCATCATAGCGGCCCGTTTCTTTCCAGAGATCCGCGCTTTGGATGGTCGGCATCAGCATCTCTATCGCGCCCGCTTTATTCTGCTCTTCGCGCACGATCTGTTCAATTTTCTTGAGGACCTTATGGCCCAGCGGCAACCACGTATAAATCCCCGCGCTATTTTGACGGATCATACCCGCGCGCAACATATAGCGGTGCGAGGCCACCGTCGCATCGGACGGGGTCTCTTTAAGGAGCGGTAAAAAATAGCGGGACAGACGCATGGTGCGGGCTCTTTTTATTTAAGTCGTTTTGCGGGCATAGACGAGGCAATGTCCAGCGACAAGCACTACAATTACAAGCAGATATTAACGAGGCGTTTACTATAATCTTAACGTTTGAACAGGTTTCCCAGCATCTCCCAGCTGATGATGCCTGACATGATAAGCGCACAGACCAGAACCCAAATAATTGTTCCGATAATGGTGGTCTGAATGAATTTGCGTTTTATATCCAATCGGTGGGGCGCGCCGGGTTCACTTCCCTCAACAATCTCCCCTTCTTCCGCTTGGCCTCTAATACCAATAGGTAAAATCAGAAAGAGGGTGAGCCACCAGATGATGAGCCAAACAACAAATGCGGAAAATAGATTCATACTAAAACCCTCTATCTGTTGTCATGCGGCCAAGAAAAATCTCGCGCATTTATTTGACCTTGTGCGCGACGGCTTCAACGAGCGTGCGCTTGCCTGTGCGGTCACGGATGATGCGCTTTACCTTAGCGGCGACCTTATTTTCAATGCGTTCTTCGTCGCGCCTATCGCGCGGGCTAAGGGCGTAAAACGCCTCTTCCGCCGCGTCGGCAATATCATCGAGTAAGTCGTCCATAAGCTCGCCGTTTTTCCCTTCTGGGAAACCGCTTGCGCGCGGTTCAGGACCCGCGACAATCTTGCCTTTGCTATTGACGACAAGACTCACGGACACATGTCCCGCAAATCCCATTTTCCGGCGCAGGCGCAAACCATGATCGGAAGCCGATACAATATCTTTGCCGTCTTGATGCAAGCGGCCAGAGGGGACGATATCGACAACTTGCGGTCCCTTAGGCGCGAGCAATATCATTTCACCATTACGCGGCGGATAGGCCCGTTTCACGCCCAATTCTTTGGCGAGCTTCGCGTGTTCCAATAAATGCCGCCGCTCGCCATGCACAGGAATAGCAATTTCGGGTTCAACCCAATCATACATTTGCGCCAGCTCATCGCGGCAAGGATGACCCGAAACATGAATGTCGCGCATTTTCTCCGTAATAATTTCAACACCGTCATCCGCGAGGGCATTTTGCAGGGCGAAGATTCCCTTCTCATTGCCTGGGATAATTTTTGAGCTGAAAATGACCACATCGCCCTTCGTGAATTTTACGCTGCGATGTTCGCCATTTGCAATGCGCGAGAGCGCCGCGCGAGGTTCGCCCTGGCTGCCAGTACACAAATAGAGCACATGGGCCGCAGGCATGGCTTGGGCTTCATCCTCTGACAGCAATTGGCCAGCTTTTTCTAAAAGTCCGACCGATTTCGCTGCCGCCGTCATACGCTTCATAGAGCGCCCCATCAGGCAAACAGAGCGGTTATTCTCTCGCGCCGCTATCATGACAGATTCCAGTCGTGCCACATTAGAGGCGAAACTCGCCACGGCCACACCGCGGCCCTCATATTCTCCAATCAGTTTCGTGAGTTCCTTGCGAACTCCCTCCTCTGATCCCGCCTCGCCAGGGGAGAACACATTGGTCGAGTCACAAATCATCGCAAGCACACCGTCCTTGCCAAGTTGGCGCAGCGCCTTTTCATCAACAGGGTCGCCAATTTGCGGCGCAGGATCAATTTTCCAGTCACCCGTATGCAGCACCGTCCCCAGACTCGTTCGAATAGCCAAAGCATTGGGCTCAGGGATGGAATGGGTGAGCGTAATCAGATCAATCTCAAAGGGGCCAATCTCCAGCCGCCCGCTCAGTTCGACAAGGTTCAGCGGCACATCGTCCAATAGGCCTACTTCGGCCAAGCGGTCTTTGACGAGATACATCGTGAAAGGCGTTGCCCAAACCGGACAACGAATACGGTCCCAGAGCCGCGCCAGCGCGCCCATATGATCTTCATGGGCATGGGTGAGAACTATCCCAAGAATGTTGCTGCGGTTTTGCTCGATGAAATTAATATCGGGCATGATGATGTCGATGCCGGGCGTATCGGGACCACCAAAGGTCACGCCCATATCGACGATTATCCATTTGCGGTCATGTGCCGGGCCGAACCCAAAGAGGTTGAGGTTCATCCCAATTTCCCCGGACCCGCCGAGGGGAAGGAAGACAAATTCGTCTTCGCGTTTTTGTTTTGTCATAGTTTTTCTTTGTTACAAGGTACGAGAGGCCGTGTCGCATCGTATCCAGATGAATGCGGCCTTTAGGCCGTGTGGCGGTTCAACTGCCATACCTCATATAACCCATCTATCGTGAGTTGCGAGTCATAGTGCTGAATTGTTTCGCTCGCGCCCGCGAAGAGAGACGCAACGCCGCCCGTTCCAATGACCGTAAAATCGCGGCCGTCTTCTTTTTGGATTTGCCGCACAAGGCCGTCAATCAACCCAATATAGCCCCAAAATACACCGGATTGCATGGCAGACACCGTATTTTTCCCAATAACTAAGTCTGGTTTTCTAATCTCAATACGGGGCAATTGGGCTGCGGCTTCATGGAGGGCGCGCATGGACAGGTTGATACCTGGCGCGATAATCCCGCCTTCGAAATGCCGATCCGCAGATACAACATCAAAGGTTGTCGCGGTGCCGCTATCAATGACGATCAGAGGCCCCTCATAGCGCTGTACCGCGCCAAGTGTCGTGACCAGACGATCTGCGCCGACTTCTGAAGGGTTATCTACCCGAACGCCAATACCCACATCTACCCCGGCTTCGCCAATGATAATGGGATCAACATTTAAGTGTCGGCGCGAAAGATTTCGCAAATTGAAAATCGACTGCGGGACGACTGAGGAAATCACGCAAGCGGTAATATCTTCGAAAGTAAGCTCAACCATGCTGAGGAGCTGATGGAACCACACGGCATACTCATCCGCCGTACGGGTGGCATCCGTTGCGATACGCCATTCAAACAGCCATTTAGAGGCCATATCATGGACAGCAAATAATATGTTCGTATTTCCGTTATCTATCGCAAGTAACATGGTTCAACTTCCAAAAAAGACATCGCCCGCATGGACGTCTCGTATCGTGCCATCCTGAGCGGTAACACGCAACGCCCCGTTTTCAAGCAGGCTTTGCGCCTGCCCCGTAAAACTCTCATGGGGCAGACGCACGGTCACAGGCCCTGGAATAGTGTGGCACAAATCCATCCAATCGGCCCGTGTCGCAGAAAACCCATAGGCCAGATGATTGCGAAAGGCCGTATCAAAGCACCGCGCTAAGATTGCGAGAAAACCCTCGGGGCCGGTAAATTCTGGCTCATCTGAATTTAGCGCCGCTGGGTCTATGTGCGCCAAAAGATGTGTCGCGGGGATATTGCCGCCCTCGGGATGGGACACAAGGTTCACGCCAATCCCAATCAGGACGCGTCTGGGTCTTGCCTCTAGCAATAGCCCTGCGACTTTGCGCCCGCCCAACAACACATCATTCGGCCATTTCAAGCTAGGCTGGGACGTCAATGTGTAGGCGGATAGCGCTTTCGCCGTGGCTATAGCCGCGACGAAACTGAGCTTCGCGGCCGCCTCTGGCGTCCCGTCAAAGGCGTAACAGGCGGTGCCGTAAAAATTACCGGCGGGTGAGCTCCATTCACGGCCGCGGCGTCCACGGCCAGCCGTTTGTTCATCGGCGCGCACCCAAAATGGCAAGCGCTCTCTGGTGTGAAATAAACGTTCCGCCTCGAGATTTGTACTTCCGAGGCTATCATATTGAATGAATTTCAATGGACGCGCACGCTCTGCCTATTGGGCAAAAAGCGCCTGAGCTGCCGTTTCCGCAAGGTTCATTGCGGCAATTCCAATACCTGTTCCTGGGATAACCAAGAGCGGGAAAACCAGAAGTGCAGAGGCAATCGCGATGAAACGCACGGTACGCGGGGCAAGGATGAACTCTCGTGTGGGTTCATCAAACCATATCATCTTGATAATACGCAAATAGTAAAAGGCCCCCACGACCGACATGACAAGCGCGATGACAACCAGCCACGCAAGGCCCGCTTCAAACGCGGGCGCGAAAGCAAACCATTTCCCGAAGAAGCCAAGCCACGGCGGAATACCGATCAAGGACACCATGAAGAAGGTAATACATAACGCCATACCCGGGTTGGATTTAGAGAGACCAGACAAGTCACTAATTTTCTCAACCATCCCATTACGCAAACGCATTTGTAGGATTGTCGCGAAGACACCGATGACAGAGATAACGTAAATCGTCATGAAAATCAGCATACCTTGGATGCCCGCAACCGTGCCCGCAGCAATCGGGACAAGCGCATAGCCCATATTCGCAATTGAGGAATAGGCCATCAGGCGCTTAATATTCGTTTGAACAATCGCGCCGAGTGCACCTACGAGCATGGATAGAACTGCCATGACAACAATCACTTGCTGCCACTGCCCCAAAATATCGCTGAAAGGGATAATGGTTAGGCGCGCAATAATCGCCATTGCGGCAAGCTTTGGGGCCGCGGCGAAAAACCCTGTGACGGGCGTGGGCGAGCCTTCATACACATCAGGTGTCCACATATGGAACGGCGCAGCGGAAATCTTAAACGCCAAGCCACAGAGCAAGAAGACCATGCCTGCAATTACGCCTGATGTTGCGCCTGTGAGCTCAATGGAGGCTCTAATTGTTTCGAAGTCAAGAGACCCTGTAAATCCATAGACCAGCGACGCGCCATATAACAGGAGCCCTGACGACAAAGCGCCGAGAACGAAATATTTCAGTCCCGATTCAGAGGCCCGCAAACTATCACGGTTAAACGCCGCCATAATATAAAGCGCAAGCGATTGCATCTCGATACCAATATACATGGAGAGCAAATTATTCGCGGAGACCATAATGGACATGCCGAGGACAGAATAAAGCGTTAGAACCGAAAACTCATAGCGGTCTAATTTTTCCGATTTGAAATAATGTTTGGACAATAGCAAAGCCGCCGCCGCCGCCAGGCCAATCACCGCTTTCAGAAAATCACTAAATTCGTTATTATACAATAGACCATTGAAAGACGTGCCGGCAGGACGGTCGAGCACAAAGCCCATTAATCCGAAAATAACGAGCAGACCCGCCGCGATATTGCGAACAATATCGGAGCGGTCTTGGGTTTTGGACAAACCAAAGCCTAGAAGCAAAGACGCCGTAACGGCCAAAAAGAGTTCTGGCAAAATTGTGGAAAGTGATTGGAACATTATTGGGCTCCGCCAACGGCTGGGACAGCGATTTGTGCCGCGTTGAAATCAGTAATGAGTTTCTCGACAGAGGCCGAGGTCACATCGGTAATGAGTGACGGATAGACACCTAATAGGATGGTGAAAAAGGCTAGTGTACCAAGAATAAAGGCTTCGGTTTTCGTGACATCCAGAATGCCTTCAAGCTTCTCATTGTGGACCTCACCGAAAATCACGGCGCGGTAGAGATAAAGCGCATAGACAGCGGAGAGGATCATGCCAAAGGCCGCGCCAAAGGCAATCCAGGGATTGACTTGATAAGCGCCGACCATGGTCAGAATTTCGCCGACAAAACCAGAGGTGCCGGGCAAGCCCACATTTGCCATCGTGAAGAGTAGGAAGAACGCCGCATAGACAGGCATCTTGCTGACAAGGCCGCCATAAAAGGCAATCTCGCGCGTGTGCATGCGGTCATAAATCACGCCAACACAGAAGAAGAGTGCGCCAGAGATAACGCCATGGCTGAGCATTTGGAAAATGCCGCCCTGAATACCTTGAGTATTAAAGGTGAAGATACCCATGGTCACGAAACCCATATGGGCGACAGACGAATAAGCGATGAGCTTTTTCATATCGCTCTGACGATAGGCTACCAGCGAGGTGTAGATAATCGCAATCACCGACATCCAGAAAATAATGGGCGCGAGATTTAATGATGCGAGCGGGAAAAGCGGGATAGAGAACCGTAAGAAGCCATAGCCGCCAAGCTTCAACAAAATACCCGCAAGAATAACGGAACCCGCTGTCGGCGCTTCAACGTGCGCATCTGGCAGCCAGGTGTGGACTGGCCACATTGGCATCTTTACAGCAAAGCTGGCGAAGAAAGCCAACCAGAGCCACGTCTGCACGCCGCCCGGTATTTTCAGCTCTTCAATCAGAACCCGCATGTCCGTTGTGCGCTCACCGAGTTGCACGCCGCTGTAATAATATATCCACAGAATAGCCGCGAGCATTAGAACAGAGCCCAGTAGGGTATAAAGGAAGAATTTATAGGAGGCGTAGACTCGGTTTTTTCCGCCCCAAACTCCAATGATAATAAACATCGGAATGAGGACCGCCTCAAAGAACAGATAAAATAAGATGAGATCCAGCGACACAAAGACGCCAATCATCAAAGTCTCCAGAACGAGAAACGCAATCATATATTCGAGCATCCGTTTCTTCACAGATGTCATAGAGGCCAGAATACAGAACGGTGTCAGGAAGGCCGTCAATAAAACAAAGAGAACGGAAATACCGTCTACGCCGAGACGATATTCAATGCCTCCGCCCAGCCAGGGCATGTCTTCCATAAATTGGAAACCTGCTTTGGAACTATCAAAGTCCAGCGTCATCAAAATTGAAAGAATAAGGACAGCAATCGAAATCACGAGCGCAGCGCGGGGGGCGTTACGCTCTAATTGTTCACGCCCGTCAGCTTTGCCGAGCCATGCGAAACCCGCCAACATCAACGCGCCCATGAGCGGTATAAAGGTAATGAAGCTAAGGATTGGGAGATCTTCTAACATTGTCCTACCCCGCCGTTCCGCGGAATGCGACGAAAACGAGAACAGCAACGCCAATCAACATTACGAACGCATAGTGATACAAATAACCGGTTTGGAGTTTTGACACGCGCTTCGCTGCGCCGTGAGCAAAGCTAGCGACGCCATTCGGCCCAAATCCATCGATAAGACGTACATCGCCAACCTTCCAGAAGAGATCGCCAAGCTTGCGGGTCGCGCGCACAACGGTCGCATCATAGAGCTCATCGACATACCATTTGTTGAGCAGGAAATTATAAAGCGGCGTTCCGCCTGTTTCCTCAATAGTTTGGATTTTTTCCATGACACTGCCGCGCACATACATGAACCATGCAATCACCAATCCTGACAGAGACGCGACGAGCGGAAGCAAGAGCACCCAATAAGGATAGCCGTGCACAGGACGGAAGAGCAGCCAAGCAATGAAGCCTTTTGACTCATAGGGTTTATCATACCCGCCCTCACCTGCCGCGAAAAGCGTGTTCGAAATTTCCGCGTGGCCATCGCCGGCATAACCCGGCAAAGCGCCATGCCAGAACCCGCCATAATCTTTCATGAAATACTTATAGAAGAGTGCCCCCGCAGTCACCGCACCAATGGAAAGCAGGACAAGCGGTAAGCGCATATTCCACGGGCTTTCATGGGCCTCGTCAAAATATTTTCGCTTGCCGCGGTGTTCGCCATGGAAAGTCATAAAGATAAGACGCCAGCTGTAGAAGCTTGTCATCAGAGCCGCTGTAATCCCAATCCAGAAGGCGAAAATGGCTGCGTTAGACACGCCGCGCGCATCAAAGGCGGCTTCGATAATCGCATCCTTAGAGAAGAAGCCTGCGAATCCCCAAGTATAGCTGCCGGGGATACCGATACCCGTGATGGCCAGCGTACCAATAATCATCGCGCCGTAAGTCCATGGGACCTTCTTCCAAATCCCGCCCATTTTGCGCATATCTTGCTGATGGTGCAGCGCATGAATAACAGACCCCGCACACAAGAAGAGCAGCGCTTTAAAGAAAGCATGGGTAAAGAGGTGGAACATCGCCGCATTATAGGCGCCAACGCCCGCCGCGAAGAACATATAGCCCAGCTGCGAACAGGTTGAGTAGGCAATCACGCGCTTAATATCATTTTGTACAAGCGCGACGGAGGCCGCGAAGAGCGCGGTAAAGGCTCCGACCGCTGTAATGAAACCCGATGTATTCGGGGCAAGCTCGTAAATTGGGTAAGCGCGGCAGACGAGGAAGACCCCCGCCGTTACCATAGTCGCCGCATGGATAAGCGCTGACACGGGTGTCGGCCCTTCCATCGCGTCGGGCAACCAGACGTGAAGGACGAATTGCGCCGATTTCCCCATCGCGCCAATGAAGAGTAGAAACGCAATTAATTCGACTGCGTTGAACTCTAACCCTAAGAAAGGCAGTGATGTGTCCACACCGCTCTCAATCGCGGCAAAGACGGTGTCAAAATTGACAGACCCGAACATCAAAAAGATGGTCATAATCCCGAGCGCAAGGCCAACATCACCGACGCGGTTCGTAACAAAGGCTTTAATCGCGGCCGCATTGGCAGAGGGCTTTTTATAATAATAGCCAATCAAGAGATAAGACGCGAGGCCAACACCTTCCCAGCCAAAGAAAAGCTGAATGAAGTTATCTGATGTCACCAACATCAACATGGCGAAGGTAAAAAGCGATAAATAAGAGAAGAAACGCGGCTGATAGGGGTCCTCTTCCATATAACCCCAGCTATAGAGATGCACGAGTGCGGAAACCGAGTTCACAACAACAAGCATAACCGCCGTGAGCGTATCGAGCTTAAACGCCCAATTAGCATCCATATCGCCGACATCCATCCAGCGGAAAAGTGGATAGGTCGTATCAGGCGCATCGCCAAACCCGATATTGATGAAGACCATCCAAGATAAAATTGCGGAGACAAACAGTAGACCCGTCGTCACAACTTTCGAAAGCGTGGCACTGATGAGCTGCGAACCGAAGCGCGTTCCCGCAAGGCCCGCAATCATGGCGCCAATCAGCGGCGCAAAAACGATTGTATAAATCACGACACTAACCCTTCATCAGGTCGATATCTTCGACCGCGATGTTTCCGCGGTTGCGGAAGTAAACAACGAGAATAGCCAGGCCAACGGCGGCTTCGGCGGCCGCAACTGTTAGAATAAACAGCGCAAAAATCTGGCCTGCAATGGGGTCAGCGCCAGCCACAGGCTCCATATGCGTCGAGAACGCCACGAAATTGATATTCACAGCCAGTAAAATTAGCTCCACGCACATCAAAATAATGATGACATTTTTCCGGTTCACGAAAATACCAAACACGCCAATGGTGAAGAGTATCGCCGCGACGATAAGGTAGTGATGTAATCCGATAAGCATATCTGTCCCCTACCCCAAACCTTGACCTGGTTCGACGTCGACAAGCTCAACGCCTTCCTCACGTGTCCGCGCAATTTGGTCCATGGCGTTTTGTGTCCGCACGCCTTTGCGCTCACGCAGCGTTAGAACAATTGCGCCAATCATGGCCACAAGAAGTACGAGGCCCGCCGCTTCAAATGCGCCGGCGTAATCTGTATAAAGCACCTCACCGAACCGCTCGAGGTTCGAGGTTTCAGGGTCCGTCGGCACGACGGTTTTGGAGGCGCCAGAGAAATAGGCCGCGCCGACCATGATCATTTCAGCCAGAATAATAAAGGCCACAATCAAGCCCGCAGGGAGGTATGATAAAAAGCCCTGCTTAAGCTCAACGAAATCCACATCGAGCATCATCACTACGAAGAGGAAAAGCACCGCGACCGCGCCGACATAAACCATCACCAAGAGGAGCGCGATAAACTCGGCCCCCATGAGGATGAAAAGCCCCGCTGCCGCGAAGAATGTCAGAATTAGGAACATCACCGAATGCACAGGGTTGCGCGCTGCTACGACCATAAAGGCTGCGGCGATGGCGGTGAACGCCAGAAGATAAAATGTGATAGCAATAAGCACGATTCGAGTGTCCTGAATGCGGTTTGGCCGGCCCTAACGGTAGGGCGCGTCCAAGGCTAGATTTTTTGCGATCTCAGTTTCCCAGCGATCACCATTAGAGAGTAGTTTTTCTTTGTCGTAATAGAGCTCTTCGCGAGTCTCTGTTGCGAATTCGTAGTTCGGCCCTTCGACAATCGCGTCAACAGGACAGGCTTCCTGACACAACCCGCAATAGATACATTTGACCATATCAATATCGTAGCGCGTAGTGCGGCGGGAGCCATCTTCGCGCGGCTCAGATTCAATCATAATCGCTTGCGCAGGGCAAATCGCTTCGCAAAGCTTACAGGCAATGCAGCGTTCTTCGCCTGATGGATAACGGCGCAACGCATGCTCGCCGCGGAACCGCGGGCTGATTGGGCCTTTTTCAAAGGGGTAGTTAATCGTGACCTTCGGGCGGAAGAAATATTTCATCGCCAGAATGAAAGCGGAGATAAATTCCAGAAGGAACGCGCCGCGAATAACTTGTTTAATACGGGATAACATCTCTTTCCCTCCTAAACCGCTTTGTCGCTAGCGAAGACCACAACGGTCGACACGATAACAACGGCAGCCAGTGCTGTCGGCAGAAAGACTTTCCAGCCAAGACGCATGAGCTGGTCATAACGGTAACGCGGAACGATGGCTTTCACCATGGCGAACATAAAGAATAGGAAGGCTGTCTTCAGAAAGAACCATATAAACGGTAAAACCTGCCAACCAAATGGCAATGATACGTTAATCGGCGCATGCCAACCGCCGAGGAACAGGATTGTCATCATGGCAGAGAGCAACATGATGTTCACATATTCCGCAAAGAAGAACATGAGGAACGGCGTAGAGGAATACTCAACCTGATATCCTGCAACCAATTCTGATTCCGCTTCGGGCAGATCAAAGGGCGGACGGTTTGTCTCGGCTAATGCCGAGATAAAGAACAAGACGCCCATGTAAAACATGACAGGCGCGATCAGCCAGTTCCAAAAGCCCAAGTCGCCCGTCGGATTTAACCGGAACATATTCCAATTCCAAAAGCCCGCGCCTTGTGTGTCGACAATAGTCGTCAGGTTCATAGAGCCAGAGAGGAAGATAACGGTCAGGATGATAAAGCCGATAGAGACCTCATAAGAGACCATTTGCGCGGCAGAACGCAGCGCGCCCATGAACGGATATTTCGAGTTCGACGCCCAGCCGCCGATGATAATGCCGTAAACGCCCAAGGAACTCAGCGCGAGAACGTATAAAACGCCGATATTAATATCGGAGATTACCCAACCCGGCGCGACAGGCACCACGGCCCAAGCCGCAAAGGCCATAATGAGGCCCAGTACAGGCGCGAGGATAAAGAGGAATTTATCTGAACCCGCAGGAATAACGATTTCTTTAAAGAAGAATTTGAGCGCATCCGCAATAGTTTGCAGCAACCCAAAGGCCCCAACCACATTTGGACCCCGGCGCATTTGTACAGCCGCCCAAATCTTACGATCAGCCAGAACCAATGCCGCCACAAGCAGCGCCAAAGATAAAACGAATAGCAAGACCTGCCCCGTCTTAAGCGCGGTCCAGAGCACCCAATTACGCTCATCCACGACCGCAATGGCCGTTTCAGTCGCAGCTTGCATTACAGGCAGTTGTATTACGGACATCATTCCGCAGCCTCTTTCACAGTTTTGTTTTTCTCTTCAATGACTGCCGAACACTCCGCCATCACATTGGAGGCGCGGGCGATCGGGTTGGTCATATAGAAATCTTCAATCGGGTTTTTAAATGGCGCATCGGACAGCTGGCCTTTCGCGCCTAAAGCGGCCCCATCAAATATGGCGCGGTCTGGCGCTGTATCGAGCGACATAAAGGTCGGATGATCGGCCATAAGCTTTTCACGCAAAGCATCGAGACTGTCATAAGGCAATATGCGGTCGAGCTTTGCCGAGAGCGCGCGTAGGATGGCCCAATCTTCTTTGGCGTCGCCTTTTGGCGATGTCGCGCGGTCAGCCATTTGCACGCGGCCTTCCATATTCACATAGAGCCCAGATTTTTCGGTATAGGCTGCACCTGGCAAGATAACATCTGCGACATGCGCGCCATTGTCACCGTGATGGCCTTGATAAATCACGAAGGCATCTTTGAGCTTGGACGTATCTAGCTCATCCGCGCCCAAGAGGTAGACCGCTTTCACGGCGCCTTGTTGCGCCGCGTCTAAAATCGCGTCCGTGGCAAGACCGCCCTCACCGGGGAGAAAGCCCATATCCAGACCGCCCACGCGAGATGCCGCGCCGTGTAGTATATTAAATCCATTATGGTCTTCGCGGATGACATTAGTCTCTTTCGCGAGCTGCCCCAGTTCCGCGAGCAAAGCTTGTCCCGCCTCACCGCGCAGCGCCGCTGCGCCGACAATGATGACAGGATTTTTCGCGGTTTTGAAACGCTTGGCAAATTTAGATGTAGACGCAGCAAAACCTGCAACATCTGCTGCTGACGTTCCGACATGCTCATAGGCATAGGTCAAATCAACCGCTTCGCCGATGAGGCCGATTTCTAATCCGCCTTCAATCCATGTTTTGCGAATACGCGTGTTAACCAGCGGCGCTTCATGGCGAGGGTTTGTCCCGACCAGCAGAATCGCATCGGCGTCTTCAAGGCCAGCAATTGTGGAATTAAATAAATATTCCGCACGCGCGCCGCCGCCAATGAGCGAGCCGTCTTGGCGGCAATCTAAATGTTTCACGCCGAGCGATTCCATGAGGTCTTTGAGCGCCTTCATAGATTCCGCATCGCACAAATCACCTGCAATGGCGGCGATTTGTGTGGGGTCGCCTTTTAGCTTCACTGCGACAACGCCGAGCGCCTCATCCCATCCCGCAGGACGGAGGGTGCCATTCTCGCGGATGAACGGACGGTCCAAACGCTGACGCGCCAACCCATCCCACACGAAACGAGTTTTATCGGAAATCCATTCCTCATTCACATCATCATTGGTGACAGGTAAGATACGCAGCACCGCATCACGACGGCTATCGACACGGATGTTGGAGCCAACGGCGTCCATCACATCAATGCTGTCGACTTTATCTAATTCCCAAGGCCGCGCGTTAAAGGCGTAAGGCTTGGAGGTCAGCGCCCCAACAGGGCACAGATCAATCACATTACCAGACATTTCGGATGTCAGGCTTTCTTCAAGGTAAGTCGTGATTTCTGCATTCTCGCCCCGGTTCACAAGGCCGATTTCTTGAACGCCCGCCACTTCGGTGATGAAGCGTACGCAGCGCGTACACTGAATACAGCGCGTCATAATCGTATTGACGAGCGGACCCATATTTTTATCGTCCACGGCGCGTTTATTTTCCTCAAAGCGCGAAGTATCGCGGCCATAACCCATGGCTTGGTCCTGCAAATCGCACTCACCGCCTTGGTCGCAAATCGGGCAATCCAATGGATGATTAATTAGGAGAAATTCCATCACGCCTTCGCGCGCTTTTTTTACGGTTTCGGAATTTGTACGAATATTCGCAGGCGTGCCGTCACGGTTCGGACGCAAATCTTTGACTTGTAGTGCACAAGAGGCTTGCGGCTTTGGCGCACCGACCCACTCAACGAGACACATGCGGCAGTTCCCCGCAACAGAGAGGCGCTCGTGGTAACAGAAACGCGGAATTTCCGCGCCGCCAAATTCCTCACACGCCTGCATCAGCGTATATTCGGCCGGCACTTCATATTCCGTGCCATCAATATTTAATTTGCGTAGGTCGGTCATTCCGCGTCCCTATCAACATTTCCGAGTGGTATCGCGAAAGGATCGAAACCCAATTTCGCTCCTATATTCAAGCCTGCAAATAAGCCTGCTAAACCAATAATCCAGAACACACCGGATTTAATAAAAGAATGCACGCTGACTTTATCAAGAAAAACCTCGGCAATTATTGCCAAAGGCGCAGTGATTACCATACAAATAAGCAACGTAATCGTCGCGCATGCAAACCACTTCAATAAATTTAAAAAGCTCCGAACCATCATTCTGCCGCCTGAACAAAGGTCGGCTTATCTGCCCGGTAATTATCAATGCGCTCTTCAATTTCGTGACGGAAGTGACGGATGAGCCCTTGGATTGGCCAAGCTGCCGCGTCGCCGAGCGCGCAAATTGTATGACCTTCGACCTGTTTCGACACGCTGAGGAGCATATCAATTTCGGACGTTTTCGCATTACCGACAACCATGCGCTCCATGACGCGCCACATCCAGCCGGTGCCTTCGCGGCATGGCGTACATTGGCCGCAGCTTTCATGCTTATAGAAATAAGAGAGGCGCGCGATAGCTTTCACAACGTCAGTGGATTTATCCATGACAATCACCGCCGCAGTTCCGAGACCTGATTGATGTTCGCGCAGCGCGTCAAAATCCATGAGGACTGTGTCGCAAATTTCTTTGGGCAGAAGCGGCACAGAAGAGCCACCCGGAATAACGCATTTCAGATTGTCCCAACCGCCGCGTACGCCGCCGCCATAGGTTTCAATCAAGGTCTTCATTGGAATAGAGAGCGCTTCTTCGATGTTGCACGGCGTATTGACGTGACCTGAGAGCGAGAAGACTTTCGTACCTTTATTATTTTCACGGCCAAATTGCGTGAACCAATCCGCGCCGCGGCGTAGGATTGTCGGCACAACCGCAATGGATTCCACATTATTCACCGTTGTCGGACAGCCATAAAGACCCGCATTGGCCGGAAATGGCGGCTTGAGGCGCGGTTGCCCCTTCTTGCCTTCGAGCGATTCCAGTAGCGCCGTTTCTTCACCGCAAATGTAAGCGCCCGCACCGTGGTGCATATATATGTCGAAATCCCAACCCGTGCCGCATGCATTCTTGCCCACAAGACCCGCTGCATAGGCTTCATCAATTGCAGCCTGTAGGCGGTTGCGCTCGAGGATATATTCCCCGCGAAGATAAATGTAGCACGCATTAGCCTGCATCGCGAAGGACGCAACGAGGCAGCCTTCGATCAATAAATGCGGATCATGGCGTAAAATATCGCGGTCCTTACAAGAGCCCGGCTCAGATTCATCAGCATTGACGACAAGGTAATGCGGGCGATTGCCGACTTCTTTTGGCATGAAAGACCATTTTAGGCCTGTCGGGAAACCCGCACCGCCGCGTCCGCGCAATCCAGAGGCTTTGATCTGATCGATAATCCAATCGCGGCCCTGCTCTATCATCGCCGAGGTGCCAATCCACGCGCCGCGTTTCTGCGCCGCGTCAAGCCCTTGGTCCTGCAAACCATAAAGGTTTTGGAAGATACGATCTTTATCTTGGAGGAGTTCAGCCATAGCTATTCTGTTCCAGACGTTGAGTTTTTAAGACGGAAATAGGCCATCCAGTAAAAGACAGCCAAAGCCGAGAATGCGATAACGATGAGCCAGCGCGTCATTGTGCCCTCACCCGATGGCACGAGTAAAGCGGACGCCAGCCAAGCCGCAGCCGCCAAACTCATCAGTATCGCTGTCAGGAGTTTTAGCTTCACGATACCGCCCCTTGGTCTGCCGACAAAGATATACGCAGATTTATGAAACGCCACATTTGGAGAGCCGCAACGCCCATCACCCCTGTCAAAATGGCCAAGAGCATATCCAAGCGGACAAAACCCCATTTCGTCCAGGACCCGAAGCCAAAGACGAGTGAGGATACAAATAGCGCGAAGAACACGAGCGTTAGCGATATGCTCACCTTCAAGCGACCCTTAAGTTTTGCAACGGGTTCATGACGGACAGCTTGTGCTACCCAGCCCTTCGCAAAATTTTCTATTTGCTGGTCAGGCGTCATTTTTTCGCGCCTTTCACAGCTGCCTTAGCGAGGGCCTTGCCTTGCTTAACCCACTCATCACGCTTGATGCGGCCCGGAAAACTATCGATGATTCCTTCGACCATTTTAATATCGGCCGCTTTCCACGCACCGATTTGGCGGAAGTAATAAATCCCTTTGGAATTTAAATCGCCCTCAAACTTCGGACCGATACCTTTGATTTTCTTCAAATCATCTGGCGCGCCATCTGTTGGCCCGTCAGTGTAAAGGACTTTCGGCTTTTTCTTAGCGGCCGCTTTTGGCGTGCGAGCCGGCAGTCCTTTATTCGGGTCATCATCAACCAGTCCTTTGGTCAGGTCTCGCCCAAGGTTTCCGGACCGCTTTTTAGGATCAGGGTCCGCGTTTCGAGTAGGATCGACCCAGCCCTTGCGGGTTGCGCGTCGCTCTTTAGGGTCCCACTGATAATAATTGACCTTGGCCTTTTTCTCGGCATTAGGAAGCGTCTTTAAATTGCGCTCTTGATCAAAAATATCATTGCTTAATAGGGCCTGTGCGCCCGTCTCTGGCTCTGATGTATAGCGCCCATTTTGCGGACCATAGTCAGGCTTTTCGCCTGCCACGAGCTTATCCAAAAGCGCATCAAAACTCTCTGCGGTCAAATCCTCATAATAGCTATCACCATCCGCATTTGAAATCTGGACCATCGGCGCATTGGCACAGGCCCCAAGGCATTCAACCTCTAGCCAGCTCAATTTCCCATCGGCAGAAATTGTATTTTGCGGCCCGACGCGGCGCTTCATCACCGCAATGAGGTCATCCGACCCGCGCAACCAGCACGGCGTTGTGCCGCAAAGCTGCACGAAATGCTCACCGACGGGCGACATGTTAAACATGGTATAAAAGGTCACGACTTCATAGACGCGGATATAGGCCATACCGAGCTTATCAGCGACCGCGCGCATCGCGACTTCAGGGAGCCAGCCACCCGCATCTTTTTGCGCAATCCAAAGCGCAGGAATCAAGGCTGAACGCTGACGGTCAGCGGGGTATTTCGCCACCCACATAGCGATTTCTTTTTCGGCCGCCGCAGAGAAAGCATAGCTTTCTGGCTGCTCTGCCGCCATACGCCGCGCACTCATCGGTCGACCTCCCCGAACACGATATCGAGCGAGCCGAGGATCGCCGAAACGTCTGCGAGCATATGCCCGCGATTGAGATAATCCATCGCCGCCAAATGGGCGAAACCGGGCGCACGAAGTTTTACGCGGTAAGGCTTATTCGTGCCATCCGAGACAAGATACACACCGAACTCCCCTTTTGGCGCCTCAACGGCGCAATAGACTTCGCCTGCTGGGACGTGAACGCCCTCCGTATAAAGTTTAAAGTGATGAATCAGCGCTTCCATGCTCTGCTTCATCTCGCTGCGGCGCGGCGGGACAAATTTATTGTCCTGCGTCATGACCGGACCTTCCGGCATTTTCTCGAGGCACTGCTGCATGATTTTCACAGATTCATACATTTCCTCGACGCGGCAGAGATAGCGGTCATAGCAATCGCCGTTTTTGCCCAGTGGAATTTTGAAATCGAGCTCTGAGTAAACCTCATAAGGCTGACTGCGGCGCAAGTCCCATGCGAGGCCAGAGCCGCGCACCATCACGCCAGAAAATCCGCGTTCATGACAATCTTGCGCGCTGACAACGCCAATATCGACATTGCGCTGTTTGAAAATACGGTTTTCCGTTAGTAGCGTCTCAATATCTTGGAGCTTTTCTGGGAATTGCTCACACCAATCGGCGAGGTCTGCGAGAAGTTTAGGTGGCAAGTCCTGATGCACGCCGCCCGGACGGAAATAATTGGCGTGCATACGGGAGCCACAAGCGCGCTCATAAAACACCATAAGCTTTTCGCGCTCTTCGAAACCCCAAACCGGCGGGGTCAGCGCGCCCACATCCATCGCCTGCGTCGTGATATTGAGCATATGCGAGAGAATGCGGCCAATCTCGGAATAGAGTACGCGGATGAATTGCGCGCGGCGCGGTACGCCCATACCCGTCAGCTTTTCAATCGCGAGACAAAACGCATGCTCTTGGTTCATTGGCGCAACATAATCGAGGCGATCCATATAAGGCAGCGCTTGGAGATAGGTCTTATGCTCCATCAGCTTTTCCGTGCCGCGATGCAGCAAGCCAATATGCGGGTCGACGCGCTCAACAATCTCGCCCTCGAGTTCAAGCACAAGGCGCAAAACGCCATGGGCCGCAGGATGCTGCGGGCCGAAATTAATCGTGAAGTTACGGTCGTCGCCTTCGAGTATGGCTTCAGTGGTGGTCATTATTCGAGTCCCGTTTCAAATCCGAGAGTTTCCAGCGCATCTGCAGTTATTCTCGTACAGCGCTGTGCAGCCTTATCGGGAGCAATCGAACTACCATGATTAAGACTATCCTCTTTAAAGTCAGAGTTTTTCAAAATATCTTTCGGATTATGAGACTTCGAGGTTTTCGTATTTAGAGCCATCAACCAAACATCCCGATAAAGAGTAGCAATCTCCGGCTTAATCACACTATGACCTGGCTTCGATTGAAAATTAACCCACTCAAAAACTGCAGTACATTCCCTCAAACTATGCACATCCAATTTCGCCAATTCACCAGGGACCGGACCCAAATCTTTCTCAACGACCACTGCATCAGCGCACGAGGAAGTCAACAGACCACCAATGACAAAAAGAGTAACTCCAACGGAAGAACGCAAGCGCATCACGACGCACCTCCCGCTTTCTCATCGCCAGGCAGCGCATATTTGCCGCTAATACTGATAGCTTTAGCCCTCGCCATTATCCTGCCGCCTGTTTTGCTACAGCTTCATTTATCCATCCATCGCAGCGCGTAGCCTGAGCTTGATATCCCTCGGTGGACGTCACAGCCTCCGCGCCCGTCGTTGCGAGGGCTTGCCAATAGACACTGCGAGCGTCGATTTGGGCTGGGTCGAGCTCGCCCGCCTCTATTGCGCCAATCAAGGCGGCCCGCCAAATGTTGAAATAAGGCCCCAGGTTTCCATCCGATACACTTGCGGCTTGATAAATAGCCGTACAATGCACCTTATCCGCGACAGCGAGCCCCGCCAGACCTTTGACTTGCCCGTCTAGCACCTTCAGGCCCGCCCGAACTTGCTCTAAATCTAGCCCCGCCTTTTCAAAGACTTGCGGGTCTTCTTCTAGCGCCACATCAATACTGTCAGCGGCGGAAATTAGCCCAATCCGAACCGCCACTTGGCCCGCATACTCCCCGCAGGCATGCGCGACAGCTGTGGGCAGTTTAATTCCGCTTGGAAAAATTGAAGCAACTTTACTCGGATCGCCGCCATTGGGTAAAACTTCGTCAGGCTCCCCGTTCGACAAAAGAGAAACATCGATGACTTGCCATAAATCTAAGATGTTCTCGAATAACTGTTCGGAAACGGAATCTTGCGCACCGCCCTGACCCCTCAAGAGGGGCGCACCTTTGACACATCTTTTCGCATCACTGGCGAGGATATCTGGCATATTATAGGATAATAGGTCGAACCTATCATCATCCACGGCGACCTTATATTTCCCGTTAGGGGAACACGCCGCGAGACAGAGAGTCACAAGGGATATGGATATGGCCACGGCCCGCATGCTATTCGGCCTCGGCTTTCTCGTCACCGGGCAGCTCATATTTGCCGCCTTCCCACGGGTTGAGGAAGTCGAAGCTTCTGTATTCTTGCGGGAGGTTTACAGGTTCATAGACCACAGCCTTACGGACCTCATCATAGCGCACCTCGACAAAGCCAGAGAGCGGGAAATCTTTGCGCAAGGGATAGCCCTCAAACCCATAATCCGTAAGAATACGGCGCAGGTCTGGGTGATTATCAAAGGCTACGCCATACATATCAAAGGCTTCGCGCTCATACCAATCCGCATTGGGAAAGACGGGCGCACAGCTATTAACGGCGGTCGCTTCATCCGTCGTGATTTTCACGCGGATACGGGCATTATGCTCCATGGAGAGCAAGTGATATACAACTTCAAAACGGCGTTCGCGCGCAGGGTAATCCACGCCCGCGATATCTGTGAGCTGGGTGAAGCGGCAAATCGGATCATCGCGCAGAAAAGTCAGCACATTGAGAATTTCGGCACGGCGCGCATTGAGCGTCAACTCGCCAAAGGCAATCTCGGCGCTATTCACCGCATCGGCCAATTGCGTTTCAATATGGGCTTTAAAATCGTCCATCATCGTCGTATCTTTAATCGCGTCTTGGGACATTAGCGCTCAATATTCCCTTCGCGGCGGATTTTCTTCTGCAATTGCAAAATACCATAGACCAGCGCTTCCGCGGTCGGAGGACAGCCCGGCACATAAACATCAACAGGGACAATCCGGTCACAGCCGCGTACAACCGCATAAGAGTAGTGATAATAGCCGCCGCCATTGGCGCACGACCCCATGGAAATCACATAGCGCGGATTTGGCATTTGGTCGTAGACCTTGCGTAAAGCGGGTGCCATTTTATTGGTGAGCGTACCGGCCACGATCATAACATCCGACTGACGGGGGGAAGCACGCGGCGCAAAGCCAAAGCGCTCGACGTCATAACGCGGCATAGACGCCTGCATCATCTCAACCGCGCAACACGCCAGACCAAAAGTCATCCACATGAGGGAGCCCGTCCGCGCCCAAGTAATCAAATCATCCGACGCCGCCGTGATAAAGCCTTTATCGGCTAGCTCATCGGACAGGCCCGTAAACCCAACATCATGGGTTTTCGGGTCATAGGCCGGCGTTCCGACATCACCATTTGGATTTACGAGAACCATTGCCTTACTCCCCTATTCCCAATCCAATGCGCCGATTTTCCACGCATAATAAAGTCCGCCCGCGAGCTCGGCGAGGAAAATCATAACCACCGCCCAGGCCTGCCACGTCATCGTGTCCAGCGACACCGCGTAGGGAAAGAGGAACGCGACCTCGATATCAAAGATAATGAAGAGGATGGCGACCAAGTAAAAGCGCACATCGAATTTCATGCGCGAGTCGTCAAAGGCGTTAAAGCCGCACTCATATGTCGAGACCTTCTCTGAATCTGGGTCCTTTGGCGCAATCACCGTTGGCACCAAGAGGAATAATAAAGATAGCACAGTCGCAATCCCGAACAGGATGACAACAGGGAGATATTCCAGCAAGAATTCGGACATGGGACTCGCAGGCTAAAAGCGCAGACTCACAAAGGCCTGCCATTTCGCGGGAACCTATTGAGACCGCCCTCGGAATGCAACGGGCAATCTGACGCAAATGTGAGTGTTTTTCAGCCGGGATGACCAGAGATGTACTCCGCCAACCCGCTGAATTTTATACGATTTCACTGAATGATATGCGAATGATTTGCAACTGCAACAAAGAAAACTCCGACCATCACTGAAACAAGAGGCCCTTAACCCTATTTTCGCGTAATTCCGCCTGCCGCGTCGAGGATACCTATCTTTAAGGTATGAACGGTAAACTACAACTTATACACGAAGAGGGAGCGATGAACATGAGCCGTAAATCATTTTTAATCTGGGGATTGGCGATTATCATTATTATCCCGCTCGCTACGGCTGCCGTGAGATTATTAGCCCTCTCGGACATCATTCCAAATGATGAATCGCTAGATTTTATGAATCAAGCAAGTGGTGCCATTTTACTGGCGCATTTAACCCTTGTCCCACTTTTCTTTGGCGTCATTATCTATTTACGATTTAAAGAAATTGGACGCAGAAAACGCACTTTGGCGGTATGCTTATTACTTTTCGCCTTCGCTTTCTTGTTCTCTGTAACCCCCAACGCCCTTACATCATTTTATGACGACCATATGATCAAAGATTCTGGCACTATGACGCGATTTTGGGACGCATTAGCGGAGACAGGCAAACAAGGCACATCTAAATCTGATTCACCCTGGACACTCAAACATGCAATAGACTTTTCGCTTATCCACCTTCTCGGAGATTTTATCTCTCAAATTGGCCTCTTCGCTCTGCTCGCCTTCGGCAGTCTTGACCCGCGAACGCCGTCAAAAAATCGTGTGATTCAATTTTTCAAAACAGGGTTTAAGTTCAAGGACAGACCAAAGACAGCGAAGGTTACAAAACTAGCTGGAGCGTAAACAACGCCCTTTCCGTTATTACACGACTTTCTACCACTCTTCCGTCACCCTCGGCCCCTGAGCCGAGGGTCCATGTTGCGATGGGGAGATGGATCCTCGGCTCAAGGCCGAGGATGACGGTAAAAAATAATCTAAAATCAACCGCTTATAAAAAAGTCAAAAAACATAATCCTCACATCCCATTTAACCCTGCATATTAATGGGGTTCCTTCAGACACTGGACAGGTAAGATATCGACTTGCTGGTTTGAGAGGCTGTGTGTGAAACGGGTCAGTTATGATACGCTCTCTCGTTAACTTGAATCTCGGGGCCTGCCCTCAAACTGCTGTATTCGCTTAGTGAAAACTAATGTCGGTACAAGCGGTGGATAGGTGAGGTAATGAGGCCGTTCTTCAAAACGTCACAGCCGCGTGGTGGAAGCCTCGTAAACATCTTATAGATTAAACCATTGGCAGCCATCGAGGCTGTCACCACGCGGACGGTCCTATTTTCACGGACAACCTGTTAGCTTCGGCAGTCCCCAGATGGACTGCAAACGAACCCGCTTGCCTCAATACACCTCAGGTTCACCCGGCCAGATGACGATGCGGGTTGCGACTTCGTCTTCATCCACCAAAGCCTCGCTCGTCACCGCGTCCTGCACGCTCATCCCGACCTCATGTATGGTCTCGCGCGAGTCAGAGACGAGATGGTGATAGTCAGGCAAGTCCTTGCCTTCCGCAATCAGGCGATAGGCGCAGGTCTGGGGCATCCAATGCAGCTGGCTGACATTAACGGGCGAGAGGGTCACGCAATCGGGCACTAATTTGGAGCGATTTGGGTAATCCCCGCAGCGGCAGGTGCTAGGATTGAACAGCTTACACGCCACATCGGTGATATAGACTTGGCCTGTGTCTTCGTCTTCCAATCTGATGCAACAGCACTTACCACAGCTGTCACAGAGGCTTTCCCACTCTGACCGGCTCATTTCTGCCATATTTTTGGTTTTCCAAAAGGGCGCATCTGGCTTAGAGGAGTGAGTCATAGGACGCCTTTACGGGCGAAAGGAGATAATGCCAACATATCGCGCCGACATAAATCCAGAAGCGGTGGCCATTGCCGACCGCAAGAGACGGCGGCGTGCCTTTGCGCTTATTTTTTTGGCGCTGCTATCGGCGCTTGTCGCCTTGGCCTATTTTCAGACGCGGCATTACCTGCTCAAAGACCTACCTTCCCTGCCCGATAAGCGCACGATGTGGGAGCTGAACCTTAAGCCGAATATGACCCTCTTAGATAAGGACGGTAACGAAATCGGCCACCGCGGTCCCTATATCGGAAAGCCCATGAAACTGGGGCAAATGCCGAGCTATGTCGGAGATGCCTTTCTCGCGATCGAAGATGAGCGCTTCTATGAGCATGCGGGTATCGATAATAAGGCGATTTTGCGCGCCCTATTTGAAAATACGCGCGCAGGCGAGAAGACGCAAGGCGGCTCCACGCTAACGCAGCAGCTAGTGAAAAATATCATCCTCTCGCCGGAAAAATCCTATCGCCGTAAATTCCAAGAAGCCGTTCTCGCCCGTGATATGGAAGCGGTTCTGTCCAAGCCCGAAATCCTTGAGCTCTATATCAACCGCATTCCCATGGGACCGCGCGTATTCGGCGTCGAAGCCGCCGCGCAAAGATATTTCGGCAAATCCGCTGGTAAGATAAATCTCGCAGAAGCCGCGATGCTGGCGGGATTACCGCAAGCGCCGTCTCGCTATAATCCGCTCGAGCATTTCGACAGAGCCTTGGCCCGCTCCAGCCTGGTTCTCCAGCGGATGGTCGCCAATGACATGATTACCCCTGAGCAAATGCAGGAAGCCAAAGATAACCCGCCCGTCATCGCGGAGGCCCCAGAGCAGCTTATCAGTGACGATATCATCGGCTATGTGTTTGATCTCGTGGCGGACCAAGCGCCGGAGCTGCTCAGCGACGGGCAGCAAGACCTCATCGTCAAAACAACACTCGACACAGAGAAACAGAAGCTCGCGCATGACACACTGACACGCATCCTGGACAAAACAGCGAAATGGCGAAAAATTGGAGATGGCGCATTGGTCTCCGTTGACAATCGCAGTGGCGCGATTTTAGCGCTGGTTGGCGGCCGCGATTATAGCGCCTCCAAATTCAACCGCGCCTTTCAGGCCAAACGTCAACCCGGCTCCAGCTTCAAAACCTTCGCCTATGCCGCCGCGTTAGAAAATGGGTTCTCGCCCGGCACGATACGTATCGACCAGCCAACGGAAATTGGAAACTGGGCCCCTGAAAACTACACGCGCCGCTATCGTGGCCCGATGACACTGCGCGAAGCGTTGAAGCTCTCAATCAATACGATTGCCGCGCAAATCACGGCCGAAGTGGGGCCATCGCAAGTCGCCTCGCTCGCCAATCGATTTGGCATAAAGAGCAAATTACGGCCAGAATATTCCCTCGCGCTGGGGTCATCGGAAGTCACATTGGAGGAAATGACCCGCGCCTATTCGGTCTTTGCCAATGAAGGGCTCCTGCGTCCTATGCACCTTATCACTTATATTGAGAACACCTCTGGCGCGCCGCTTTACACGCGCCGCACCATTGCGGGCCGCCGCGTCTACCCTGTCCCCTATGCGCGCCAAATGACCTCTATGCTGCGCGACGTGATTGAAACGGGCACAGGCCACGGGGCGCGCCTTGGTAAACGTGAAGCGGGCGGCAAAACTGGCACCTCACAGGATTATCGCGATGCGTGGTTCGTGGGATTTACCTCGCAAATGACAACGGGTGTCTGGCTCGGAAATGATGACAATAGCTCAATGGGAAAAATCACGGGCGGCCTGACTCCTGTCGATATCTGGAAAGCCTATATGATCGGCGCGCATAAGGGACAGGACCTTCTTGCGCTCGCGGCCCCTGATCCCAATATCGATGATGCGCGCGCGCAAGAACTTGCGGCCTTTTATTCGGAGATGAGTACCGCTTTTATCACGGAACGCGACATGGCCTCTGGCGGAGGCTCCGCCGCGCAATCAGCGGGCCGGTAAATACAGATTCTGACCAAGACGTAATCCAAATGCCATTTCAAATTTAGGCCTGGTCTGTCATTCACATCTGGAAGATAAAATGCATCCTAGGCTTTATAAGATGATAACAAACCTATGGACACTCACCAGCGCGGCCACATTGACCGCCTTGTTTGTCGCCAGTTTTACTGTAGCATCCGCTGAACCTCCCGCCAAAGCTATTGGCGAATTTGCCGAAGATGACGGTACATATGCCATCGAAATTGTCACCTCTGATGAAGCCTGCAGAGCCCTGTGTAAGGCCGACAGCCAAACGTGCCGCGGCACGGTCATCTATCAACCCGACACCAGCAAACCCGAAATACAATGCCGGCTTAATAATGGGTTTGGCGCAAATGCCGCCTTCCCGCGCGTGCCGCCTGAGCCTGTCGACTTTGAAAAAGCCCTCGCAGATTTGAACGCCTATCGCGTCTCCAAAAACGTCCAAACGCTTATTTATGACGAGCGCCTAAACCGCGCCTCAGAAGTCCACGCCCGTGATCTCGCGGCGGCGGGTATCATCAGCCATACTGGCACGGATGGTTCAGGTCATGGTGACCGTATCCAGCGCCAAGGCTATTATTTCTCCATCGCGGGTGAAAACGTCGCGACGGGCCAAATGAGTTGGGACGCCGTCTTTCAAGCGTGGAAAGACTCCCCCGGCCATAATGAAAATATGCTGAGAGACGATGTCACCGAATTTGGCCTAGCCTTGGTCTATGAACCCACCACGACCTATTCGACCTATTGGGCGATGTTAGTCGCCGACCCCATCGACATAAATGGCTCCGAGAGCCAAAACTAGGCGGGCTAAACCATCATTTTCTGCCTCGCTTGCTTATGTTTAAGGGACGCAGTACAGTTTAGGAATGAAATTCATGCGAGCTATATTTTTATGCCTACCAGCAGTCCTTTTACTGAGCGCCTGCGCGTCAACGCCAGACCCTGCAGAAGTTTGCACATCCGAATGGATCGCGCCGCGCGCAACAAAAGCCGTAGGTAAAATTGAGAGCTCTGCGAGGTCATCCCTCAAGACATTTTCTAGCGTTTCAAAAACCTGGGCCAAGGGTGACACACCCAACCTCGTGCAACTTTGGTCGTTAAATAAAGCCATGAACAAAATGAAAAAAGAGCTGACACGTGGCCAAGGGATAAAAGACCTAAAGACGGTGGCGAAGAGGTGTAATGACCCGAACATCATCAAGGATTCCATGAGCGAGTTATTCAGAAAACAAGGCATGTCGGAAAACATTGTCTCCTGGATTGAAAACTCCCCGATTTACGACAGCCTCATTGCGAGTATCGCAGAGCCAACGCCTGTGACGCCAAACGGCTAGTTCGGCTTGACGCTTTGACACTCCAAACCTAAATCGCGGCCATGTCTTACCGCGTCGCAGCTCTGTATAAATTTACGTCTCTTCCAGACTACGAGCGCTTGCGCGAACCGCTCCAGAGTATGTGTGATTTATACGGCGCTAAAGGCACGCTGCTCCTCGCGCTTGAAGGCGTAAACGGCACCATTGCCGGAGAGGCTGCAGCCATCTCAGAGGTTATTGACTTTCTACGCGCGGACCCCCGTCTCGCAGATTTAGACGTGAAATATTCAAGCGCCGAAGACATGCCCTTCTACCGCATGAAGGTCCGCTTAAAGCGCGAAATCGTGACAATGGGCGTCGACGGCGTGGACCCCAATAAGACCGTTGGAACTTACGTTGACCCCGATGATTGGAACGCGCTCATCACGGACCCCGATACAATTTTAATCGACACGCGCAATGACTACGAAGTCGGCATTGGAACCTTCAAAGGCGCAGTTAATCCGAACACAAAGACCTTTCGTGAGTTTCCAGATTGGGTCGAAGCCAATCGCGGCGCTATCAACAAACCCAAAGTCGCCATGTTCTGTACGGGCGGCATTCGCTGCGAAAAAGCCTCATCCTTTATGCTCGAAAACGGATTTGATGATGTCTATCATTTAAAAGGCGGCATCCTAAAATATCTCGAAACTCAGCCTGAAACACAAAGCCTGTGGGAAGGCGATTGTTTTGTCTTCGACCAGCGTGTCGCCGTTACACATGGCCTCGCGGAATCAGAATATGACCAGTGTTTCGCCTGCCGCCGTCCGATCACCGAAGATGAAAAACTCAGACCTGAATATCAAAAAGGCATATCCTGTCATCATTGCCATGCTGAGATGACCGAGACGCAAAAGGCAGCGTTCGCTGAACGGCAAAAGCAAATCCAACTCGCAAAACAGCGCGGGGAAACCCATATTGGGCGCAAGGCCAGCTAATGGGGAATATACTCTATAGTTTTCGGCGATGCCCCTATGCGATGCGGGCGAGAATGGCCTTATCCATCGCCGAGACCGACTATGAGCACCGCGAAGTTCTGCTTCGCGATAAGCCCGACCATATGTTGGAAGTCTCCCCCAAAGGCTCAGTGCCTGTGCTTATCACGGGATCAAAAGTCCTTGAGGAAAGTCTAGATATTATGCGCTGGGCTTTGCCTGATGCAGAATTTGAAACGGACATAATCGACGCAATAGACGGCCCGTTCAAATATCATCTTGACCGATACAAATATGCGTCGCGCTATGACCCCAGCGTTAAGCGGGGCGATGTCGATTTATCTCACAGGGCGAAAGCCAAAGACGCTTTGAGCGGCATTGAGCAGCGGCTCAGCCAGTCGGCCTTTATTTGCGGGGCTGAGATGGGACCAACGGATATGGCCAGCTTCCCCTTTATTCGCCAATTTGCCGCTGTCGAACCTGACTGGTGGGCCGATGACAACACCCTCCCCTTCACCCGCGATTGGCTGACGGCTTGCGTAAATTCAGATGTTTTTCTGAGCATCATGCAGAAGTTCCCCCGCTGGAAACCAGAAGGTTAAATGTGCCACGATTTCGCCCTAATTCAGGCGCAACCAAGCTGGCTATGATGTCTTGGCACACAATTGGTCGCTTTGCAGTGGGGCTGTCTCTGATTTTATCCGGGACGTCTGCGCTCGCGCAAAACAGCTCGCAAATTTCCAAACCGCAAACACCAAAAGACATTTATGGATCTATCGGGACGCCTGACGCCCAACAGACACCTATCCAAATGACCCCCACGAAAACGGGGCTTCCGGTGAAGGTGTTTTATGAATGGCCTAATCTAACAGGCAAATTCAGTCTAACCCTCACCTTGTTCGAACACAGCTCAACAGCTGATAATAGCGCGCGAAAAAACCTATCGCAATCAACGCTTTTCCTAGAGAATTTAGGCACGGAAACAGAGGCTATTCTAACATATCCAGAGAGTATAAATAGCCTTAGGCTTGAGGGGGAACTGCGCGATCAAAATCAGAACCTTGTCCTCAAAACGACTTACCCTCTGCCTGTCTTATCTCCAGACTTACGAATTTTGACCCTTACCCCACCATCCAATTTAGACATAGGGAATGTGACTAAGCCTGATTTTACATCTGTCGAAACAATTACGGGGAACATCACCCTTCCGCCCAATTCTAGTCTTCCAGCGGGTTCCATGCTCCATGTCCAGCTTTTAGAAAATGGACTTGCGGGGGGGTTATCGATGGAAATGGCCGCGCAAGACTTCCGCCCTGCCATTGCACAAAATGGCACAATTAAATTTTCTATGCGCCGCGGTATTTGGGATCGACCCAACCCTCCTGATCTTGCCTTCAAGGCTTGGATAACAAATCCGGCTGGCCGAAAGACTTTCGTCATGAGAAACCCTGTTGGCTATAATGGGCCTGACATAAAATACAGCCTGGCTCTCGACGGCCTCAGGCAAGGAGTCGCGACAAATCGCGGCAAAAATCTTAATGTGGCTTCAATGGCGCAAACGCTCATCCGGGGCGAAGCCGCCTTTGATCCTGTGAACGGCATTCCCCAGCAAGCGCGCCTGAACATTAAACTCAAACAAGATCGCGGGAATTATAACGAAAACCCAATCTTGACCGAACAAACTCTTATAATTTCCGGAAATCCGACTCGAATTCCTTTTAGCTTAGTGGCGGATAGCATTTATTTTGACCCATATGTCCCCGCGCCAATCCTTTCGGTTTCTCTGACGGATGGATTTGGCCGCATTTACTACACTAGCGGCGAGATTCGCGCCCGTGAGGGAGACAATATCATACGGCTTTTCCCGCGCTAAATATACGAATTCACAAGATATTTTACGAATAAACACCACAATTTTCGGTTATCAACACCCACTCGCACAATAGGGCTTGCGGGAATCGCGAATGGCCATAGCTTGATGTCAGAAATTAAATTGATTCACCAGGATTGCATGTCTTACGCTGATCAACGTCATATTAGGCCGAGCCCGACCCTTTCAGGAGCCATAGGTATTCGGCAAAACCCATTAGAGGTTTTCAAACGCATTTGTATTGCGGAGGGCTATGAGTATGAGCGCGTTGACATCAACGAATTGCACATCTCCCTCCCAGGGCTTTGGTGTGAACATGACGTGTCGCTCACCTGGAACACGGCAAGTGAGCAAGTGCAAGTCTTCTTGCTATTTGAAGGCCGGATGCCAGGGGGCCGCTCTGATGATATTTGCCGCTTAATGAGCCTGTTGAATGAGCGTTTAACCTCAGGTCATTTTGACTATTGGGATAAAAGCCGCTCTTTGGTCTATCGGGACTCTACTTCACTTCGGGGCGGCGCAGAATTAGGTACTGAGCAAGGCCTCGATATGCTGGCGCATGCCCTTGACGCCGCGGAAAGGGGATATCCCGCGAGCCAATATGTTATATGGGCAGGAAAATCACCAGAGGATGCACTGACGAGCGCCTTAGTGGATCTGGCGGCGCAACCCTAATGGCCGTAACTCATCTTTTGATTGGCGCAGGCAAAATGGGCGGAGCGCTTTTAACTGGTTGGCTCGACTCTGGCGTCGTCACACCGCGTAAACTCGCTATCCTTGACCCCTCTCCAGGTCCTGAAGCGATTTTCGCAATTGAGCGCGGAGCTAAGCATTTTACCCAAACGTCGGAAATTCCAAAGTCGGTTCAAACCGTATTATTGGCAATCAAACCTCAGATGTTCAAAGATGTCGGCCCTGAAATCGCGGCCGCTCTCCCGCCAAATGCCATGATTGTTTCGATTTTGGCCGGAACAAGCCTGAGGCAATTAGATCAAATTTTTGACGGCCGAATCGTCATACGTTCAATGCCAAACACACCCGCCGCCATTGGCGCCGGGATTAGCGCCATCTATGCCGACCCCAAGATTTCTCCAGAAAAAATCGAAGAAGCTGAGACACTTTTAAGGCCGGGTGGCGAAATTGTCAGAGTAGATAGCGAGGCTGATCTAAATGCAGTAACAGCTATCTCTGGATCGGGACCCGCCTATGTTTTTCACCTGGTCGAAGCCTTAGAAGCGGGCGCAGTGGCGCTCGATTTGCCCCCTGACGTCGCTGCAAAATTAGCGCGCCAAACCATAATTGGTTCGGCCAAACTTCTAAGCAAAACGGATGAAAGTCCCGAGACACTCCGGAAAAACGTCACCTCACCAAATGGCACAACACAGGCCGCCTTGGATGTCTTGATGGGGGAGGACGGCGGTCTGTCAAAAATGATCATCGCGACAGTTCGGGCGGCGTTCGCGCGCGCTAAACAGCTGGCCAAATAGTCACGGCGTTAGAGCGGCAGGCGAAGGGTCGCCTTTAAACCGCCGAGATCGCTATCTTCCAATAAAATGGTTCCGCCATGCAGTTGCGCAATATCCTGCGAAATTGACAGGCCAAGACCCACACCCTCTATATTTTGATTTCTAGCCTCGTCCAAGCGTTGAAAGGCCTTAAACGCGGCTTGCCTTTGGCCCTTAGGAATACCAGGCCCGTCATCCTCTACTGAGATGAGTAAAAAGCCGTTCGCATGTTCGACCTTCAAATGACAGACCGCCCCATACTTCGCGGCATTACTAATGAGATTCCCGAGACAGCGTTTCAGCATGATTGGGCGAATAGAGATGGTTCGATCCTCAAAGGCGGGTACGACAACGTTTCGGCTATTCACGACATCGGAGATGAGGTCCTGCAGTTGCACATGTTGTGATTTTTCAGACTCCATACCGCGCGCAAAATCGAGATACCCCGTCAGCATGGCTTCCATTTCATCAACATCTTTGCGCGCCGCCCGTGTATCCTCGCTATCATCTTGCATGGCGAGTTGTAACTTTAACCGCGTCAGAGGCGTTCTTAAATCATGAGACACGCCCGCCAGCATCAGGGTACGTTGTTCGATATGACGTCGCAAGCGTCGGCGCATTTTGAGGAAGCTCTGCCCTGCCATCCTTACCTCAGACGCGCCTCTTGGTTTAAAATTGGAAATGTCTTGCCCTTTACCGAAGGCGGCAGCGGCAGCGGCTAACTCTCGAATAGGGTCGGACTGACGGCGGATAAAAAGAATGGAAATCAGTGAACTCACCACCGTTGCCGTGATCAACCAGAAAATAAACACGTATCCCGTTGGCGCAAAAACGCGTTCCCGCGCAGCAATGAAGCGCAAGACCCCCTCGTCCACTTGGATGCGAATATCAATATGGTTCGGGTAACGGGTTGTGTCGAACCAGAATGGCGCACTCACCGCCTCTGTGAGACTGCGCCGCAGGGTTTTGTCCAAAGCCGAAAAAAAAGCATTCCGAGTTGCCGTCGGCAATGTATCAGCCGGACGTAGAACGACCGATAATTCCATCTCTGGCCGCAAAAGCGCATCAAGTTTTTTCGCCGTTTCATCGGTCGGGTCTTCGCGAAATAATTGCGTAGCAACCGCAATATCTGCGGCCACAGAGTCGGATAGGTTTGAGGTAACGCGGGCCCAATGGGCATTGAAGAAATACCACGCCACCAGCATCTGCATAATAACAATGGGAAGAATGATGATGAGAAAGGCGCGCCAAAAAATAGATTTTGGCAATATGTTCCTAAGCGAAAACATCGTCTAGCTAGACGGCATCGGAAACCAGCCGATAGCCTTCGCCTCGGACGGTAAGTAAATATTGAGGCTCTGACGTATTATCTTCTAGCTTGCGGCGCAGCCGAGTCATTTGCACATCCACGGCCCGTTCAGATTGCGCCTTGATATTATCAGATAATATATATCTTGAGACAACGCCGCCAGACTGTCCCGCCAGTAATGACAGCAGCGTTTGTTCGCCTGTTGTGAGCTTCATTTGTTTTCCATTTTTACGCAAAATGGCTTTCGTCATGTCAAATTCATAAGGCCCAAAAACAACCTTATCTGATGTGAGCTGTTTGCCAGTGCGCTTAAAAATATTATCGATGCGGAGTAAAAGCTCTTCGGGCTCGAAAGGTTTAGACAAATAGTCATCTGCCCCCGACCGCAATCCTGCAATGCGTTGGTCCGCTTCCCCCAAAGCCGTAAGCAGAATAATAGGCACATCATGATGATCGCGCAAAGACCGAGTTAAGGTAAGACCATCCTCGCCGGGCATCATAATATCCACGATAAGAAGGTCATATTTCAAACCTTGCATTTTCTGCCGCGCCTCGTCAGCGCCATTCGCGGTACTCGCGCGATAGCCATTTTTCGATAGATAACGCGAGAGCAGATCCCGTATCCTATCATCATCATCAATAATAAGGATATGGGTGTTAGAACGTTCCAAATAGGTCATACTCATGGATATTTGGCCCTATCAACAGCATATTAACGATGACTTTTCCGCTACAAAATATAAATGACGTGTATTGGAACCATTGGCAAGTCATTGGCGCTTCACTGTTTAAGTCAAAAAGGAAACATCATGATTGAAAAAGCTTATCATGACCGCGACGGCGTAATTTGGATCGACGGTGAATTTGTCGATTGGCGCGAGACAAAAATCCATGTGCTGACTCACTCTTTACATTATGGGTCTTGTGTCTTTGAAGGCAATCGGGCCTATGATGGGGAAATTTTCCGTTTGACGGACCACAGCAAAAGACTTGTGAACTCGGCCAAACTCCTTGGCTATGAAATTCCCTATTCCTTAGAACAAATTGACCAGGCTTGTCTCGACACATTAGCCAAGTCAGGGCTGAAAGATGCCTATCTTCGCCCCTTCGCTTGGCGAGGCTCTGATATGATGGGCGTGGCTTCGAAGAATAATAAAATCCACTTCGGTGTCGCGGCATGGCATTGGGGCAGCTATTTCGAAGATAAGATGAAAGGCATTCGCCTGTGTATTTCAGATTGGATTCGACCCGACCCGCGGTCTGCGCCCTGTAAATCCAAAGCGGCTGGACTTTATATGATTTGCACATTGGCGAAGGACAAAGCCCAAGCTGAGGGCTGGGACGACGCACTCATGTTTGATTACAAAGGCCGCGTGGCGGAATGTACGGGCGCGCATATTTTCTTTGTCCGTAATGGAGAAATTCATACGCCAACGAATGACATCCTCCTCGAGGGCATAACGCATGACTCGGTCGTTAAACTCGCGGAGAAACGAGGATATTCCGTACATAAGCGCGACATACATCCTGCAGAAATGCCCCATTTTGACGAGTGCTTTGTTGTTGGTACAGCCGCTGAAGTGACGCCCGTACGGGAAATTGATGGTCACCCCTATACGGTTGGTGAAATCTGCCATGCACTCGCGTCAGATTACGATAATCTGGTGCGAGGCAAACTCGACATTGGCGTTTAGGTTTATCGCTTAATTAGAGGCTGAGCTGGTGTGGTCGGACACGATTTTCCAGCCATCCTTTGTTTTCACCATGTGAAGCGTAAATAGACCGCTCGGCGCATCGGCCTCGCGTTGCAAAATCCACTTGCCAAATATCAGGCCCCTGCCCGCATTCATCTGTTCTACCGACAAAATATCAAAAGTCAGGGTCCCCATTTTTGATCGATCGGAATATCTTCGTTGATATCGGTCTAAAGTCGCACCCCATCCATAAGTAATATCGCCGCCAGAGGCAAAACGCAGCGTATCGCGCTGCGCATAGCCTTGCATAAAACCTTCGATATCGCCCGCGTTCCAAGCCTTCTGTTGAGCAGCCAGAACGGCGCGCATATCGTCGCGGCTGTCAGACACGGATAATTTGCTTCTGTCCGGAACGCTCAAGCGCCCAATTGCAATACCCAAGCCCAATCCGACGACGCCGCCAATTACCGCAAATATCAATAGATTTCTTGGGTTTTTCATCATGCGACGGCTTCCACATTCCGTCTTTGGTGCAAGCCCAATATACGGCTAACAGCCGAAGCAATTTCGGCTCGGTTTAGTGTATAGAGATGGAAATGATTTACGCCTCTATCTCTTAGTTCGGCCGTAAGTTCGGCCGCTAAGGTCGCTGTCAGCATATCCCGCGTGATTGCGTCATCCTCAAGGCCTTCAAATAACCCCGCATACCAATCGGGCACAGAGACACCGCACATCTTAGACATACGCGCAAGGCCTTTGAAGTTTGGCTGCAGCATAAGCCCTGGAACAATCGGGATATCGATACCCGCGTCTAATACCCGGTCCTGAAAGCGCCAAAAAATATCGGGTGAGAAGAAAAATTGCGTAATCGCCCGAGTCGCGCCGGCATCAATTTTCCGCTTCAGATTATCAATTTCGACTGACCAATTCGCGCTCTCAGGATGTTGCTCTGGATAGGCAGATACGGACACCTCAAAATCTGCGATTTTCTTCAGCCCTTCTGTCAAATCATTGGCATAGGCATATCCGTTCGGATGCGGCGTGTAGGCTTCGCCAATGCCGCTAGAGGGGTCGCCTCTTAGCGCAACAATATGCCGTACGCCCGCATTCCAATATTCGCGCGCGACTTCATCAATTTCTTCTCTGGTTGCATCCACACAGGTCAAATGCGCGGCAGGTGCAAAGTCTGTTTCTTTCACCATTCGCGCAACAGTGCGGTGCGTGCGCTCCCGTGTCGAGCCGCCCGCACCGTAGGTTACGGAGACAAAATCGGGAGACAGAGGCGCAAGCTTTTCGATAGAGTCCCAAAGTTTTTCTTCCATCTTCTGATTTTTCGGCGGAAAAAATTCGAAGCTGACTTTGAGGTCTGGGCTTTCGGCACAGGCCCGCGCAATTGCGCCGACGGGTGCATTGGGATCACGAAGTGGGAGTCGAGCGTTCATGGCTTATCTTTCAGTGAATAGGCAACGGGATGTTTGACGGCATACCATATTTTGACGTCTGGAGTTGTTGAATCGGAGGCAGGAATTGTCTCAATCTGTCTGAGTTCAAATTCATTTTCCGACAGAAATTTTTCTATGTCGACATCGCTAAAGCCGAGGCGGCGATGCGAATATTTCTCTCTATAATTTTCTAAATCATGGGAGGCGAAATCTGTCACGAGCAAGTGCCCACCTGGCCCAAGAAGCCGTGCGGCTTCCTTTACGGCGCGCGTCGGTTCTTCCAAAAAATGTAAGACTTGATGCATCGTCACTAAATCTGCTGCCCCGTCTTTTAGCGGGGCATCTTGTAAATCAGCCTGTTGGACGGAAATGTGCATATAAGCGTCATCTGAGAGCGTATGACGCGCAACGCGGAGCATTTCGACGCTATCATCAACGCCCACACCACTTTTTATATGGGATGCAAAAAGTTTCAGCATCCGGCCCGTACCCGTGCCGAGATCCACCATGCGCTGAAAGACTTGTCCAGATACGAGACCTAACAAAGCCGATTCAATGTCCATTTGGGGCAGATATTCATGCCCCAACTGATCATGATCATTCGCGACGGAGGCAAAAAAGGCATCTGCCTGCTTGGATCTATGAGCTCTGACTTTATCCAAATTCGCGCGATCAGAGGCTAATTGCTTATCTTGCAATGACAGCGCGGCTAATGTCGGGGCTAGAATATCCGCATGCGCGGCTTGCGCGCGCTTCAGACGGGAGAACACCCAGCTACCTTCCCGGAGTCTTTCAACAACCCCCACCTGCTCCAAAGACTTTATGTATTGGGTCACGCGCGGCTGAGACAAATTTAAAATTTGGACCAGCTCACTCACAGTGAGTTCCCCTTGATTTAAAAGCGCCAATATACGCAAACGGTCGGGATGCCCGAGAGTTTTCAGATATGTCGCGACAGCGTCCATGGGAAACACTTACCCAATAGTTCTGTATAAGTATATAAAAAAAACTTTATATGATGAAATTCACCGCGTGAACTTTGATAATAAGCGTATGTAAGCGACCTGATAGCTATTGGAATTTTCTGTCACTTCCCAGCTATTGATGGGCCATGTCTCATTAAAGTCGGTGTAAGACTTTGCGGGAGGCTGGCCAGAAGGAGGTGATTTCACAGGAATTTTACACAGCTTATCGCCTGCCCCGCCGCAGGTCGAATTACAGCAGTTATCGCGCTCATAATACTGATTGGGACCGCCCACCAGAAAACCAGGGGCCGGACCATATCTTGAGGACCCCACAGCATCCCAGACCGAGCCATTTTGGAACCAAGCATGATAAAATTCCTTCACGGAATTTTCAGCGCCATATCGCCCCATGTTTGACAAATAGGCTTTATTGAGTGGATTGGCCCCATGAATATAATGCAAATAGTCGGCAGCCGCATTCAGATATTCAGTCCGAGACCTATTTCCTACCCCCGCAACAATCGCTTGGGTATAGACGGCCCCTCTTTTCGCTTTTGTTGAATTGCTTCCCCACCAATATCCATCGACGAATGCGCGGTAGGCGTCTTCATCATTTTGCTTTGTTGGCCACCCATTATGACCATTCAAAACCTTGGACACATAGTCGCGTTTGATACGCGCCGAAACGCGCGGCGAGGTTTTCCCTTGCCGCGCATAATAAAGAAGATCAGCGGCCAGTGTGCGCTCAAAACCATCGGGGCTATTGGCAGTCATTGGTTTCACCGTCTGGTAAAGCCGCCCAATTACGCCATCGAAATAGGCATCACCGGTCAGCACCGACATATGAACAGCGGCAATCAGCTTTTTTTTCGCCAAACGGTCAGCCTCTACCTCTTGTTGACCTGCGGCTAAGCCGTCGGAATTGCTGCGGGGGTCGTTATTCCAAAACTTCACATTCGGATTGGCTTCCGCCCACAACCAGGCCTTCTCCGCGCGCGAAGCATATCGTTTTGCATCGGCCTCAAAGCGAGGCACGCGGCTAAAAACTTTAGACGCAATCGCAAAAGCGCCCGCTGCACTAAAGCTCGCCGATGTGTTTTGCGGACCATATAGGCTCGGTTTCTTCGCGGAAGAGGGCGGCGACCCGCTTGACAAACCCATTACAGATAACATCGATCCGTCTTTGTTTTGCATCCGTTCAAGCCAATCCAAACCCCATTTCACCTCGTCTAGGAGATCAGGCACGCCATTTCCCGATTCTGGAATTTCGAAATCATCTGTCCAGACATTCGGGTTTTCCAAATAAGCCCCAAGCAGCTCCCTGATGTAATCCGCCGTCCAGCTTGTATATTTATTGTAATCCCCCGCATCATACCATCCGCCGCGCAAATCCCGCTGGGTTGAAGCGTCTCTCGGGCGATTAAATAAGCGCGCCTGCGGGTCCTGACCGCGCCCTAAGTGCGACGCACCATCCGACCAGGGGCCCGCCAATGCTCGTGTTTTTTCATACCCCGCGCGCTGAAGATAAAAGGTCTTAAAGGCGGCTTTCAGGACAGGTTTGTAGACATTGGGCGAAATTTCAAAGGCATAGCTATCGACGCGCTTGTCCAAGTCCCGAATTACATAGCGGCCAGGCGCTCGTACGGATGAGAAATCAAAATGCCAGACGCGGTCACCCGACGCCGTATCGACTTTTCCGTTTTTCCAGGCTCGCGGCGTTCCCGTATAAACGCTCTGTCCCGTTGCCGTATTGACGACGGCATATCTCTGGCCAGGAACGAAGGATTTATCCGCGTCAAACCCGGTTTGAGGATCTTTTATAATTGCAACCTTTTCCAATGTGGGAAGATAGCCAAATTGATCAACAAGAATAGGCGGCGCGGTTTGCGCCGAGGCTGAATTTGAACTTTGCGAACAGCCGATCAAGGCCAAGACCACAAGGAAAGTTGCAAAAAGTTTCATAACTATATCAGACAAGATTGACACAAGGATTGTCAACCCATCTAATGCGTGCGCTTTAACGATCAAATTTCACAAATTTGAGCTTCTTCGGCATGTCGGCATCTGGTCCGAGACGGCGCTTTTTATCTTCGATATAATCCGCGAAGTTGCCTTCGAACCACTCCACATGGCTATCGCCTTCATAAGCAAGGATATGCGTGGCAACACGGTCGAGGAAGAAGCGATCATGCGAGATGACCACGGCACAGCCTGGGAACTTCTCCAAAGCAACCTCGAGAGACGCCAGCGTTTCGCGGTCTAAGTCGTTCGTCGGTTCATCAAGAAGTAGGAGGTTTGCGGGCCGCGTCAGCATTTTCGCCATGTTCACACGGTTACGCTCACCGCCAGACAATTGTCCGACATTCTTCTGCTGGTCGGTGCCTTTGAAGTTAAAGGCGCCAACATAGGCGCGGGATGGCACTTCGCGTTTGCCCATGACCAGAATGTCTAAGCCATCGGAGATGGCTTCCCAAACATTTTTGGAGTTATCCAGTGCATCTCGGTTTTGGTCGACATATCCTAGCTCAACAGTTTCGCCGACTTTGAATGTGCCTTCATCAGGCTGTTCTTCGCCCGTAATCATTTTGAACAAGGTCGTCTTACCTGCACCGTTCGGTCCAATAACACCGACAATACCGCCGCGCGGCAATTTGAAGGAGAGGTCTTTAATCAGGAGCTTATCTCCAAACCCTTTAGAGACATTATTAGCTTCGACAACGATGTTGCCTAGACGCTCACCCATCGGAATACGGATTTCCGCGTGGGAGACGACCTCATTTTCGGCTTCATCCCGGAGCTTTTCATAGGCGCTGATACGGGCTTTTGACTTAGACTGACGCGCTTTCGGGTTAGAGCGAATCCACTCTAATTCACGTTTCAAAGCTTTTGTCTTGGAGTCGCTCTCGCGGCCCTCTTGATCCATGCGCTTACCTTTGGCTTCTAGCCATGACGAGTAATTTCCCTCATGCGGATAGGCCCGACCTCGGTCGATTTCGAGGGTCCAATTTGTGATATTGTCAAGGAAGTAGCGATCATGGGTAATGAGGATGATCGCGCCGGTATATTTGACGAGATAATTCTCTAGCCACGCCACAGTTTCCGCATCCAAATGGTTGGTTGGCTCGTCGAGGAGAAGTAAATCAGGCTTGGATAACAAAAGCTGACACAGGGCGACGCGGCGCGCTTCACCGCCCGAAAGAGATGTAACGGGATCTTCTTTAGGCGGACACCGCAGGGCCTGCATGGCCATTTCAATTTTGGAGTCAATATCCCACGCATCGCGACCATCGACCTGCTCTTGCAGAGACGTCATCTGCTCCATGAGCTCATCAGTATATTCCGTCGCCATATCCGTGGCAGCTTTGTTGTAGGCATCGAAGATTTGCTTATCTTCGCAGCCTTCAATGACATTTTCCCAGACGGTCTTGGAGGGGTCGAGCTTTGGTTCCTGCGGTAAGTATCCGACTTTTACGCCTTCAGCAGCCCAATGTTCGCCCGTGACCTCATTGTCGATGCCGGCCATGACTTTCATGAGAGTCGACTTACCTGCACCGTTCACACCGATAAGGCCGATTTTTGCATCGGGATAGAAAGACAAATGCACATTGTCGAGAATGGTCTTATTGCCGAATTTCTTCGTCAGACCTTGCATGTGATAGCAGAATTGACGGGCCATTTTACGCTCTCATTTTCTAGAAAAACTTTGAGCGCGATATGTGGCGAAGCCGCCGCAAAAGCAAGAGGCTTAGGCGGCTTAGGTTCGAGGCTTTTTCAGCTACTCTTGATCGAAGGGTCGAACTTGCCAGAGTGCGTGAAAGATCTGAATATAACATAGTCCAAGCAAAATTGCCATGCCAATGTGAAATACAACAATTCCCGAAACTTCCCAGACAGCGCCAGATGAAGCGATTAGCGCGGCAACAATTACAAAAGGAACGACCCAAAACAGTATCATAAATGAGAAAGCCATCGATTTATGTTTGATCCCAATCTCCCATTCATCCAGATATTTATCTGGAAAATAAAACCGGTTCACGAAGCGCGTAGACATACAGTAAATTAGGCAAATGAGCCCGACTATCATTAACCCCTTCGCCATGCCGTCTACTATCGGATTAGAGAATAGATCATAAATTCGCATCACACCCAGCGGAAAAAGCGGTAGAGTTAGCAGTAAGGCAATCGTAATCCGACGCAAGGTGGATTTGGAGATACTACTTTCCTTAAACTCAAAAACTCTGGCGATTGATTTCAACATTTTAATTCCATTCCTTACTTTCTCGAACTTTTGGCGCGACACCCGTCTATCGTCATCTTATTTTTCGGCGGCCCGTAGTTCAGCTAACTCCTCCGCCATAGTTTTGAAGGGGCGCGGCGAAAACGCCATATCAATTGGAACATTGAAATATTCGGCGAGTTTAAACGCGAGCTCTAACGAGGCATTATAATCCCCGCGCTCCAAATACCCGATTGTCTGGAAATTGACTCCGACAGCCTCCGCCAAGTCCTTTCGAGACAATCCCTTTTCTGTTCGCAATATTTTTATTCTATTATATATCATATTGTTGTATATATATAACAATATGATATTCGTCAATACAAAATATTTATGAAAATCATATTTCGAGCGTTGAACTGTTCTTTGGGTCGTTTACCTTAGATCTAACATCACCCATTCTCGCATTAGCGTGAGTATGGGCGCCTCGAATCTAACCACCATGTGTCTGAGCGTGAATAGCTATTCCACTGAAAAGGCTTATCTATGAGTCATCACGAAGGAGAACATCATGTTCAACACAATGAAAAAAACAACACTATCTGCCCTCGCCGCTATTGCGGTTGTTGCGACGGTCTCTGCACCGGCCATGGCACAATCAAGCTTTAATCAGCGTACACAGGTTGTGCGTCAGGATAATAACAACCAGCTCATTGGCGGCGCTATCGGCGCAGTCGTAGGCGGCGTTATCGGCTCCGAGGTCGCTGGACGCGGTAATGGAACAGAGGGCGCAATTGTAGGTGCCCTCATCGGCGGCGCCGCAGGCGTAGCTATCGCAGATGATGGAAATAACCGGCGCTTTAATAATAGACGTTTTAATTCGCGGAGCTTTAACTCCAGACGTTTCGATTCCAGACGCGGGTTTAACCGCGGTTTCAACACGCGGAGTTCTTTCGGTTATTATGACTACGGATACTCCAGAAGCCAGCGTTTCTCAAATCAAAGATTTGGAAGCAGCCGGTCATTTGGAAGCAGAAACCGGTTCGGCACGCGAAGCGTTCGCCGCGGCGGCTATTAAGCCCAACAATCAGAATATAGTCTTTAAAGGCTCCTATTTGGAGCCTTTATTTTTAGAACCATTGACGATTTTGGCGACGTAGAATCGGCAGAAACTCCACATGATATGCGGAGAATATCCCGAGAGGGCCTTGACTTGAAGACAGCAAGGCGAGACGAAAACCTACACGATAAACGGGTTTTAAAGGCGTTTTTATGGCACTTGTCGGCATTGATCTCGGCACAACGAATTCCCTCATTTCCATATTCACGGAAGATGGGCCCGAGCTGATACAAAATAGCAGCGGAACGTTTTTAACTCCCTCCGTCGTTGGGGTTTCTGACTCAGGCGATATTCTGGTTGGCGAGGCGGCAAAACACCGACTGATAACCCATCCTGATAAAACTGTCGCGCGGTTTAAACGCGGAATGGGGACAACCAAAACCCATATGCTGGGGAAGAAATCCTACAAAGCCGAAGATCTTTCGGCGCTTGTCCTGCGCGCG
>CALLBD010000017.1 GCA_938001915.1 uncultured Caulobacterales bacterium | reverse complement strand
GTGTCCGTAATAAAGGCATTAAGTTTTGCCCCCGCCGTACAAGCCTCAATATGAGCCTTAGTCAGTTCAACAGACGAAAAATCGCCCTTGGCCATGCCATTCAGCGCATCAGATAATGTAAGTTTTGTTAAATCGCTCATGACCTACTCCACCGAACGCGGCACGACAAAAAAGCCGTCATCTGATTTTGGCGCGTTTTTCAACACTTCATCGCGCTTCCCGCCATCCGAGACATCATCACTGCGCAGAGGCGCTGCCATATCCACGGCAGATGTCATGGGCTCAACGCCTTCAACATCAACTTCGCCGAGCTGCTCAATCCAGCCCAATATACCGTTCAAATCCTCTGCAATTGGCTCCAGACGATCTTCCTCGACATGGAGGCGCGAGAGCCTTGCAATTTTCTTGACGTCTTGTGCGGAAACGCCGTTTTCCGGCTGTTTGCTTGTTTGGGCCATTTGGCGGGTCCTTCACTCTTGAGCTGCGCGGTTAGCAGGGGGCAAAAGCAGGGGCAAGAGTTTCAACACCGCAATATGAACATGGTTACACTTGTAACCCCCATCTGCACGACATAGAGACTGGGCGATTGAAAAATAAGCAAGCCGCACTGGACTTGTACTTCCCCTTTTAGAAAGTGGTTTATGTCAGCGCCTCTCACACCTCCAAACGCGCCTGCATTTGGAGGATCTCTCTCCCGCGCTTTCGGCCGCATCTTGTTGCGCATTGTCGGCATGAAAATAGGCGGTACGGTTCCAAATGTGCCCAAGGCAATTCTTCTTGGCGCGCCGCACACATCAAATTGGGATCTCGTTCTCGCGCTAGGTATGCGCTATTCGCTTGGCTTAAATTATAGCTGGATGATGAAAAAAGAAGCCTTCTTCTTTCCATTTGGCGGGATGTTTAAACGAATGGGCGGCATTCCTATTGATCGCAAAGCGGCTAAAAACGTAGTCGAGCAGATGGGAGATTGGTTCGCCGCACGAGAGAAGGCCTGGGTCGGCATTACGCCAGAAGGCACGCGTTCCAAAGTTGGCCGCTATAAAAAGGGCTATCTTCGCATCGCTTATGAAACTGGGGTGCCAGTCTATGTCGTCGGCGTGAATTCCGTCTCCCGTGAGCTCTTTTTTGATCGCGTCATGGATTTATCGGGCGATATCGAGCTAGACAACAACCGAATCCGTGACTTTGTGCGTAGAAGCTATACAGGATTAAAACCCAAAAACGCCTAAGCTAGTCCGCCGGGCTGGCCACATGGAGGCCCGATTGAAGTATGATAATGCCTTTATAGGGCCAAATACGCCGCGTATGGGCAACAGCCTGACCCGGTGGATTGGCGATGTCATCCTGAAAGCCATGGGCTGGAGCTTACACGGCGAATTACCTAATTTGAAAAAGGCCATTATCATTGGCGGGCCGCATACATCTAATTGGGACTTTTGCCTCGCCATGGGGTCTATGCTGTCTGTGGGTTTGAAATTTTCATGGATGATGAAAAAGGAAGCCTTCTTTTGGCCGCTTGGCGGTTTATGGAAAGCCCTTGGCGGCATTCCCATTGACCGCGGCAGCAAAATAGACGTTATCGGACAAGTTAAAGAGGCTTTTGAAGCAAATGACAAAGTCTGGCTAGGCATTACCCCCGAAGGTACGCGCTCCAAAGTCGAGCGTTACAAGACAGGCTATCTTCGTATTGCAAAAGGCCTCGGCGTCCCGCTTTTCATTGTGGGCATTGATGCAGCCAATAAACGCGTGGTTTTAGATAAGCTCTGGCACCCGACAGGCGAAGTCGAAACAGAAAACACGGCGATACAAACCTATATGGAAAGTACTTATCTCGGCATAAATAAGAAAAACATGTAGGCTCCTCGGTCTAGTCATAGGTGTGTTTGCGTTATTCACCTGCGCATCTTTTCAACGATGCAAATTTCAGTATGACACCCGTTATATGAAGTATGACAATCCACATATGTCCCCCCACAGTCCGCGTATGGGTAATCGCTTTACGCGTGGTTTCGGATCATTTGGATTGAAGCTGACAGGGTGGAAGCTCAAGGGGCGCATGCCAGATGTCGATAAATTTGTCATTATTGGCGTCCCTCACACCTCGAATTGGGATGCCATTAGTGCGTCTCTGGCTATGCTTGCCAGCGGTTTCAAATACACCTTCCTCATAAAGAAAGAATGGTTTTTCTGGCCTATGGGGCCCTTATTCCGTGCACTGGGAGGATATCCCGTGGACCGCGGGCGTGGCGGCAAAGCCGTCGTTGAGCAATTGACCCAATATATCAAAGAGACAGATAAAGTCTGTATTGGCTTTCCGCCCGAAGGCACGCGCTCCAAAGTCAGCAAATATAAAACCGGGTTTCTGCGCGTCGCCTATGCGGCAGACGTACCTGTTTTCATCTGTGCCTTTGACGGTCCGAATAAGCATGTTGTCCTCGACCGTCTCTTCCCGCTGACGGGGGATATGGAGGCCGACGCCAAAGCTATCAAAGACTATGTCGATGAAAATTGGATAGGCGTGCACCCAGAGCGGCAGAAGTAATCGCCCATGCGCCTTGTGCGAGGTGATTGCGCCTGCGCCCCCAAAGACATAAGACAGCCTCGTGATTAGCCCAACCCATACGCTCTTGGCACTGGCGGCCTTGTCGAAACAGGGCGACCGCACGCGCAATTTTACGATTTTCACGGGCTCTCTTATTCCAGACCTCGCCATATATCTCTGGGCACCCTACCAATCGATCGTAAACGGGGTGTCGGGCGAAGAGATGTGGCGCGTGCTGTATTTTGAAGCCCCTATGCAAAACCTAATAGCGTGGTTTAATTCCATTCCGATTTATGCACTTTTGGCTGTCATCGGATTTACAGCGCGGGGCACCACATGGGGCAGGCTTTTCTTATTTTTTGCCCTCGCCGCTCTCATCCATATGGCTACGGATTTACCTGTACACGCAGAGGACGCCTATCGCCATTTTTGGCCGCTATCAGACTGGCGCTTTTTTAGTCCGTTATCTTATTGGGATGAAAATCACCATGCGTCTTGGGTGAGCAAAATTGATGTCGCGCTCGCTTTTGGGTCTATCGCAATATTATGGCAACGCTTTGCGCGGCGATGGTGTCGAAATACGTTAAAGTTCGTGGCTGGGTCCTACATAGTATGGCTAGCCGCACCCTTCATTCTCAGCTAAGCGCCGCTCATGCCTATTCAAACGTTAGAAGACATCGCGGCTACGACGGGCCCGCTACTCGGGCTCGACCCTGGGACCAAGACGTTGGGCCTAGCAATCTCTGACCGCACGCGCCTAATCGCCACACCGCTCAAAACCATTCACCGCAAGAAGTTCACGCCTGATGCGGCTGAGCTTCTAAAGATATATGAAACTAACCACGCCGCCGCACTTATCATTGGGCTGCCCATGAACATGAACGGCACCGCCGGCCCGCGCGTCCAATCCGTGAAAGATTTCGCCAAAAATCTTATAAAAATCCGCGATATCCCAATCTTCTTTTGGGATGAACGCCTGTCAACCATGGCGGTTACGCGCGGGATGATTGACGCAGATATGAGCCGCAAAAAACGTGCGGAAAATGTCGATAAGCTCGCAGCTGGATATATATTGCAAGGCGTATTGGATCGGCTGCGAAATTGAACCCTGCTAGATAAAAGGCCTTCCTAATGCTGCAACTTCGTCCAAATTGCGAATTGTGTGATTGTGACCTTCCGCCTGAATCGCCTGAGGCGCGGATTTGCTCTTATGAATGTACTTATTGCGCGGGCTGTGTTGATGGAATTTTGCGGAATGTTTGCCCGACCTGCGGCGGAGGTTTCCAGACAAGGCCTATTCGCCCGAAGCAATCCTATAGAGAGGGCGAAAACTTAGGTCTGCAATTTCATCCAGCTAGCGAACAGCGGGTTCATTCGCCCTACACGGGCGAGGACATCAGAGCCCATGTTCTCCGGATTAAAGCCACAAATCCCGAGGACCGGTAGCAGCTGTCACCTTAAATAAGGCTACGGTTTTCTAACCTAGGACAGTTTGAATTTCATGGGTCTCAGCGGCAATCATCACAGCATGGAGTTTGTTCTTCGCGTTTAACTTCACCTTACTGTTTTCGACATGATTGCGGACAGTATTAATACTAATCCCGCAACGGGCGGCTATGGCGGCTTCGGTCAACCCTTTTGCGGAAAGCGTTAAAACTTCCACCTCTCGGGGTGTCAGCTTCCCGGCTTTCGGCCAGGCCAGTAACTTCGGGAACCGTTCGAAAACAGCATATGTGAATTGGTAAATTTTCGGCAGACATTCGCTCGCGTGATTTTCAAAATCTCCATTGGGCAAATTAATAATCGCCACAGTTGTCGTGTTTTTTATCATCATAGGAATGACCATAATTTGTTTTAGTCCCGCTTTCGCCGCAATTTCCCGTATCCGTTCAAATCTTTCAGTATCACTCGTCTCAAACGCATGAGACAATAAATCGAACGGCTTTAACTGACATTCGGACTCGCGGCATACGTCCCATTTCATGTCGTCTGGAAAATCACTCATGCTGAATTCTAAGCCTGGAAAACTTATTTCATAAATTATATCCTTGACCCTCACGTCGTCCAAAGAACAAATTCCCAGGCTGATGATCTGATAAGGATTTCGAATATTGGCAAAATCAATCACGGCTGAAATGTCTGATATAGTTTTTGCATTAGCGACTTCATTTATCGCCCAGACAATTGAGTTCGGTTGGAACACGGCCCTACAATAAGGATTTAAATTAGTGGCCGGGGGGTTCGCCATAGGATTTCCCACCTTCGTATTGTTGCTAAATCTGACACTCAGCGTCAGACAGGGACAGAGATTCGCTCATTTATCACGCATAATTGCGGAATTCTAACATAAAATACACTTTATAGTAGTTTTCAACTATTGCGTGAAAACCCAAATGCGTGAATTGAACGCCACGGTTGGCCGTAGTGGGCACGCTAGACCGAAATTGGGCGGAATTTGTCCGCGCTTAGCTGGGAAAACACACTATGCACTCTGCAATTCAACATGCATCAGACACGCTTCAAACAATTCAATCACCCGAGATTTCTGAACAATCCTTTCAAAAAGCGCTCTTCTCGCTCTGGATGGGTTTGGAGAACAGTTTGACGACAGTGACAAAGACGTCGCCCTCGGAAATTCCGTTAAGTATCGAAGACAAACTAGATAAAATCATCGACGCTCAAGACCAGGTCGCCGACGCCGCATGTCAGTCACGCGCAAAAACCTTTGAGGATCTACTATATAAACTAGCGATTTGGAGAGCTGATACGCCCGATTTTGAGACTCTTCCAGCATATGGAGACAGAAAAGACCGCATCATCTATTCAGTTTTTCGGGATCTCGTAACAATCACAGGTATTGAACATGTCAAAACCGAGGTTGACAAGAGTACGAATTTCTTAGGACTTGGCACGTCCTAGCTGTAAATAACTCAGCCCATATTGTTCCAAATCTTGTTCTGATGCGTAGTTATGACTAGATAGGCATTAACAGGCGTCAGCCTGCTAGATACCCCGGCCAGTTCAGTCCCACACAGTAGTTGGTCGGGGTATTTTCTTTCTGATATATATATTTTTCTCTCGACCTAGTCTGATTCAAAGCTTGAGACCGCGTGCGTGGTTCGGCATAGCGTTCCGAACATATTTGCACGAAGAGGTATAAGGTGACGGCTGTTATTTCCGCGACGGGTCTATGGACACCGAAGGACTCTGTTTCCAACGAAGAACTCGTTGAGGCCTTCAACGCCTATGTCGATAAATGGAATTCCGAAAATGCCTCGGAAATTGAAAGCGGCGAGAAAGACGCCCTCACCTATTCCGACGCCGCTTTCATTGAGAAAGCCTCTGGCATTAAATCCCGCTTTGTTATGTCCAAAGCGCCTATGCTTGACCCTGACATCATGGCGCCCCGTATCCCAGCACGGTCAAATGATGAGCCTTCCGTTCTCGCCGAAATGGCCGTTAAAGCTGCGAGGCAAGCGCTCGAAACCGCGGGCCGTTCAGCTGAAGATGTCGGCGCGGTCATAGTCGCCTGTTCGAACCTACAGCGCGGCTATCCCGCCATCGCCGTCGAAGTCCAATCCTTATTGGGAACTTCTGGTTTTGCTTTTGATATGAATGTCGCCTGTTCCAGCGCGACCTTCGGTATTGAATCCGCGCGCGGGTTAATTGCGGGCGGACAAGCGAAATCCGTTCTTGTCGTAAATCCTGAAATCTGCACAGCGCATTTAAACCTGAAAGACCGCGATGCGCATTTCATTTTCGGTGATGTGGCGACGGCGCTGCTGATTGAAGATATTTCGGTTGCGCCTAAACAGCATTGGGAAATCATTGGCTCAAAGCTTGTCACGCAATTCTCGAACAACATTCGTAATAATTTCGGTTTCCTCAATCATACGGCCCCCGAAGACGACGGCCTGCACGGCACACGCGGCAAGATGGGCCTAACGGATAAGCTCTTCGTCCAAAACGGCCGCAGCGTGTTCAAAGAAGTCGTGCCCATGGTGGCGAAACTCATCAATGATGAAGCCGCAGCGCATGGCATTGATCCAAATGATCTGAAGCGCATGTGGCTGCATCAGGCCAATCTGAACATGAATGTTCTCATCGCGAAGAAAGTGCTCGGCAAGGATGTCGAAATCGAACAAGCGCCAGTCGTGCTGGACGAATATGCCAACACCTCCTCCGCAGGCTCAATCATCGCCTTCCA